>JACOTG010000009.1 GCA_016178505.1 Planctomycetota bacterium
GTCGTCGTTCGTCACGTTGCCCCGTCCGTCAGCGTTCGAATCGAGCGTGAGGTTGTAGCAGTACGCGGCGAGGTCGATAGGGGCGCAGGAGGTTCGAAGCGATCTCACTCTTCGACGGGGGGTCGCGACCGGCTGCAGTGGTTGGTTCTTTGACGGGCACGCGACGCGCACGGTAGAGTCCCGCGAATGGACCCGCTTGCCGCCGTCCGCCGCTCGTGCGCCGAGGTCGCGGCGCGCGCGACTCGCGTGACGATCGACGCCGATCGGCTCGCTCCGTACGCGCGATCCCTCGCGACGCTGCGCGGCGCGGTGCCCGGGCTCGATCCGCGCCACCACTACCTCGGACACGGCACGGCGACACTCGCTTACGTCGTCACGCTCGACGCCATCAACTTCGGCTCGGGCTACTTTCCGCATCTGCGGAAGCTGCCGGGGCTGTCGGGATACTTCACCGTCGCGACGCGATTGAAGGAAGCGTTCGAGAAGCGCGGCCCCTTTGACGCCGAGGCGCTCGCCGCGCTCGGAGCGCGCGACTGCTTCGATATCTTCCAGCAGGATCTTGACGACGGGCCGCGAAGCGAGCTGATGGCGCTGTTTGCGCGCGCACTCAACGATCTCGGCGTGACTCTCCGCGAGCGATTCGACGGCGACTTCGCGCGACTGATCGAATCGGCGCATCACTTCGCGTCGACGCTCGTCGAGACGTTGTCAGGCATGACGTTCTTCCGCGACGTGCAGCCTTACGGCGGCGTCGAAGTGTTCTTCTTCAAGCGCGCACAGCTCACGGCCGCGGATCTGGCGCTGGCGTCGGCCGGTGCCGAGTGGGGCCGCTTCGACGATCTCGATCGCCTCACCATCTTCGCGGACAACCTCGTGCCGCACGTGCTGCGACTCGACGGCGTCTTGCGCTACGACCCCGGACTCGTCGCGCGCATCGAAGCGGGCGAGCTCATCGCGTCCGGCTCGCCCGAAGAAGTGGAGATCCGCGCGTGCGCCGTCCACGTCGTCGAGCGCCTCGTCGCCGAGACGCGAGCGCTCGGCACCCCGCTGACCGCCGCGGAGATCGACTACGTCCTGTGGACCCGCGGCCAATGCCCGGACTACAAGGCGCGCCCGCGCCACCGCACGCGCACGGTCTTCTACTGACCGCCGTCACATGAACGTGTCCGCGTGCGATCGCTTCTCCTTGAACGCGTCGTGATGCCCCCCGGCGTTCATGAAGTCGCTCATGTGCGGGCCGGGCCGCTTCACCTGCCGACGTCGCTGACGGAATCGGTCACGAGCGACGAGATGATGATCCGATCGCCCGCCGTCGGGGGATTGCCCACCGGCAAGCCGGGTTGGCTCGCGATGCTCAGCGAGCCTCGGCCGACGGTGAGTGCGCTGAAGAACGTCGGCACGGTGCCGAGCGGCCCGCAGAAATGCTCGATGGTTTGCTCTCCGCGACTGGCAACGTAGAGGTGCAGCGTTCCGAATTCATCGACGGACAGAGCCATTCCGACCGGCGTGCTCACACCGCTGGTCAGGAAGGTTTGAGCCGGCACTCCGGGGCCGATCACGCTGATCGTGTCGTTTCCCGAGTTGGTGATGAAGGCGAACCGCGACGTCGCCTCGACGGCGATCGCCTCCGGGAGTTGGCCCGTCGAGAAGCGACGGGTGGTCGGCGCCAGTGAACCATTCGCACGAATCGGAAAGACCTCGATGCGCTCGGAGTCTCGCTCGAGGACGATCGCGAAGCGGTTGGATCCGCGCGTGATCGCCTTGACCACAGTCGGTGAATATCCAGGACCGAATCGGTTCGCCGGGTTCGACGTCACGATTGCCGGGCCCGTTGCCGAGCCGGCGTTCGGCCCCGAATAGAACCATCCCTGAACCGTTTGGCGGACGGGGTCCGCGACGACGAGCACGGAGCCGTCCACGATCGCAATGCTGTTCGGCAAGCTGGCGCTCGACGCCGGGCTGATCCGGAACGACGACACGATCCCGAGACTCGTCGCGCTGTAGACGACCGCTTGACTGCCATTGTCCGGATCGTAGTAGGTCACGCCCACGGAATCGTCCTTGGCACTCACCGCGAGCGCGGAGCTGAAGCCCGCAGGTGCCGGAAGGAACGACTGGAAAGTCGCGGGCACGACGCTGAGGTCGAGCACGCTGATTCCGCCATGCTGGAAGTCGGCGATGAACGCCTTCGGCATGCCGCCGGCGGTGGTGATCGCGACCTCGCGCGGATCGTTTCGCGGAGCGCCGGGCGGATTGTTCGGATCGCTCGCGTCGCCGAGAGCGACCGTGCCCTGGAGCATGACCGGTGTGACGGTCAGCGTCACCGAGTTGCTCACGGCCGTGCCGCATGCGTTCGATACGACGACGTCGTAGCTGTCCATGTCGCCGGCGCTCACCGGTCGAATGGTGAACGACGAGGCGTTCGCGGTCGGAATGGGGTTGCCGTTTCGCCTCCAACCATAGTTGAGCGCCCCTCCGGTCGCCACGACCGTGAACGTCACGGAGCTTCCTTCGCTGACCGTCTGGCTGATCGGCTGCGTCGTGATCTGGGGCACGACGGTGTCGAGCACGTTCACGTGGAACGAGCAGCTCGAAGAGTTGCCGATCGCGTCGCTGCCCGTGCATTGGACGGTCGTCGAAGCGACGGGAAACACGCTCCCGGACGGCGGCACGCACGTCACGCTCGGAGCCGGATCGCAGAGGTCGTTCGCGGTTGCAGTGAAGTTCACCACGGCGCCACCCGGACCCGAACAGTTGACCGTGATGTCCGCGGGGCACGACACCATCGGCGGAGTGGTGTCCACGACGCTGACGACGAAGGTGCACCTCGCCGTCGCGTTCGAGATGTCGCGGGCAGAGCACGCCACATCCGTTCCCCCTGGCGGAAAGACCGAGCCAGACGCCGGCACGCAAGAGACGATCGGTGCCGGATCGCACGCCGAGCTCACCGGCGCCGTGAACGACACCATCGTTCCCGCCGGGCTCGCGCACTCCACGGACATGTCCGACGGGCAGACGACGGTCAGCGTCGGGGTACTTCGGAACGGAGCGAAGGTCACGTTGTCGCTGACGGAGTTTCCCAAGCCGCCTGGATTCGAAACCGCATGGAACGGGCCCGTTGCATCGCCCCACCAATTGTTGGTCGCATCGAGCGGCGGATTGGCGTAACTGCCGAGCGAGATGCTGAGCCCCGCAACATTGTTCTCGATGTTGTTCAGATGCACGGCCACGCTCGCGTTCGGCTGCACGTTGTAGAACCTGAAGAGGCGAATCCCAACGCTGGCAGCGAACACGAAACTGTTGCAGTTGATGTCGGCCGTCGTCACGGCGTCCAGTACTAGTCCGTCGGACGGCGAGTGGTCCACCCGGTTTCGCGTGACGATCACGTTCGAGGCGTTCACCAGGATGATCGCGTTGTCCGCCGTGTTGTCCTGGATGGTGATGTTCGCCTGCAATGTCCCGCCCGTCCCCTGCAAGAAGATCGATGCGACGGCGTTGTTGACGAAACAGTTGCCGTCGACGTTCAGGTTGGGCACGCCGCTGATCGATGAGATGCCTATGCCCGTGTTCGTCGGGGCGGGAAGATTGTTGCTGTCGAATTTATTGTTGGCGACGACCGTCGTCACCGACCCGTTCGACTCGACGGTCAGCCCGACCGAATTGTTGGTGAAGACGCAATTCACGATGTGCGTGCCCGACACCGTCGGCGAGACAGCAATACCGGAGCCTTGGCCACCCGCCAACGATCCGTCGGCATCCTGGATGACGAACCCGTCGATCGTGACGTTGTCGGCGTTGATCTGAAACCCACCTTGCGGGTCGTTGAGGATGCTCTCGCCCATGAACACGGGTCGACTGGGATCGCATCCCGAAGTCCCCGACGCTGCGCCGCTGATCGTTAAGCTTCTGTCAACGATGATCAGCGGACCGTACGTGCCCGGTCCGACCAGAATGGTGTCACCTGGCATCGAGGCGTTGACGGCGTCCTGGATCGTCGGATACGTCACCGTGCACGAAGGGTCCGTACTGTTCACGCATCGGATCGTTTGCGACGACGCAGGTACTGCCCCGAGCCCGAATACGAGAACGATCGCCGACCCAATTCCAGTCCTCATGGTTTGCACTCCATCGACTCGCGTCGAATCTCTTCCCCCGCGTCCCACAGCCCCTCGCCGTTCATCAGTCGATCCATTTCCCCGCTATCCGAGAACCGATTGGCGATCATGAGCCGTTAGTTGTTCGATTTTCCAAGGTCCAACAGTGAATCCTGCCACGCGATCGGAACCACGACCCGGTGGCCCGTTGCCAATCCAGGAGTCGCCGGCAGGCCGGGCGCACACGCAATGCAAATCGCCCCGCCGGAGCTGTCGGGAGGCTCGGCGAAATTCACGAACGAGGGTGTGTTCGGTGGCCCCGTCAAATAACTGATGCACGCTCGGTTGTCGCTCGTCACGTAGAGGTGAACAACGCCGCCGACCTCCACTCCGGTGATTCGCGAGGGGCCATCGACGCCAGTTCCGCTGATCGGTACCAGCGGGCTGCCGGCCCGCAGGACGAGAATCCGATCGGATGCCGGCTGGGTCACGTACAGTCGCACCGTCGCTGGATCAGTGCCCACGATGAACATCCCGCCCGGCTCGTCGCTCGTTCTCAGCGGCGGACGCGGAGGTCGAACGCGCCCACTGGCCACGGGAAAGACTTCGATTCGTTGCGCCTGCTTCTCGAGCACGAGGGCGAACGTCGTCGGCCGAGCGCTGATCGTCACCGTGATGAGCAAGACGTCGCTCGGGACTCCAAACGCCGAGACTGCGCTACCCGTCGTGTCGCCGATCACGTGCGAGCCGGTCGCTCGGTAGTACCAACCGCGAACTCCGCGATTGAGTCCATCCGTCACGACCAATATGTTGCTGTCTAGGATGGCGACTCCAGCGGGGTTCGTGACGCCGGTGCCCGTGTCGGTCGGATAGAGGTGGAATCTAGAGATCTCCGTCGCGTCGCTGGCGCGATAGACCAGAACGGTTCCGTTGTTCGTCACGGAGTCGAAATACGTGATCGCAACAGCGTCCGCCGCGTCGCTCGCGGCAACGGCGGTAGGCCGCCCGACGACTCCCGTCGGCCTCGGAATCGACACGAAGCTCCCGGCGGGAACCGATGCGAGATCGTAAACGTGCAAGCCGATGTCGGCACCTCCGCGCACGGCAACCCAAGCTCTCGGACTGCTGTTCGTGGTCGTGATGGCGCAGCCTGCCGGATCGTTCTCGCGGGGGCCGGCCGGCGGGACGTTCGGATCGCCCTGCAGCTGGTAACTCCCAAGAACCTCCAGCTGAGGCGACCCTCCTCCGATCGCTCCCTCCGTCAGTGCAAGAAGCAGCACAGAGGAGATCACGGTGCTTCTAGTTCGTTTGTCGTTGGATCCGCTCATGGTTGTTTCCGACCTCCGATCAACGGACTCGACGATGTTGCGTGCAACGGTGCGCGACCCATCACTTCAATCACTCCTTCGTCTCCGACTGTTGCGAGTGCGTTTGCGCCTGCGTTGAGGCGGGTCCGAGCGAGATCGAAGGAGCTTGGCCGAAGAGGCATGGAATGGCGATGATGCGGGATCGGCATCGGGACACGACGACGAGCGCCGCAACCCTCTCGAAAAAGACGAGGTCGCGCATCGATCCTTCCCCTGGCTTTCTTGCTGTCCGGTCGCTGTCTCCCATGCGGCCGCGAAAGCAACCCGCCATCCCCAGGTCTCTGTTGGGTCCGTCACCTTAGTCATGCCAGTTGGCGGGAACAGAATCGTAACGCTCCCCGCCGGGACCAGCAAGGTCAATCACCGCGCGGCGCGCAGGCTGAAGTTGAGACGTCGAGCCGTGTCGAAATCACCAACTGTCACGCCAACGCCCGCTGGCGATGGCACTTGCACTGGAAGAGCGAACATCGCGCGCACGCTGGTGCGTGGAGGTGTATCGAACCGGTCTACCGCTTTCGTCGTCGCGAGGCGGGGTTCAGCGCACGACGGAGGCCGCGGATCCACTTATCACGTGGTACGGCGTGCACGGCCCATCGCGCCAGACGATGCCGAGCACCGATCGAGTTCACGATCCGTCGCAACGGCCACGACGAAAAGGTCGTCGTCCCCGCCGAGCCGAAGCACGATCAACCCGGCATCGTGCCGACGTCGAGGACGGCATCGGCGGCGAGTTGGACGTCGAGTCCTTCCTTCCGCGTTCGAAGGTCGTAGTAGAGCGTCGTCACCACGGCTTCCAAGTAGGGAATGACGGTCGAGTACATTAGCCATTGGATCACGATCCACTTGCACCGCAGTCCGACCGTGAATCGCACCGCGTGGGCGGTCATGTAGAACCGGGAGCCGACGTTGATCGCCGACGGCGGAAGCCAGCAGATCAGACCTCCGATCAGGGTCACGACGAGTGCCTTCCGCCGAAAGCCGCTCGAAAGAATCCCTGCGCGTTTCAGGAATCGCAGCGATCGGGGCTCGAGCGTGACGACGGCCATGACCGTCGAGTACCTCGCGGTGATGAGGAGCCCTGGAACGATGAAGGCGCAGTAGCCGGCAAACGTGAGGGCGAACGAGACCGCGCTCGCAACCATCGCGAGGGGAAGTTTCTGAAGGGAGACGCGCAGCGCGGACCCGAACGTCGCCCTTCGCCCGAGCATCAACTCCGAGGTCTGCCAAATCAGCGCCACGATGGCCAGAGCTTCGAGCGGGCTAACGGCGAAATAGACGAATTGCGAATTCACCAAGCGCACGGCAAACGTCGGCGCAAAGAGCACGGCTGCGGTGACGAACAGAAGCACGAAGTTCCGACGGTAGATCGTGAACGCACCATCGAGAATCTCGCCGATCGAAAGCGGTCGGAGGGCGGCCCCGTTCACCCGCGGTCCTTCACGAAGAAGCGGCGGACGGTTTGCGCGAACTCGCGCGCGCTCGTTCGGTACGGCGAGATCCGCGACTTGATCGCGTAGCCGTACCAGACCGTGTAGAGGAAGCGGTAGAGCTTGCCCGCGGGCAATCGGATCAGCCGCTCGAGCGTCGAGCGCGGGATGCCGAGTTCCACCGCGAGGCCGAAGAGCTTGTGGAGGTTGTCGACCTCGCGCGCCGTGAAGTGCTCGAGCTTCAGCACCGTCGAGTCGTGGTACGTGTAGCTGATCTTGTCGACGTCGCCGTCGAAGTAGCCGTTGTCCTTGCAGTACTGCGCGAGCTTCGTGCCCGGGTATGGCTGGAAGATCGCGACCCACGCGAAGTCCACGTTGCAGCGACGATTCAGCTCGATCGTCTCGAACGCGTCGTCGCGCGTCTCGCCCGGCAGGCCGATCATGTTGAGCGCGTTGATGCGGATGCCGTTCTTCTTGAGGATGTCGGCGGCCTCGACGATGCGCGCGCGCGTCGTGCGGCGCTCCATCACTTTCAGCAAGTGATCGTTCGCGGTCTCGATCCCCATGAACGCCGAGATGCAGCCCGCTTCCTTGAGCCAGCGGCCGACGTCTTCGGTGACGGTGTTCGGCATCACCTCGCAGATGAACGGGAGGCCGACCTCGCGGCGATAGCGCGGCGCGAACTCCTCGAGCCAGCCTTTGTCGATCACGAAGACGTCGTCGTAGAAGAGGATCATCTCGAGCGGGTACGCGCGGCGCATCGCGTCGATCTCGGCGAAGAGGTTGTCGAGCGATCGCTTTCGCGTCACCTTGCCGAGGCCTTTGTAGATCTTGTTGAACGCGTGGTTGAAGCAGTACGTGCAGGTGTAGGGGCAACCGCGCCCCGCAAACATGTACTTGAGCTTGCGATCGCGAAGGTACGGGTTGCGCTTATAGAGGATGTCGCGATCGGGGAACGGGATCGTGTCGAGGTCCGCGATCGGCGGCGGCGTCTCGGTGCGCACGGGTCCGGACGCGCCGTTCTTGAAAACCCAGCCGCGCGCTTTCGTGCGGTCGTTGCCGAAGTGATCGACCAGCTCCGAAAACGCGGTCTCGCCTTCGCCGACGCAGACGCCGTCGACGAACTCCTCGTCGATCAGGTCGGGGAAGAACGTCGGGTGCGGCCCGCCGAAGACCGAGAACGCGTCGACCTCACGCCGGATGCGCCGGTTGAGCTCGAGGTAGTAGGGATGGCGCCCCGTCCACGTCGAGTACGCGAGCACGTCCGGCCGGAAGTCTTTCGCCTTCTGGACCGGGTCTTCTTCGTCGCAGACCGCGACCTCGACCTCGACGCCCTTCCGCTTCAGCGTGCTCGAGAGATAGAGCATGCCGAGCGGCTCGTAGAGGGTGATTTGCTTGACGACGAAGAGAACGCGCATCGAGGGCCAGTATAGGCCGGCCGTGCGACATCGGGAAGCCGCTCGCCGTCAGGCATTCCGAGCGGCTCGAGCGAAGCCGATTCGGCCTTTCTTCGTAGCGTCTTCGGGCGGTTCGATAAGCCGCCTCACCGCGTCGAACAAGGCAGCCAGATGCCCGTCGTGCGCGGAGTACTTGCGCTCCAGCTCGTTCAACCGCCGCGACAGTTCGTCGCGGGCGTTCATCCAGTGGCGCAGCCGGACAAACGTGCGCACGACTTCGATGCTGACCGCAATCGCCGTCGGCGAATTCAGCACGCTCGCGGCCATGAGGGCCCCATGCTCGGTGAAGACGTAGGGCCGATACCGGCGGCCGCCTCTTCCCTTTGAGGTCGCATTTTGCGACCTCAAAGCCGCCTCCTCTTCCGGTGTCACTCGGAATACGAAATCCTCAGGAAATCTGCCGCGATTGCGCCTTACCTGCTCGTTGAGACGCTTCGTCGTCACTCCGTAGAGGAGCGCAAGCTCGGAATCCAGGAGCACTCGATGGCCGCGGACCACGAGAATCCGGCTCTCGATTCGTTCCACCGGCACGAGTCGAAACGTGTTTTTGCGCACGGACCAATGACCTCCGGCGAGTCACTCATGGAATCGAAAATCGCCCAGAATGCAGTCGGAGATTTCGACCGTTGGTTACACGTAATCTGCGGTGAAGGGAGTCAGGCGCGGCCCGGCGGCCTTCGGTCGCGAACGAATGCGAGGTTCGGGCGCGGAGCCTCGTCGCGCACGAGGCGGAACCACGTCGACGATGCGCGGGCGACGTCGAGCCGCTCGACGCGGCGAAGCTCGCTCGCCGCCGCGTCCCAATCGAACGCCTCGATGCGCCCGTCGGCGAAGAGCCGCGCGAGGGTCGTCCAGACGAGGTCTCGCGATGGCACGCCCTCATCGCTCTCGAGGTAGGGCTCGATGGTCAGGGCGGTGTGGTCGTCGGTCTCGAGGCGCTCGAGGAGGATCGCGACGAGGTCTTCAGGCTTCATGGACGTCTGGTTTATCACGAAGCCACACCCGACCGCAGCGGCGAGCGAGGGGCGCACCGCCCTGGGCGCCCCTCGCACCGCGGACTGCGTCAGAGATTGCCGCCGGCCGTGTCGATCTGCACGCGCGCCCAGTCGCCCGAGCACGTGAACGATTGGCTGCTGCCGCCCTGGCCGAGCACGCGCAGCCGGACCGTGCCGGTCGCGGAAACGAATCGCGACGGCAGGGTCGCCGCCTGCGTCGTGGTGACGTCGCTCGTGCCGACGGTGCGCGAGTTGATCTGCACCCACGCCGACGTCGTCCAGTCGAACAGATGCAGCGTCTGCGTGCGGCTGCTGCGTGAGAACTTGCCGTCGTACGTGACGGTCAGCGCCGAGACGCTCGCCGACGCTTGCGAGACCGTGAACGTCGCGTACCAGTCCGTGAATCGCGTCGTGCCGCTCGTGGTCGAGTTCACGACGTAGTAGCTCGCGTTGTTCGTGGCGAGGTTGCTGAACGTTCCTGACGACAAGCTGCCCTGAAGGATCGTCGTGGAGACCGGCGTGTAGAAGGACGTGCTGCCCGTTTGGAACGAGAAGTTCGCGGACGTCGCGGTGTTTCCGGCCGCGTCCGCCGACTTCACGCGGTAGTTGTAGACGGCATTCGACGTCAGGCCCATCAGCGCGATCGAGTGGCTCGTCACGCGCGTCGCGTTGCTCGCGGTGCTGCCGTACGACGTGGTGAGTCCGTACTCGACGACCGAGTCCGACGCCTCGTCCGTCGTCCACGTGATCGTCGCGCTCGTCGAGCCGATATTCGTCGCCGTGACGTTCGAGATCACGGGCGGCGTCGTGTCGGGCGGACCGCTGACGTCGTCGAGCGAAAAGAGGCGTGGCAGTCCAGCAGCCACGACCTCGACGGCGCCTTCGGTGACGTGCCCGTCGGCGTCGACGAGAAAGCTGTTCACTCCGTCGGTCGAGATCTTGATGTCGCCGACGCAGTAGCCCGCGAAGCTGGTGAGCGAGCCCGACGGCGAGCCCTCTTCGCTTTGGAGCGCGAGCGTCCCGGGCGCGGTGACGCACGCGGTCGATTGCGCGAGCAGTACGTGCTCGACGACGTCGATGCGCGGAAGTTGGAACGTCGACGTTTGTCCTGCGCCGACGCCCATCACCGCCACCGCCGGCTGCGAGAGGTTGAACCAGTCGGGGTTCGTGCTGCTCTCGCTGCCATGGTGGTTGACGTGCAGGACGTCGATGCCGCCGGCGCTGATCATCGGCGCGGCGCCGCCCGGCGAGATCGCCTGGATGACCGCCGACTCCACGTTGGTCTGAGACGTCGAGCGCCCGGTGCACGTGTCGCTGCCGCCGCCGAGGTCGCTCGCCCAAAGATAGTCGAAGCCGCCGTACTGGATGAGCACCGCAATCGAGCGATCGTTTTCGTCGGAGACCGACACGGTGCCGCCGCCGATGATGCTGCCGTTTCGCGCGATGCAGGTCAGGATCGCGCCATTGCCGAGGAAGATCTGCTGGCCGACCGGCATCGCGATCGGCGCGCCGGCAGTGGTCGTCGCCGCCGCCGTGTTCCAGCCGGTGACGCACGTCGACGTGTGCGTCGAGCCGTTGTAGTAGTTCGCGAAGCGCACGTTGTAGCCGGCGTTGATCACCTCGTCCAAACCGCCGATGTGGTCACAGTGCTGATGGCCGGCGATCGTGTAGTCGAGCCCCATTGCCGGCGTGAGACCGATCGACTGGAGGTACGGCACCACGGCGCTCGTCCCCTTCCCCGTGTCGCCCGCCTCCATGAGAACCGTCGTCCCGTCCGGCCCTTTGACGAGCACCGAGCCGCCCCAGCCGACGTTGATGTAGTGGATTTCGAGCTGCGTCTGCGCAAAGGCCGACGCCACGAATGTCAGCGCCGAAAAGGCGAGTGAAGCCACGGCGGTGCAAATCGGGTGCATGGATTCCTCCTCGGGTTCGATGGTCATCGAAGTGGGTGTCGTCGATGCGGCCGCCCGACCGCGTTCGACGTGCAATTCTCGGGAGCGAGGATGAGCGCGTGACGAAGAAAGGACGAGGCGACGAGGAGTCCCGCCGGGCGCGAACCGCGACCGACGAGTCGAACGTCATCGATGACGGATTCGAGTGCGGCTCACGCGAGGACCGCAAACCTCTCCGCTGTGCCGCCGAATGGACTCGGGACGGCACCCCACACCAGCTGGCGGCGCACGATACCGTTCGGCGCCGACGAACGCGAGACCGAAGGCCTCAGCGACGAAATCTAGCCCCCCGACGGTTGTGGTACGATCGCGCGCCATGCGTGCCCTGCCAGTCGTCGCGGCGCTCGCCGCCACGTTGCTTGCCGGCGCGGTCGCGGCGCAGATCTTCTCCGGCTCGGACAAGGTCCACGCGCGGCTCGCCGCCGAAAAAGCGCAGCCGCGATCGACCGAGAACGACGAGCTTCGACTGCGCACCGACGAAGCCGTCGCACACGGGCTCGCGTGGCTCGCGCGCGAGCAGAACGAGAAGGGCTACTGGATCGGCGACGAGGGCCACAAGCAGGAAGACGAGTACGTCATCCTCCACTCGGTCGAGCAGGAGCAAGACGACGGCACGGGACATCCCGGAGTCTCCGCGTTCGCCGGCATGGCGTTCCTCGCCGGCGGAAACGTTCCCGGGCAGGGGCGGTACGGCGACGTCGTCGAGCGAACGGTCGACTACCTCGCTCGCTCGTGCAAGGAAGACGGCTACATCACCGACAGCGAATCGCGGATGTACAGCCACGCGTTCGCCACGCTCTTCCTCGCCGAGGTCTTCGGCATGGAACGCCGCACGAACCTGCGCGAGAAGCTGGAGATGGCGGTCGAGCTGATCGTGAAGTCGCAGAACACGCAGGGCGGTTGGCGTTACAACCCGTTCGCCGTCGAGGCCGATCTCTCGGTCACCGTCTCGCAGCTGCAAGCGCTGCGCGCCGCGCGCAACGTCGGCATCCGCGTGCCGAAGACGACGATCGATCGCGCGATCGCGTACGTCGAGCGCAGCCGCATTCCGCGCGGCTACCGAAACGAGGGCGCGTTCTTCTACAAGATCGAAGGCCGCGCGGCGAAGACGAAGACGTCGTTCACGGTCAACGCAGCCGCCGTCACCGCGCTGTCGTTCGCTGGCGTGTACGACTTCCCCGCGGTCGAGTCCGCGATCGAGTACGTCGAGAGGAGCTACGACGAGGTGACGCGCTACTACCCCGACCACTTCTATTTCTGGTACGGCAACTACTACGCGGCTCAGGCGTTCTTCCAGATCGGCGGCAAGCGATGGGAGCGCTACTACGACCGCGTGCGGGCCGATCTCCTTCGCCGCCAGCGCGACGACGGAAGCTGGGCGAACTCGGTCGGCCCCGGCCCCGTGTTCTCGACCGCGGTGGCGTGCCTCATCTTGCAGATCCCGAAGCAGTACTTGCCGATCTTCCAGCGGTGATCCTAACGGGCAGCGGTGATCCTGGCGGGCAGAGGTGATCCTGACGGGAAGCGCTGATCATTCGGGCTGGAGGAGAATCGCCACGTCCGTCGTTCGCCCGGCGTCGATCCCGAAAGGAACTTCGACTTCTCGGAATCTGTCGGCTGCGAACGCGAGATCGTAGGTCCCGGACTTCAACACGAGGTCGAGCACGCACGGGACTCCCGATTGCAGTCGCGAGATCGGCTGCCAGGCGCCGCGCTCCGCGTCCCAGAACCGCTCGAAGGTTCCGGCCCACGAGTTTCGATCCGCCAGTTCGGGTCTCAGGCGCGTGACGATCAGCTCGCGCTCTCGTGACTCCGGAGGGATCGTGACGATCAGTCGGACTCGTCCGCCCGTCGCCGCGACCTGCGACAGGGACGTTTCGCCATCGCTGTCGACCGTGGCCGATCCCCAATCGATGGGAAAGAACATTTCGCTCGGCGTGGATCCGGCCTCGCCCCAGATTTGCCACACGCCGCACTCGAGCGGCGGGAGGAGCCCTTCGTCTTCTGGATGCAGCGCGAAGGAAACATGCCGTCCACTCGTCGTCTCGCGCGCGGTGCCGTGCACGTCGCTCACGCGCTCGCCGTGCTCGCCCCTGACTGAAAGGCGAACGTGGCCCTTGCACGCATCGACCGGCCCGGGCAAAGCATCTTGGCGATGAAGAACGAGGTCGACGTCTTCCGCGAATCGTCTTTCTTTCGCCTCGAGGATGATGCCCTCGCTCGTGAAGCCCTCGCCGCTGACTGAAACGCGCATGCGTGTCTCTCGGTCGACGGCGATTTGCACGACCCCGTCCGCCGACGCCTCCACCACTTCGGTGCAGTCTGCGTCTGGGCTGATCGGGATGTATCCCACGCTTGCGCCGGGCAGGGGCCTTCCCGATTCGTCGCGAATGTGGACGTGGAACCAACACCATCGGTCGCCGATGGTGAACGCGAGTTCGCGTTCTCCCGTCCGGTGGTTCTCGAAGATGTCGTAGCCGACGCGAACCGAGTAGAGCCCCGTTGCGAGCCCGCTCAACCGGAATCGTCCTTGCGCGTCGGTCGCAACAAAGGCTTCGTCCAACCCTCCCGCGTCGTCGACCTGCCGGGCAAGACCGTACCCGTTGCGATTCTCCGTCTTCGCTCGCTCGGCGATCGTGCTCGTCGCCTTGACGAACACGCCTTCCGCCGCAGATCCGTCCGCAAACCGTACGAGCCCCTCGATGGAATCACCCGCGCCGAGGACGATGTCCGAAACGTCGACGTCCTTCGGCACCGGCAAAGAGATCAAGTGGGAGGATCCCAGGCCGACATCTGTTGCCTGCGCTCGCAGCCGATACGTTCCGGGTCGCTCGATCTCGATCGCGAAACTTCCGTCAAGTTCGGTCACGTCGTTTCCGACGACGGTGCCTTTGCGATGCGGCTCATCCGAGAGTCCGACCGGACCGACGCGCACGAGTTCGACAAGGCCGTGAGCGACTCCTTGGCCGCTTGCGTCGACCATTCGCCCGCGCACGCACGCGCCCACCTCGAGCCGCGCGTCCAAGGGGATCGTCGCGCGATCAGCGCCAGTCGGAGGCAGCGACGCGAGGTCCGAGACGGCGGGAACGAACCCTTTTGCCTCGGCGCGGATCGTCAAGTCGCACAGCGACCGAAACTGCATGCACCGATTGCGAAGCGTCGTCACGTCCACCGCATATCGCCCGTCGCTTCCCGTCCGCGCGGACCCGAGCCATTCGCTGATATCGCCGTTCCACGCTCGAAGTTGAACGCGCACCGACGCGTTGGCAATTCGTCCGCCATCGATGCCGGCGACTCGCCCGACGACGTGCCAGCCGTCCTCGTCGGCGGGGCTGGGGGCCGGAAGGACCGGCGGCTCTGCTTCGGGTGCGGGAATGACGGGAACGACCGCAACGGGTGTGGACGTCACTGATGGCGAGCGCGCGACGGAAGAGGACCGCTGAGGCGGTGAGGTCACTGGAAGTGTCGTGTCGCGGTGCGTGATCCAAAGGAATCCGACGATGATGCTCGTCCCGATCAGGATAGACGCGACGACCCGACCGCGGGCGTGATTCATCTCGAACCCCCGACGCAAACCACTGGGCTTCGAGTGAGAGACTACCAAATGATCACCGCGCAAGCCGGAGCAATGCTCGACAAGCGGGTCGCCACAGTTTCAAATGGCCCGACTTCCATAGGAGGCCCACGATGACGATGACACGACCCCGCTTCGCGTGCGCGATCGTCGCGCTCGCTTCGTTCGCCCTGCTCGCGCTCGGATGCTCGAGCACGACGACCCAAACCGAAGGCGTTCGCCAGGATGTGCGCCAGGTTGCGCATCACGACGCGCGGGCCTACTTCGAAACGACGCGCTTCTTCGGCAGCTCGTTCTCGCCGGACGAGTCGCAGCTCCTCGTGACGAGCGACGCGACGGGCGTGTTCAACGCCTATCGCTTGTCCGTCACCGGCGGCGCGCCCACTCCGCTGACGAACTCCACGACGGACTCGACGTTCGGCGTGACTTGGTTCCCGAACGACGATCGCATCCTCTACAGCGCCGATCGCGGCGGCAACGAGCTGAGCCACCTCTACGTCCGCAATACCGACGGCTCGTCGACCGACATCACGCCGGGCGAGAAGCTCAAAGCCGACTTCGTCGACTGGACCGCCGATCGAAAGAGCTTCTGGGTGACGACGAACGAGCGCGACGAGCGCTACTTCGATCTCTACCGCTACGCGACCGACGGCTACGCGCGCGAGCGCGTCTTCACGAACGACGGCGGATGGTCGGTTTCGGCCGTGAGTCGAGACGGTCGCTGGCTCGCACTAGGCAAGGTTCGCAACAACGTCGACAGCGACGTCTTTCTCGCGGACCTGACGACGCCGGACGCGAAGCCGAAGCTCGTCACCGGGCACCAAGGCAACGTGCAAAACCAAGCGTTCACGTTCACGCCCGCGAGCGACAAGCTCGTCTATTCGACCGACGGACACGGCGAGTTTGCGCAAGCGTGGACGTACGACCTCGCGTCCGGCGATCACGCGCCGCTCGTGCAGGCGAAATGGGACGTGCAGTTCGTGACGTTTTCCGAGAACGGCCGCTATCGCGCGGTCGGCATCAACGAAGATGCGCACACGGCCGTGACGGTCCTCGACACGACGACCCATGGCGAGGTGAAGCTGCCGTCGCTCCCCGACGCGGACATCGCGGGCGTCCGTTTCTCTCGCAGCGAGGCGCGCGTGGCGTTCTACGTCGATGGCGACGCGTCGCCGTCGAACCTCCACGTCATCGATCTCAAGAGCGGCGCACACCAGCAGATCACGAACACGCTGAACCCCACGATTCGTGCGGACGAGCTGGCGGCCGGGAAAGTCGTCCGCTTCCCCAGCTTCGATCGCCTCGAGATCCCCGCGATCCTCTATCGACCGTGGACCGCGTCGCCCTCCGCGCGAGTCCCCGCGCTCGTTTGGGTGCACGGCGGGCCCGGCGGGCAGTCGACGCACGGCTACAGCCCCGACATCCAGCACCTTCTCAACAACGGCTATGCGGTGCTCGCGATCAACAATCGCGGATCGTCGGGCTACGGCAAGACGTTCTTCCACCTCGACGATCGACGTCACGGCGAGGACGATCTCCAGGATTGCATCTACGGACGGCGCTACCTCGCGAGCCTCGATTGGATCGACGGCTCGAAGATCGGCATCCTCGGCGGCAGCTACGGCGGCTTCATGGTCGCGGCGGCGCTGACACTTCAGCCGAACGCGTTCGACGTGGGCGTCGATCTCTTCGGCGTCACGAACTGGATTCGCACGCTGCAGAGCACCCCGGCGTACTGGGCCGACTTCCGCGAATACCTGTTCGCCGAGCTTGGCGACCCCGCGACCGACGAGGCGCGCCTGCGTCGCATCTCGCCGCTCTTCCACGCGGATCAGATCAAGAAGCCGCTCCTCGTCTTCCAGGGCGCGAACGATCCGCGCGTTCTCCAAGCGGAAAGTGACGAGCTGGTCGCAGGTGCGAAGAAGAACGGCGTGCCCGTCGAGTACGTCGTCTTCGCCGACGAAGGCCACGGCTTCCAGAAGCGCGCGAACCGCATCACCGCGGCGGAGACGACGCTGCGCTTCCTCAACCAATACCTGAGAGGCACCAGCCGGCAACCGTGACGTTGCCGGGAATCACACCAAGCCGGAGAAGAAAACGTGCGCGGGCAGGCCGCGCACGCCGTCCTCGACGAAGTCACGGCGTAGGCAAAAAACGACGCGATTTTTTTGCTCTGACGCAAAAAAAATCAGGCGACTTCCCACGCCAATCGCGGGCTTGCGGGGGCGAGGATTCGACTCCCCGAAACGGCGAGCGGCGCGTTCGCTGTCGCGCTCGCGCTACGCGCGCTCGGGCTTCACCGATTCGCCGAAGCGGCTGCCGAGTGCTTCCAGGAACGCGCGCGACGTCGCGTGCGCGTCGAAGAAGAAGCGGCTCATGAACCGAAAGATCGGATTTGCCACCTCGCCGCGCTCGGTGATGCTGACGGTCGACGTCGATCCGTTCTCGCCGGGCGCGATCTCGTAGGTCCAGCTCCCGGAGAAGCCGAGGTTCGCGTCTTCCGGGATGCGCGTCACCATCTTCCGCGGCGGCTCGAGCGCTTCGACGATCGCCGGCATCACGCCCCACTTGCCCCGCGAGACCCAGACCGGCTTTCCCTCGCGATCGGGCGCGCGCTCGATCGACTGCACGGCCGGGTTCCACTGCGGCCACTGCGAGAACTCGGAGAGCGCCGCCCACAGCGCCTCGGGCTTCTGCGCGAACCGTGCGCGACTCGTGGCGACGTGGCCCTTCGGAAGGAAGAGGCCGATGACCGCCATGAGGATCGGAATGGCAACGATGACGGCGACGACGATCAGGATCCACTTCAGCATGGTCGTTTCTCCTCCAACTCTTCGATTCGTTCACCCGGCACTGCCGAGTCCTCTCCCGCGCGAAGCCCACGATCGGCTGCGCGAGGTTTCGTGCATCATGCGTTCCGCCGCGCCCGCGAGGAGCGCCAGGCCTGCGAGCGCCGCGCGCCGCTGATCGCGCGATAGGTTCGCGAGGAGTCGCTCGACGCGCGCTTCCTCGAGAACCGACTTCTTGTCGCGCACCGAAGCGCCGCGCGAGGTCACCCGAAGCTGCGTGACGCGGCTGTCCACGGGATCCGCGGATCGAGTGACGAGGCCCTTCTCCTCGAGCCGCTTCACGTGGATCGACATCGTGGCCGGCGTGACGCCCATGTGCATCGCGAGCCGACCCATTGGAATCGAATCGCTCTCGTCGAGGTGGTCGAGGATGCTCGCCTGGTGGCTCGTCAGGTCGGTTTGCGTCGCCTTGTCGAACACGTGCCGCGTGTGACAGGCGAAGAAGATCTTCGGGTAGTGGTCCATCAAGGCGCGGGCGTCTCGCGTGGGCATGGCCACAGGATGCCCCATTAATATTGTTTAGTCAAATCAAACTATATGGATTTTCGA
The DNA here is from genome assembly GCA_016178505.1 of Planctomycetota bacterium. GTDB lineage: Bacteria > Planctomycetota > JACOTG01 > JACOTG01 > JACOTG01 > JACOTG01. The sequence goes on from JACOTG010000009.1 coordinate 18,265, forward strand.
GTTCAGCGCCGATGACATTGCGAAGTGAAAGCGGCGGGTCGCCTCAGCGGAAGAAGATCAACAGCACGACGACGCCGAGGACCATGCGGTACCACGCGAACGGCCGCAAATCGTGCGTGCGAACCCACGACAAGAAGAAGCGGATGACGACCAGCGCGACGACGAACGAAACGGCGAGCCCGACGCCGAACCCGAGGAAGTCCGACGGCAACAGAGTCTTCCACACCTTGAGGAGGCTGAAGACCGTCGCTGCGCCGAGCGTGGGAATGGCGAGATAGAACGAGAACTCCGTCGCGGCCGAGCGAGACAGTCCGACCAGCAAGCCGCAGAGGATGGTCGCCGCCGAGCGAGACACTCCGGGGAAGAGCGCGAGCACTTGCGCCAGCCCGATGACGAGCGCGATCTGCACGGGAATCGCGCGCGCATCCTCGTACACGAAGCGCGCCCCGCTTCGAACTCGTCCTTCGACGAAGAGGATCGCGATGCCGCCGACGACCAGCGCCAGCGCGACGGCGCGCGGCGAGAAGAGCGTCTGCTCGATCCAGCCGTGGATGAGAAAGCCCACGATCGCGGCCGGCGCAAAGGCCACCGCGAGGGACGTGACGAAGCGCCGCGCACTCGCATCGCTGCGCAGTCCGCGCGCCGTCACCATCAGGGTGCCGCGAAACTCCCAAACGACTGCGAGCACGGCGCCGAGCTGGATGAAGATCTCGAACGCGTCCGCCTTTCCGCCCGAACGGCCGAACAGGCGGTCGACGATGATCAGGTGTCCCGTCGACGAAATCGGCAGGAACTCGGTGAGCCCTTCGACGACACCGAGGACGATCGCGATCACGAGCAGTTCCACGGGCGCGCGAGTCTACACCGAGTCGCCGCGGCGGTCGATGCGGCGTGACGTCTCGCGAGCTTCGATCTATCGCGCGATCACCGTCACCGCGTTCGTGAGCGAGACCTTGCGCGGGCCCGTCGTGGGCGCGTTCGGATCGAAGACCTCGCCGACGATCGTCCACGTGCCGGGCGGAAGATTCACGACGAGCGACGTCGGCGCGAGCGCGTCGGGCGGTGCCACGTGCAGGCACGTTCTCGCGGCGCCGGCAGGCCCGAAGATCGGCCGCGAGGTGAAGCCCGACGGAAACGTGCCCCCGCACGCGCACTCGTTCGGCGTCACCGCGTTGTTGCCCGGTAGACAAACGACCGCCATGCCGAGGCTCTCGACGTTGCCGCCGCCGTAAGGCACGACGGCCGGCGTGAGCGTCGCCGCGGTCGATTCGCCGTCGATGACCCAGAGCGCGTAGACGCCGTTCGCGCCAGGTGCGCGCGAGAGGTCGAACGTCACGGGTCCCGCAGCGCGAACGAGCGAGCGATACGCCGGATGTCCGACGCTGCCGCCGATTCGTAGAACGTCGACGGCGGGCGCGCCGCCGGCGGTGCCGACATTGCCGCGCCGCGCGGCGAGCACCGCCGGATCGACGACCTGCCCGCGGATCTCGCCGTTCGGATTCGCCGCGGTTCGCACGTCGACGTAGACGCCGTTCGCACGAATCGCGTCGACCTGCGACGGGGTGAGCGCCGCGGTCGTGCCCGACCATGCGCTCGTCCCGCCCGCGAGCGTGGCGATCGCGACGCCGTCACTCCCCCACCCGCCGAGGCGCAACGTCGCCGACGTCCCCGTCAGCCCGGCCGTCGTGAGCGAGTACGCCAGCGTCGAGTCGGCCCGCAATGTGAACGTCGCGTTGCCTGTCGCCGCGCTCGCCGTCGGCGAAGGCTCGACCTGCGAGCCATCGAGCGACGCCACGAAGTTCGACTGCATCTGCGTGTCGCGCCACCAGCGCGCGAGGTCGCGCAGCGCCTGCGGCGGGTTCGTCGGCGGCGGCTGGTGCAGCACCGTGTCCGTGCGATTGATGCCGTGGCAGTTGCCGCACGTGCGCATCTCGCCCGGCGCGAACGTCAGCCAGTAGCGCTCGCGCACGACCGGCGTGCCGTCGTCTTGCGTCATCTGCCAACTGAGCGCGCGGCGCGCGGGCACGAACGCGGCCATGCTGCCGTCGTCGCCGAGCCGCACGCTGCCCGCCGGCGACGTCGGGCCGAGATCCGGGTCGAGACCGTCGTGCATGATCTGCGCGATCGGCCGCCGCCCGCCGTGGAACGACGAGTACCCGCGCACGAGATCACCCTGCACGAACTGCATGTATTCGACCTCGATCGGCGTCGCGCCCGGCAGCGCGGTCTGAGTCGAGCTTCCCGTGATCTTCAAGTTGAAATCTTGTTGTCGATCGGCGCGGCGCGTGACGTTGCGGCTCACGATCAGCGCGAGCCCGCGCGATTCGAGGAACGCGCGCAGCCGATCGACGCCCGCCGGTCCGCCCAGCTCCTCTTCGAGGATCTGGCGCTCGATCGCGGGCAGCGGATTTGCATGTCGCGCCGGTCGCGTGCGCGCGACGACCTCGACGGGATCCAGCTCCCACATCGGCCCCGAGTAGTTGATCGGCTGATAGCCGTAGTTGTCCCAGTACGCGATCGTCTTCGAGATGCCGCCGGGGATGAGCCGCCCCGTGTTCGTCCACGTCGAGCCCGAGCGCTGCATGCAGACGAGCTTGAAGTCGTAGCGCGACGAGAGCGGGCCCGAGATCGCGCGATCGAAGAACGGCGACGCCGTGTGCACCGCGATCATCGTCCCGTCGGTGAGCGGAGTCGGATTGCGGAAGTGGCCGGGATGATTCGGCGGCGGCGTCTGGTTCGGATCGTAGAAGCGGCTCGTCTCGTCGGCGGTGAGGTACTCGAGCTGCATGTCGTCCGCGTTCAGGCTCTCGGGCGCGTTGAGCCCGATGATCTGGCCGCAGGCGTGCGTGCCGAACTCGGGCGCGCGCGTCGCGAAGTAGTAGCCCGGCCGCGTCGGATCCTCTTTCATCTGGAGGAAGCTGTCCGAGTACGGTCGGCCTGTCGTGTTGAGGAACTCGGGCAAGCCGTCGTGCGACGAATCGAAGTAGCCCGCCAGCTCGTGTCGCCCGACGTGATTCACCGTCTCGAGCCCGCTGCCGTCCTCGTTCATCTGCCACGGAAAGAACTGGTTGAACGTGTGGCCGTGGACGTAGCTTCCCGCGGGCACCGTGCGCAGCCCGGGGAAGATCTCGGACTGCGGGAGCTGCTGCGCGCTCGACTCGGACGGAAAGTTGAACGCTCCGTAGCCGAGCCGCCCTTCGTCGTTCTGCTGATCGCGCTGCAGATGATCCCAGCGCGTGAAGATCAGGCGGCCGTCCGAAGCGACGATCGGCGTGAAGTCGCCCGACACCGCGTGGTCGAGGAGTTTCAAGTCCGAGCCATCGGCGTTCATCGACCAGATGCCGGTGTTCGTGGGCGCGGACTCGTACTCGTCGAGCTGCGGGTAGAGCGTGCGATCGCCGGTGCGCGGCCGATCCGACGTGAAGACGATGCGATCGTCGGTGCCGTAGATCGGCGAGACGTTGTTGGTGTTCGCGGGCTGCGAGAGGTGCGTGATCTGCACGGTCTCGCCTTGGCCGAACCCGGTGATCTCGTAGATCTGCCAGTAGACCGGCGTGTAGTCGTTCTGCGTCGTGCCGCCGATCACCATCGAGAAGAGCGCCTTCGTTCCCGACCAATGGACGCTCGGCTCGCGCACCGAGATCTCGTGTCCCGCGGTGACGCCGTAGCCCGCGGCGAGCGTGAGATTGCGAAGCGTGCCGTCGGGATAGCGGATCCACAGATCACCGCCGCGCGGCCCGGCGCCCGTGTTGCCCTGGTGATTCCCGAACGTCGAGTTCACCGTCGTGAAGTCGCTCCCGAATGGCGCTTGCGTCACGAACAGGATCGGGTGCGTCACGGTGGACGATGCGGCAAGACGGCCCGCTGTCGCCAACAGAACCAGGATCGTCACGACGGCAGTGCGCATGTCGTTCCTCCTAGGTGCCGAAGACGGGCCGCGCGCAGAGCGTCCAGGGAATCGGACGGCAATGCGGGCGTGTGGCTGGAGAGGTGTTGGGGGAACTTGTACTGCAAGTTCGCTGGGAATTCCAATCCCGCGTCGCCGGCCGGTGCCGTCGTACCGCTCGGGAACGATCCTGCCTGAGGGTCAGCATTGCCAACGCCGAAGCACTGCTCTACCGTGATCGGCCGTCCCTTCGATACGCGACACGACAACGACTCGAGGAGAGGTCCATGACTTTCAGCTCGTCGAACCGCAGAGAATTCGCCGTGCGCCTGGCTTCGATCTTCTCGGGGCTCGGCGTCGCTGGAACGGTCTTCGGATCGACGGCGACTCCGGCGCTCGCGGCGCTCGTCTCGGGCGACGAGATCTCCCACACCGCCGAGGCCATCCATCACGAGGTCGTCTTCAAGGCGAACCGGAAGCGAATCTACGAAGCGCTCACGGACACGGCGCAATTCGACAAGGTCGTGAAGCTCAGCGCCGCCGCGAAGTCGGGGATGAAGCTCGGCTCGAAGCCGACCGAGATCGCGCGAGAAGTCGGCGGCGCGTTCTCGCTCTTCGGCGGCTACATCTCGGGACGACACGTCGAGCTGGTGCCGAACGAGCGCATCGTCCAGGCGTGGCGCACCGGCTCGTGGGACCCGGGCCTCTACTCGATCGCGAGGTTCGAGCTGAAAGACCAAGACTCCGGCACGAAGCTCGTCTTCGACCACGTCGGATTCCCCGTCGGCCAAGCGGAGCATCTCGCCGACGGGTGGAAAACCAACTACTGGGAGCCGCTCGAGAAGTCGCTCGCGTAGGCGTCGGCTTCGCGAGCGCTTCACGCGCGGCTTGGACGGCCGTGTCGGAGCCGGGTGATCGACAGGCTCATGGAGCAGGAGAGACTCGGTGGCTCGCTCACGCATTGAGTTCCGCTTGTGGGTTGCGGCATGCCTGATCGCACTTGCCGTTGCGCTGTTCGTCGGCACGCACCCATCTGCCACGGATGCGCCGTTGCATTCGTCCGGCTCCATGCCGTCGACTTCGACCTCTCTCACCCGCTCATCCATCCGCGACTTCGTTCGAGAGGAGAAGTCCGAAGCAACCCTGATCGATGCGTCGGTCGCCGCGGACGCCATCGCCGCCCACCCGCCGGCGACCACGACGACCCTTCACGTATCGGACGACTTTGGAGCGCCGATCCCCGGCGCTTCGATCTACGCCTCGCGTGAGAACGACGTCCCGTCGCTCTTGGCTCGAACGGATGCGCGCGGCGAGGCGGCGCCCGTGCTGCCGAGCGAGCGCGCCCTCGCTCTGATCGCATCGGCACCGGGATTCGTCACGAGTTCGACTCCTCTGGACGACCCGCCGCAAGCCGCGATTCAGATCACCTTGCATCGTGGGACTCAGATCACTGGAGTCGTCGAGGTGTCCGCGACCGAGCCGGTGGACGCCGGCGTCCGGGTTGCCGCGTGGCCCGTGCATCACAAGACCCCCACAGGCGACGAACTTCGCGCCGCGCTCGCCGGAAACTCGGCCGTTCCGGTCCCAGGGACGAGCACCGATGAAGCCGGGCGCTTCGTGATCGACGGCTTGGACTGCGGGACGGAATACTTCCTCGTCGCCGCGGGAAAGGGCTACACGAGTGCGACTCCTCTCGTGCAGAGCAAACCAGGCCCTTTCGACGTGCACGTTCCGGTCGTCGGACTGTACGGAATTTCCGTCGTCCTTCGCGACGCGGTGACCGGGGATCTTCGAGTGAGTCCCGAAGTGGCCGACGCCGGGGGGATGGCGTGGGTCATGGATCCTCCGCAAGGTTGCAAGTCGCTGTGGAAAGACTGGCCGCACGTGATCCTCGCGGGATTTCCGGACGCTCACACGTTCGATCTGTTCTTTGCCTGCAAGAGCACGGAGCCGTCGATCGGGCCGATTCCGCTGACGATCACCGTCCCCGGTTACGAGCGCCAGCAATCCTCGGTGTTTGCACCGCGGGCGGTTTCACGGATCGACTCGACGGACGTCGCACTGACTCCCCTTTCGGCGGACTTCGGAACCGTCGACGTCGAAGTCACCGGCGTGAAATCGACCCGAGTCGCACGACGCGACGAGCGCTTGGGGTTTCTCGGAGTCTGGAACGAGAGCGGCTTCCAGGCCGCCATCCCGCTGATGGCGACCGACCATGGATCGAAGGCGATTCGCGCGCTGCCGTACGGAGGCTACAACATCGCTTTCCGCACGCGCGGCCGCGTGAACAGCACGCCGCCCGTGAACTTCGTGGTCAAGGATCCAAGCACGCGAGTCGTCGTCGATCTCACGGGATCGGGGTCCGTCGAGTGTCACGCCATCGAGCGAGACGGCAAGCCCTATGAAGGGTCTCTCGAGGTGGAAACGGTGCCGGAGGATTTCAACTCGTCTCCCTTGATGAGCCCGCTCTCGATCTTCGTGCCGAATGACGAGCCGAGAAAGGGTCCGGACGTTGGAATCGACTACCTGGCGCCGGGTGTGTACTGGGTCGTGGCGCGGATCCTGAAGCGGCGCGAAGACAATCCGGCCGGCGGGCCGTGGCACAAGATCTTCGTGAAGGCCGTGGTTGCCGCAGGCTCCGCGACGCCGGTCTTGATTCAGCTCCCCTGACGCGCACCTACTTCTCGATCTCGATCGAACGCACGAACGCCTGCCACTCCGACTGCAGCTTGGGAAAGTCGACCTTGCCGAAGACTTTGCCGAACGTCGTCGCGTCGCAGCGACCTTGGTGCACGAGCTGCGCGAGCTTGATCATCGACGCGCGATGGCGGCGGCCGTCGCCTTCGAGGAGGAAATCGACGAGCACCGTGTCGACGAAGTACGCCGTCGCGGTCGTCGGGTCACCGATGTCGACGAGGAGCTTCGACAGCGGCGCGACCTCGGCGAAGTTCGATTGCACCCACGCGAACGCGCCGGGGATGTAGCCGGTCGCGAACGGAATCTCGGCGCGGCGCCGGAGCCGCCAATGACCTTTCACCGGCTCGAAGCAGGCGAGCAGGTTCGCGAGGCCTTCGCTGCACCAGCCGATCGAGCCCATGCCGCCCGACGCCTGCTTCGAGTATTCGAAGAGGATCTGGTGCGCGATCTCGTGCCGCAGCGTGAACAAGAGCCCGGGCCAACCCACCTTCTTCGTGCTGCCGTCGGTGTCCTTCGGCTCGAACGTCGCGAAGCACGGGTTCAGCGCGGTCGATCCGCGGAGGTAAACGGCCGCCGCGTTCGGAATGTTGTTCTGGGCCGGGATCTCGCGGATCTTCGCCGCGAACTCCGATTGCGTCGCCGTGACGATGACCGGCAGCACGCCGCGTGGCGCCTTCAAGTCCCACTCGCCCGTGAACTCGTCGAGCACGACGCGCCGGAACTCCGACACGTGCTCGAGGACGCGCTTCGCCGTGAGGCGCGACATCGTCGTGCGCACCTCGTGCACGCCGTCCGAAAGGACCCACGGCTTCTTCCAGTCCGCGTGCGCCGCGTCCTGCTTCGCGACGTCCGCCGCTTCGACCCACGCGCCGTCGATGAACTCCGCGCCGGTCGCGAGCCGCGCGGCGTCCTTTTTTCGAAGCCACAGTCCGAAGTCCTCGGACCATTCGAGTTCGAAGCCCGCGAGCGCCGCGTCGCCGGACAGCTCCGCCTTCACGGACGTCGCGAGCCGCGCGAACTCGTCGGGACGATCCGCGCCGTCCCACGCCTTCAGCACGTCGGCGAGCACGGCCGCGCAATGCGCATGCACCGGCTCGCGCATCGCGGTCGACTTCTCGCGCGCCGCGTCCGGCGTCTTGCCCGCGGCCGACGCGAGCTTCGCGAACTCCTTTCGACAGCCGGCGTCCGCGGGCGCGATCGCCATCGCACGGCGCAGCTCGTCGCGAGCCTCTTCGAACGCCTTTTGCTCCGCGAGCCCGCGCGCGAGCCTCACGAGATCGTCGGCGCACTTCTCCCGTGCTGCGCTGTCCTGCTTCGTGAGCGCGGCCACGCGAGCGTCGTTCGGCCCGCCCGCGGCGCGCGCCGCCAGAGCCGCCACAGAGAGGACGATCCAAACGATTCGTGAACGCACTCGGAACTCCTCCTGCGCTCGGAACGGCATCGCGTCATCGCGATGGGGTGGGTGTCGCCGCGCGCGTCGGCCTGCGCTCGCGACGCCGAGCGGGGGCGCATCCTGCCATCGCTCTTGGGTGCGTGTCACCGCCCGCGGTCGCGGCGCGACTACTGCGCGACGACCGTCACGGCGTTCGTGAGGCTCACCTTGCGCGGCCCGGTCGTCGGCGCGTTCGGATCGAAGAGGATCGCTTGCACGGTCCACGTGCCGACGGGGAAGTTCACGTTCAGCGAAACGGGCGTGCGCGGATCGGCTGGCGCCGGATGCAAGCAGACCGACGCGGCCGCAGGAATCGAAAGATCCTTCGCCGTGAAGCCGGGGAAGTTCGGACACCCGCAGATGCCGGGCGTCACCGTGTTGTTCACCGGCAGGCACATCGTCGCGGTGCCGATCGATTCGGAGCCGCCCGCGCCGTTCGTGATCATGCAGGGCGTGAGCGTCGATGCGATGGAGCGGCCGGTCAGGACCCAGCCCGCGTACACGCGATTGCCGCGCGCCGGAGGCGTGGCGATCGCCACGGTGCTGACGCCGTGCACGCGCACCAGCTCGCGATAGATCGGATGTCCGATGCTCCCGGCGACGGTGAGCACGTCGACCGGCGGTGCGCCGCCCAGCGTGTTCACGTTTCCCTTGCGCGCGTTGAGGACCGACTGCCGGGCGATCTGCCCGCGAAGCTCGCCGTTCGGGTTCAGCGTCGTGAGGACGTTGCAGTAGAACCCTTCGTTGACGAGCGTCGTGACCTCGCCGGACGTGAGCGCGCGAGTCGTGCCCGCGAACGTCATCGTGCCGGTCTGGATGAGCGGAAAGGTGCTGGCGCCGGAGACGCCCCACGTGCCCGTTCCAATCTGACCGTCCGTCACCGACGTCGTCGTTCCGGTGACGTTGATGTTGTAGGCGAGGCGCATCGTCATCGCGTTGAACGTGAACGTGCCCGTCCCCGTGGCGCCGGTCGGCGCGGGCGCGGGTGTGACTTGTGATGGATCGAGCGACGCCACGAACGTCACGGTTTGCGCCGGCGCGAGCGGCGCCAGCGCGAGGACTCCGGCGGACGCGAGAGCGACGAAGCGAACGCGCATTGGAATCCTCCGTCGGAGATCGTGGTCGACGCGACCGGGCCGCGCGCAGACGACGAGATCGGCGCGAGATCGTGGCTGCCAGCTATCCCCGAATGCACGGCTACCCGCCCAGTCGGGTAGAACGTGGTGAGCACCGGTTCTACCCGAACTGGGCGGAGGATTCCAGGCGCGGAACGCCGTTACGGCACGACCACCGTCACGGTATTGGTCAGGCTGACCTTTCGGTTGCCGGTCGTCGACGCATTCGGATCGAAGATCAGGAAGGCGACCGTGTAGGTGTTGTGCGCCGGGAAGTTCACGTTCAGAGACACGGGCGTGCGCGGATCGGCCGGCTGCGCGTGGAGGCACACTCCCGCGGCGCCGCCCGCGCCGAGCGCCTTCGACGTGAAGCCCGCCGCGAACGGAACTGCTGGGCACGGGCACAAGCCCGGCATGAGCTGGTTTTCCGAGGGCAAGCAGAAGACGGCGGTGCCGAGCGACTCGCTCCCGCCGAGGCCGTCCGCGATCAACGCGTTGTGGAGCGTCGCGCCCGTCGACCGTCCCGTGAAGATCCATCCGCCGTAGAGGCGGTTGCCGCCGGCGGGCGGAGTCGAGATCGCGATCGTCGTGGCGCCGGCCGCGCGGGTCAGCTCGCGATAGATCGGATGGCCGATCGAGCCGCCGACCGTGAGCACGTCGACCGACGGGTTCACGCCGCCGGGGCCCGTGTTCACGTTGCCTTTTCGAGCGTCGAGGACCGACTGCAGGATGATCTGCCCGCGAAGCTCGCCGCCGCTGTTGAGCATCGTGTGGACGTTGCAGTAGAAGCCCTCGTTGAACAGCTTTGTTACCTGATCGTTCGGAGTCGGTGGGGCCGTCAGTGCCGGTGTCACGCCTGAGAACGTGGTTGGTCCGGTCTGCGTCAGCGGAAAGTTGACAGCCCCTGCGACTCCCCACGTGCCGGCGTGGATGTGGCCGGCGTTGACCGCGCTACCGACTCCGGTGACGGTCACGGAATAGGTGATTTGGCGCGTCGACGCGTCATACATGAACGTGCCCGTCCCGGTCGCGCCGGTCGGTGTGGGCGTAGGCGTCTCCTGCGCCTGATCCATGTTCGCGATGAACGTCGTCACCTGCGCGGACGCCAGCGCCGCGGGAACGAGAGCTGCCGCAACGACAAGACCGAACACTCGATTTCGCATTGCCAGAACCTCCCTGTTGTGGGTTCGCTCACGACGACCGGCCAGGGACAGCGCGCTCGACGACTCAGCCAGGAGATCGACGATCGCTCGCAGCCAGCCGGCGTGAGTTCCCGATTCCGAGGCGAATCTCCGGGACACCGACCGCGATTCGTCTCGATCGCTCTTCTACCCGAACGCCCTCGCCGTTTCCAGCCGCGGCTGGCCGCAGAAGCCGCGCGCCGCCGCGTTTCGGGGCAAAACCGCCAAACCAAAACGATGGAGGTTTCGTGAAGCGCGCCGCGGCCGAGCATTCGCCACCGCCCGCGAGACCTCGCCGCCGCGCGTCCGCGCGCGACGACCGTGACCGAATTGGTGAGGCTCACCTTGCACGAACCGGTCGTCGACGCGTTCGCATCGAAGAGGATACCGCCACCGTCCACCTGCCGATCGGCAGGTCGACGGCGAATGACGTGGGCGCCGCGGGATCGGCCGGCACCGAGCGGAGGCAATCGCTCGCGGCAAAGCTCGGCGAGCTTCCCGCGACAACGCATGCGGAGTCCCTCCATTCGCGATTGCTCGGTCGACGTGCCCCAGGGACAGGCGGGGCGTATCGGTGTGCTACTCGGGAGGGAAAGTCACGCGAACGGAAATGCCGAGTCCCGCGTCCCTTGACAATTTCGCAAAGTTGCGAAATACTTACGGGGAGAACATGGGAGAAACACAGGTCGAGTTCTACAAGGAGGACGACGGAACGGTGCCGTTACTCACGTGGCTGGATGAACTGCCGCCGCCGGCGCACGAGAAATCGATTGCTCGACTACGTCGGCTCCAAGCGATCGGCTTCGAACTGCGCCGCCCGCTCGCCGATTACCTGCGTGATGGTATCTACGAGTTGCGCCTGCGCATCGGTACGGTGCAGCACCGAATGCTCTACTTCTTCGCCGGCCGCGGACGAGCGGTCGTTTCGCACGGCTTCAGTGGCAAGAAAGACCGGGTGCCGCCGGTCGAGATTGACCGGGCGCTCGCCCGACGCCGAGCCTTCGAGCGCAACCCGTTGCTCCACACCTTTCGTCCGACTTCTTGAGCGAGGCAAAGAAAATGAACAGAAAGCCGTCACCCAAGAAAGACTCGCCCGCGATCCGTCACCTCGTGAAGCGCTACATCGGCAACAGCCCGAAGCGGCGCGCCGCCCTCGCGCACGAGGAGTTGAACGTTGCGATCGCGCAGCAGATTTACGACTTGCGCACCGCTTCCCGGCTCACGCAGCGCGAGCTCGCGCGCCGCGTCGGGACCACCGCGTCCGTCATCTCCCGACTCGAGGACGCCGACTACCGCGGTCATTCCTTGTCGATGCTTCGCCGGATCGCCGAGGCGTTCGGCTCGACGATCGAACTGCGTTTCGTTCCGGGCAATGGCGCGCCGCAGGGTGTGTAGCTGCTCGCAAGAAGCCATGAAGAACAAGAAATACGAGTTCACCGTGCTATTCGAGCCCGCCGAAGAGGGGGGCTTCATCGCCACGTGTCCGGCGCTGCCGGGATGCGTCACGCAAGGCGAGACACTCGACGAAGCGCGCGCGATGGCAGCAGAGGCCATCCTCGGCTACTTGGAGAGCCTCGTGAAACACCGTGAGCCGATCCCCCACGACACCGAGCCCGTCAAAGAGAAGATCACGGTCGCGATTCCGGCGGCATGAGCCAGCGACTCCCGTCGCTCGAGCCTCATGAACTCATCCGCGCGCTCACGAAAGGCGTGCTTTTTTCCTCGACCCAGTGACAGGGTTCCGGTAATCTTGGGTATTACCATTTGCGACCACAATCCCAGATACCCAAGGATGCTGCCATGCGTCGACGCGAAGTGATGAGCATCTCCCTGCCGCCCGAGATGATGCGGGAGGTCGAGCGCGCAATGAAGTCCGAGAACCGAACGCGATCCGAACTCATTCGCGAGGCACTTCGGGTTTACTTCCACTCCCCCACTCGGTACTACACGCCCACGCTGGCGGAGCGCCGGGCGATCGAGCGTGGTCGAGCCGCCATCCGCCGAGGAGATTTCTACACTCTCGATGAACTCAGCGCCCACTTGGCAGGTCCGCGTAAGCAAGCCGGCGGTCAAAAACGTCGAACGAGCGCCGCGAGACGAACGCGAACGACTGCTCGCCGTGCTCGACGAAATGGCCATTGACCCGTTCGTGGGCGACGTGCTTCCCCTCAAGGGCCACTCGCACGCCTTCCGCCGCCGGGTCGGATCGTGGCGCATCCTCTTCGACGTGTACCGGGCCGAGCGCGTCGTCGACGTCGTCGTGATCGAGCGGCGGAGCACGACGACCTACCGGCGCTGATGGCTCGCCGCACGACCGAAGAGCTTTACGCCGAGACGTTCGTCACTTCGGGCTGCTGCAGCGAGGAACGGCAATTCGTCGCCGCAACGATTCATTGTCTCGGGCTCGAGGAAGGCCCGGCGGCCGCTTCTCACCGTTCGTGATCGGCGACCTCCGCTTCCAACGTGGCTTCGTCGATTTGCGCGTCGATGATCTCGCGAAAGGTCATTCCGCGCACCTCGATCAGGTGTTGCCAGAAGCGACGCGCGCGATCGTAGGCTCCGGGAACTGGCGACGAATCGACACCGGACTTTCCCGAGTTCTCCCGGTGAGCGCGCAGGCGCCCGCTGCCAACGTATTCCGCGTACCCCTCTTTCTTCCACCACGGAAGGCGCCACACCGCGAGCAATCCGATCGCGTGTTGGACGAGCGTGTGGGTGGCCTCGTGCGCGAGGATCGAGGCGGTCGATTCTTCGCGTCCGTCGAAGTGCACGACGCGCTCGACGTCGCTCGAAAGCGCCGGCAGGTAGATCGGGTTGCCGATCTCGTAGTTGCGAGCCATCGCGCCGCGGTAGGGACCGTTGAAGAACGTGTACCACAGAGGCGTTTCCGCAACGAACACTCGGAAGACGATGGATGGGTCGTAGATCTCGGAGGCTGACAACCGCGAAGTTACTTCGTCGAGCACGGTTTCGAGATGCGGATCGACCGGCGTTCGAGTGTAGACGCGGAAGTTTCCGTGGTCCGCTCGCTGCGAGAAGAACGGCTGCGGAAATGCCAAAGCGGCGAAATAGAGCAGCACGAGGGCGAGCGCCGCGGCCGCGCAGCGCAAGATCCAGCGCCATCTCCTTCGCATCCAACCTCCCTCTCGCCGCGTCGCGATCGATCGTCGAGCGAAGCGCTCCGAGAGTCACGCACATCGCTCATCCCAATTCCGAAGATGCTTCGGAAGAGCGGCAGACGGACGCGTGGCCATCGTTCCATGCAACGGCGGGGATCCGCCACTCCGCCGCCCTCGTCTTGGTGGATTTCTCTGCTCGGCGAGTGAGCATCGCCCATCACTTGGCGATCGGCGACGTATGGGGTCGCTCGTCGATTCGCCGGATGATCGCCCGCTCACGCTGGAGGTCCACATGAGATCGATGGTGCGTCTCGCCGTGCGGCTCGTGTTGTTTTCGCTCGCGATCCCGCGCGCCGCGCGCGCCGGCGACGCCATCGCAAGCCCTCGCCTCGCGCGCTTGCAGACCGAGGTCGCGGCCTCGGGTTCGTCCGCCGCCCTGCGCTTCTGGAGCGAGGTCGCCGCGAGCCACGCGCCTCTCGTCGAGCCGCTGCCGAGCGACCCGCATCGGCTGCTCGTCACGTTCCTGTGGCGAAGCTCCGCGGAGACGCACGTTGTGATCATCGCGGACTTCGCCGACACGATCCCGCACATGGAGCTGCGGCGCCTCGGCGCGACCGACGTCTGGTATCGCAGCTTGCCTTTCGCGGACGACGCGCGATTCCTCTACGAGTTCTCGATCGACGACCCGGCGTATCCGTTCGTCGACGGCGACGTGCCGCGCTACCCGTCCGCGACTCGGCCGGATCCGCTGAACCCGCGGGTCTGGGACTTCGCGAAGCCGCAGATCCTTTCGGTGATGGAGCTGCTGAACGCGCCGTCGCTCGACTGCAGCACGCCACGCCCGAGCATCGCGCACGGCGGCGTCGATAAGCTTACCGATGGGTTCGCGAGCGAGATCTTGCACAACAAGCGAAAGGTCTGGGCGTACAAGCCGCCCGGCTACTCGGCGTCCGCGCCGCCGTATCCGCTCCTCGTGTTCGGCGCGAGCTATTTCACCCAGATTCATCTCCCGGCGATCCTCGACGACCTGATCGATCGTCACGCGATCCGTCCGCCCGTCGTCGCGTTCTTCGACTGGCCGCCGGGCGCGCAGGACGAGGAATCGGGCGGCGCGGTGCCATTCGGCGACTGCCTCGCGAAGGAGCTGGTTCCGTGGTTTCGCGAGCGCGTGAACGTCACTCGCGATCCGCGCGAGACGACGATCGGCGGCGCGAGCGCGGGCGGATTCTCGGCGGCGTGCGTCGCGTTCCAACATCCCGAGGTCTTCGGCAACGTGATCTCGCAGTCGGGTGCCTACTGGCGCGGGATGGGCGGCACCGCGGCGTCCTGGTCGGCGGCGAGCCGCGACGCCGGGCGCGAGGGATTCGCGCGCGAGATCGCGACGCACGCGCGAGTGCCCGTGCGGTTTTTCCTCTCGATCGGACTCCTGGAGACGAGCGTCGCGTTCGGCGCGGACGGCGCCTCGATGCTGCACGTGAATCGCCACCTGCGCGACGTGCTCGAAGCGAAGGGCTACGACGTGATCTATCGCGAGACCTCCGGCGGACACGATCCGTACGACTGGGAATCTGCGCTGCCGGACGCGCTCGCCGCGTTCCTCGCGCCGGCCCCGAAATCGGAGTCGGGCAAGTAATCAGAGCAACGACGCAAGGAGATCGTGCAGCGGACCGAGGACCTCGCCGTCGCCCCAGTACTGCGTGTGCGACATCGGATTCCAGCTCTTGATCAGCCAATCGAGCACGCCCTCGCTCGCGTTCATCGGCACGTCGGCGACGAGCGCGCCGTACGAGTCCGACAGCTCGGCGAGCGGCCAGCCGAGCACGTCGTCCTTGTCGTAGAAGTTCCGCCACTCGAACGCGGCGTTCGGCTTCGCGAACGGCACGATGTCCTGCACTGCGTGCGCGGCCACGAAGATCGGGATGTTGCAGCCGGTCGTGAAGAACGCGCGCAGCGAGCTGCCTCGAACGAACGTGCGCTCTTCGGGCGAGAGCTTCGGACCGCTCGTGATCGTCGCGTCGAAGAGTTCGGGGTCTTGCCACATGCCGATCACCGGTCGCGGCACCTTCGTCGGGCTCGCGGCGTGGCCGGCGTCGCGCTGCGCGTCCCACAGGTAGCACGAGAAGACGTGGCAGCCGAGCGAGTGCGCGAGCACCACGACCGGCCCGTCGCCTTTCATCGCGAGGCGCGCGCGCAGGAGCTCGCGGGCGATCACGACCTGCGCGCTCGCGTAATCGCTCCCGAGCGCTTCCTTGCCCGTCTCGAGGCCGACGGCATCGGCGAACCCGTAGAGCACGAACTTTCGCAGCGCGTCCCACCGCACTGCGTCGGCCGTCTTCGTCCAAACGCGCTCTTCGTTTCCTTGAAGGAGGTGCTGGTAGTAGATCGAGGCGAAATGCAGATCCGCGGCCTTCGCGCCGAGCCGCCGCTCGACTTCGGCGAACAGCGGAGCGGCGTAGCCTCGCGCGGTCTCGCCCATCCCGTGGATCGTGAGGAGTGACGCTTTCTTCGCCATGTCGCTTGCCGCCTAGGGGATCCAGATCGTTTGGGCGGTCACCACCTCGACGCCGGACGGCAGCGGGAGCGGGCCCGGCGACTTCGTGTAGAACGCGAGTCCCTTGTAGCTCGTCTTGATGAAGCCGCCGGTGGCGCAGACGACGAGGGCTCCTGCCTGACGCCCGACGATGCCGAGACAATCGGGCGGCTCCAGTCGCACGATTACTCCCGATGCTTTCGTCGCTCGCGCGATCGCGGCCGCCGCCGCGGCGCCCGCCGCTGCTCCGTTGCCCATGTCGCCTCCGTTGTCGGGCCCGACGTTTCGTCAGCCGATCGCCGACCGTCCTGCGTCGGCCGCGCGATTTCGTCCGGCATTGTCCACGAGATCCGCAAACTCGCGAGTCCACTTCTCGAATCGTGCGGCCGGCGATGCGTGGTTTCGAGCCGGGAACGACGTTTCCACTCCGGCGATTGGGGTCTGACCCCAATAGACGGAATGTGGGAATGGTGGCGACGCGGGCGTGGGGGAATGGCGCGTTTTTTCACGATTTCGTTCGTGATGCGCGACGGGCGGGATGCGCGCGGCACGGCGAATGCGAAGGCGCGCTGGACTGCACGAGGTCACGACGAGTTCGAATCTCGTCCCCATGCGAATGGAGGTGGATGATGACCGCATCGACGCGTCTTCTTCTGCGACTGGCTCGGACGACGGCGACGTTCGCGATCCTGGCTGCGGCCCTGCCGGCGACGGCGCAGGTTCGCTGGGTCAATCGAAGCGGGATCGCCGATCTGCCCGCGATCGAAAAGCTCGCCTTCGACTCGGTTCGCGCACGCACGGTGCTCGTCGGGAAGCGCGACAACGCGACCGGTCCTCTCGAGACCTGGGAGTGGGACGGCGCCTCGTGGATAGAGCGGTTCCCGACGTCGCGACCGACGGCCACCCAATCGTTCGTCACCGCGTTCGACAGCGTGCGCGGCCGGCTCGTGCTCTTCGCCGACGACGGCGAGACCTGGGAGTGGGACGGCAACGACTGGTCTCGGCGATCGCCGACCACGAGGCCGACGCGGCGATTCGCTCCGGCGATGGCGTTCGACGCCGCGCGCGGTCGCACCGTGTTGTTCGGCGGCTACCGGGGCTCCGGCCCGCTCGCCGACACGTGGCTTTGGGACGGAACCGATTGGACTCTTGCGACCCCCGCGACGAGCCCGTCCGCGCGATCGGCTCACGCGATGGCGTTCGATTCGACGAATGGCCGCATCCTTCTCTTCGGTGGCATCGATCCGTCGGGCTACGTCAGCGACACGTGGGAATGGGACGGTGCGACGTGGATCGCTCGTTCGCCGGCGCACTCGCCGTATCGGCGCGCAAACGCGGGGCTCGCGCACGACCCGGCGCGAGCACGAACCGTCTTGTACGGCGGCGTCGCGTGTTGCCACCCCGACGGCATGACCGACACGTGGGAGTGGGACGGAGTCGACTGGGCCTTCGTGAATCCGACGCAGAGTCCGGGGGGAGGGTCGCTCGCATCCCTCAGCGCCGACGTGGCGCGCGGTCGCATCGTCTTTCACGCCGGCTTCGGTCTCACGTGGGAGTGGGACGGAACCACGTGGCGCCTGGTGCTGCCGCCGGGCACGCCGCCCGCGCAGGCCTATCACGCGCTGACGTTCGACTCGGATCACGCGAGGACTCTGCTCGTCGGGTTCGACAGAAGCGGAACGTCCACGTCGGAGTGGGACGGCTCCGCGTGGACACGACGCCATCCGACGACGAGCCCGCCGCTGAAGCTCTGGGCATCGTTGACGTACGACGCACGGCGCCACCGTGCCGTCCGATTCGGCGGCCGGACTCCGGGCTCCGACATTCCGACGGCCGAGACGTGGGAATGGGACGGCGTCGACTGGACTCAGCGTTTTCCCGCCACGACGCCTCCCGCGCGATCCTCACACGCGACGGTGTTCGATCCGGATCGCGGAGTCACCGTGATGTTCGGCGGGCTCGACGCGACCTATCGAGAGTTCGCCGACACGTGGGAGTGGAACGGCAACGACTGGCGACTTCGCACGCCGACGACGAGCCCTCCTCCGCACGAGTCCCACGGGATGGCGTACGACTCGTTGCGCCACGAGGTCGTGCTCTTCGGAGGTCGTACGAACGGGTTCGAGCAGTCGGACACGTGGGAGTGGAACGGGAGCGATTGGGCCCAGCGCAATCCCACCGTATCGCCGCCGGCCCGCGGCGCCTCGCCGCTCGCGTTCGACGCGGCGCGCGGGCTCACGGTGCTGTTCGGCGGGTCGAAGCCCGGGATCGAGCAGACGGACTACCTCGACGACACGTGGGAATGGGACGGCGTCACTTGGACCGAGCGAACGTTCGTGCCGCGGCCCGGTGCGCGCGACAGCCACGCGATGGCGTACGATTCGGCGCGCTCTCGCGTCGTGCTGTTCGGCGGATATCGCGGCTTCTTCTTCCCGGACACGTGGGAGCTGGAACTCGCGCCGACCGCGACGGCGATCGAGCCCTCGACCGGATCGGAAGCGGGCGGTGATCTCGTCGTCGTGAGCGGAGCGGCGTTCGGGTCCGACACGACGGTCGAGTTCGGCGGCGTCGCGGCAACGGTGGTGAGCGCGGCGCCAGGCCGGCTCCTCGTGCGGACTCCCTCCGGGAGCGGCGGCGTCGCCGTGCGCGTCGGCAACGGAGCGGGCTCGTCGGAGCTTCCCGCGGCGTTCACGTACGTGTCCGTGGATCTCGCGGCGCGATACGGAAACGTCAACGCCGGAGTCGGCGCGCGAGAGAACGTGCTCCTCGTGAATGCCGCGATCGGCGACCCGTTCCTGCGCGAGGCACTGTTGGGCTCCCATGATCCGATCCAGGTGGCGATGGTCGCGCCTTCGAGTCGAACGTCGGCGCGGTTCGCGCTCTACGCGTGGCCGGGTGCGCCGACCGCAGCGACGCTTCGCGCACTGCCGCATGGCGCCGGCTTCACCGTCTTTCCGACGCCGATCAGCGGTGGCGCGCCGCGACCGACGTTCGTCTTCAACAATCTCGGTCACGTGTCGACGCTCGGCGCGCCGACTCAGCCGTCGTCGCCGGCGCCGTCGATCGTGATCCGTGGGCCGCTCGGCGCAAGACGCGCCCTGACGGCGACGCTGCAAGGGTTGATCGAAGACGACGGCTCGCGCATTCCCGCGCACGTCAGCGTCACGAACGCGGTGATCTTGCGGATCGGGCCGTGAGGTCGGACCTCGCAACACGCCAAGCGGAAGGATCGTCGCGGCTCGTCTGCGCAGCGGGAGGCCGAACTACTGCAGCTTGGACTTGAACTCGTCGACTCTCCGCTTCGCCTCGGTGAGGGACAGGCCGTGCTCTTGGCGGAGCAGCCGAATCGCATCGATCGGGCGACCCGCTTTCGCGAGCGCTGCCGCGGCCGCCGACGGCGAGTCGTCGCCGGCCATTCCGAGCGCCTCGCGGATGCGTCGCGCGATCTTGACGATCGCCTCGTCGCCGTCCGGACTGTAGCCCGCGGTGAGCGGTAGCTCGGGACGATTGACGAGTTGGAGCGAGATGCGGCGGCTCGGCACGCCGTCGTCGCCGATCGGGACCTGCACCGCGACCTCTTTCACGGACTCGAACGCGAGCGCGCCCTCGCGGCTCCACCACGCCCATCGGCGGCGCCACGTGATCGTTCGCGCGTTGGGATCGAAGGTGAATCGCGTGCGCTCGAGAAGCGCGAGCCCCGCGATCACGCACACTCCGACGCCGCCGAGAACCCCGACGAGGCGATCGGTGCCGCGCGTCCCGATGAAGAAGTCGTAGAGCGCCGTTCCGCCGAACACGATCGCGATGCCGAAGAGCCACTTCGACCAGCGCGTGCTGTCGTGCGTCACGACGAGCGTCCCGTCCGAGCCTTCCGTCACATTCATCACCTAACGAGTTCGGCTCGTTCGCCCGAGCGTGTTGAGTGAATTCGAAGATGCCGGGTGAACGCCCTCGGGCCGGAATTCACGGTTTCGCGCGCGAAACGAGGGTCTCGTTCCGGCGGCAAGTGCCTGGCACTTTTAGCCGGGGCCGATCCGGCTGGGCGAACACGAAGTCGAGCACCGCTTCGACGTCCGCGCCGAGCGCGTAGAAATCGCAGTTCGGCATCTGGTCCTTTCGGGTCGCCTACGGCGGTGAATTCAATCGCGCGAGCGCGCCTTCGACAACCGACATGCGCTCGAGCTGGTCGACGAACTCCGCGACGCCTTGCGCTTCGATGGCGATCGCGAACTCGGCGCGCGCCGCGTCGTAGTCCGAGTGAATGGTGACGTGGACGAAGGCGTGGCCGGCAGTATCGGCGCAAAGAAAGACGAACCGACATCCGCCGCCGGCATACTTGGGGTCGAACGTCCCGAGCTGGAATTCCCGGCGATCCGAGCCCGAGACCGGGAATCCGCGAATCGCAGCCGCCATCGTCTGCGGTGCGTCGTGAGAAGCGTAGAGTGCGGTCCGGCCCGCGAACCCGCTGCTCGACGCGCGCACGAGAAGTTCGAGCACGTCGTCGTCGAACCAGAAGACCTCGATCTCGATTCCCGGGTCCACGTGCGTCGTCCTCCTATCGATTCGCGTGCGACGGGCGCGCGCTCGAGACGTTGCCGATAAGCTGCCAGCGGTCGCCTTTTCGCTCGTAGAGTTCGATCCACGCCCAGACGTCGTCGATCGGCTCGGGCAGCTCGCCGTCGCGAGCGAGCGTGCCCGTCACCTCGACTTGCGCGATCACCCAGCCGAGCGAGCCGTCGTCGGAGACGCGCACGATCGGCGCTCGCAGATCGCGGTACGACGTGAAGTGCGCGG
This sequence comes from Planctomycetota bacterium, assembly GCA_016178505.1. Taxonomy (GTDB): domain Bacteria; phylum Planctomycetota; class JACOTG01; order JACOTG01; family JACOTG01; genus JACOTG01. The sequence goes on from JACOTG010000009.1 coordinate 39,019, forward strand.
CGCTGAGGTAGCGCTGCAGCGACTCGCGGCGCTCGGCCTTCGTGGGAAACGTGATCTCGCCGCGGCCCGCGACGACTTGCTCGTCGATTTCGAGCGCGAGCCACGCCTCGACGTCGCCCGCGCGATGCGCCGCGAGGATCTGCTCGTGCGTGCGCAGGAGCGCGTTGCGATCTGCATCCGAGTGGCGCGCGGCATGGAAGCGACAGCCGGTCGCGAGGCACACGCCGAATGCGGCCCGTCGCGCCACAGCACCGAACATTCGATTCATCCTCATCGGTTAGAACGCGATCGACGGCAGGAACGCGCCCGCCGGTTCTTGGTAGCGGCCCATCGTCATCAGCGTCGCTTGCCACACGGCTCGGAAACCGGCGCCGAGGAGATAGCGGTGCAGGTCGCCGTTTCGCGTTGGCAGGAAGAAGCCCGGACCGATGAACGAGCGCGCCGCGCAGATCAGCGCCATCACGTCTTCGGTTTGCCGCGCGACGGCGTGCCCGCGAAAGCCGATGCCCGTCGCGTAGCCCGTGATGTCGTCGCCGCGCAACGTGACGGTCGCGGTCCTCTGCGCGATCGCGCCGCGAAGCTCGAACTCGCGCTCGAGGCCGTGCACTCGGGAGCACAGCGCGTTGCAGGCGCCGACGTCGGCGTCCGTCGCGGGGCGAACGACCACGCCGGGGAACTCGCCCGCGAGCGGCTTCCCCTGCATGAACAACAGCGGCTCGCGCACGTCGAAGCCCACCTTCGTATAGAGCGCGAGCGATCGCAGGTGGCTCGGCGACTGCACGAGCCGCACGCCGTCCTGCTGCCGATGGATCGCATCCTCCATCGCTGCGTCCATGAGCGCGCGGCCGACGCCGCCCTCGCGCGTGGGGTCCACCGTCATCGGTCCGATCGCCGCCACGCGCAACGCCGGAAACGCATTCAGGAAGAGGCTGCCCGCGATGCGTCCGTCGACCTCGGCGACCCAACCCCGCGCATTCGCGTCTTGGATCTTCGCGCGAACGAGCCCCGTCGCGAACTCGAGCGACGGCAGCTCGGGCGGATGATCGTGCTTCGCCGCAACGGCGCGATGCGCTTCGAACGCGATTCGTCCACACGCCTCGGCGTCCGCGGCCGCGATCGATCGGACGTTGCACGCCATGTCATCCCCTCCGTTCGCGCGTCGGCTCGTCGATCACTCGTCCGGGCCGTGCGCGCGTTGCAGATCTTCGGCGATCAGCTTCATGAGTTCTTCGAGTGCAATGCCGTCTCGCTGATAGACCGCGAGCGGATGTTCGGTCGGCTCCAGCTCGATCGACGGTCGTTGCTTGTTCGGCCGAAGGTGTAGACGAGCCTTCAAGACCAGCGTGTCCGGAAAGCCGCGGATCCGATTGCTGAACCAACCCATGAATCGTCCGTCGTCATCCGGCAGCTCGACATCGAACTGCTCTTCGTATCGATGGAAGTTCTTCTCGCTCAGAGAAACCCACGCGCCCCAAGCGAAGACCCTCTCCGTGCCGATGATCGGGATCTCGAGACAACCGCGAACGAAGTAGTGCTGCTGATCGACGACGCAGAAATCGCTGGTCAGTGACGTGCGAACCGCGCGCTCCTCTTCCGGAATGTCGAAGTAGTAGAGCGGCGCGGCGTACCCGATGTCGGGCAGGCCCTCGTGCGTCTTGCCGCACGTCACACAGGTGTAACGAATCGGCTCCGAGTGCTCGCTCATCGTGTCCTCTCTGCGTCGTCGCCGAACGTCGCGATGACTTCGATGCGTCCGACGATGTGCGCGTTGAATTCGCCGAGATCCTCCGCCGGCACCCACAGCTCCTCGTGGATCGATGCGCCAACCGTGTGCCGGGGATAGCGCGCGACGAAGTCGGCGTCGACCTCGAAGCGCGTCACGAATCCGGAGCCGCTCTCCTTCACGTTCCAGTCGCGCGCGATCTGCGTCGCGTACGCCTCGTTCGTCACCGGATAGAAGATCGGTTGCCCCGGAAGGCGCGGCGGAAACGCGCGCCACCCCGACGCCTCGATGAGCGCCAGCTCCTGCGGGCCCACGGGCCGATATAGCGTAGCGGTTTTCATCGCTGCCGCCGGCGCACCGACGTTTCATTTCCGCGAGCAACTCGCGCACGCCATGCTGAACCTGTCGATCGCGGATGAGGCTAGTCGGTGAGTGAGCGTACCGGGTGGCGCCAAGCGGGCGCAACGCGAATCGAACCCGTCAGCGACAGCGCCTGCCGGGGCTGCAGAACAGCCGCTCGGGCCGCGGAGTGTCGCCGCGTCGAGGCGCGATTCGAGGTGCGACACGACGGGGGCAGCGCGAGCAAACGGCGTCGCGCGAGTTCGTGCCGCGCCGGCGGCGAACGAGACCGAGCGGCCGAGGCGCAGCGGGCGATCACACGGTCGCCGCCGACTCTCGACGCGGCTGGCTTCCGCCGTCTCCGTGAGTCTCCGATCCGTCGCGACCCTCCCGGAGGACGACCTCCGCGACGAGCGGAATCGTGCTGATCACTCCCACCGCAAAGAGCGTCCAACCGACGGCGCGTCTCGTCTCCGGGCTGAACCGGTCGGCAATCAGGAGTCCGACGCCCGCGCCCAAGGCCGCGCGCGTTCCAGCGATCATTCCCAGCTCGGGCAACGACACTTGTCTCGTTCTCATGTGAGGTTCCTTTCTGTTGGACTCGGCGTCACCGCATTGCGAGTCATCGGCAGTCGTGCCTTTTCGATAGCCCGCGCCGGCTCGCGCGACGGCACCGGCCCGGCGCCTCACCAGCAATCGATGGGCCTCGATCCGCCTCGTCAAAGCGCGCGTCCGTCACGGCGACGACGCCGACATTCGGTCAGGACTACAACACGCTGTTCGTTTCATCCCTCGCGACGGAAGGCATCGCATGCGCCTCTACAGTCGACTCTTCAGGAAGACGTCCGCGTCGACGCGTTCGCCTCCGTCACGGAGCCATTGCGGCTCGACGTTTGCGGAAACGCGTTTCAACCGATCGCCGGATCATCCGAGTCGGCAGACGACGCATCACCGGACAAGCCGAGGAGGCCACGAGTCATGACGAAACCACGGACGAGGCGGCGCACTTTCTGCACGATCGCCGCCCTTTTCCTTTCGATCGCTTACGCCGCATGTAGTAGTCACAAGGCGCGGATCCCGGCCAATCCGAATCCCGCCTCGATCGACGGCTGCTGGGTCGATGTTTTCGACGCGGACGACTTCAACGGAGACAAGGCTCACGACCGAATCGCGGGGCCCGGAGAGTGGAGCACCTTGCGTGATCTGCCCGGCGCAGCGAAGGTCGATTGGGCCAACAAGATCGACAGCCTGATCGTGGGCCCGCACGCGCGCCTGCACGTTTGGAAGGACGAAGGGTTCGAAAGCACGCACTGGGAGTTCGGCCCGAAGACCCAGGTCGCGAGCCTCGAGAAGTACAACGCGGGCAACCAAATCGAATCCATGAAGCTGGAGTACGTCCCATAACGCGCGAGTGATCCGCCTCGCTCACTTCTTGAGAAGAAACGTCACGTAGACGCTTGCGCGAATGGCGATCTGGCCCAGCGCGATCGTGTCTGGGACGTCGCTTCGACCGGCGGGTTCTTGCACGGAGATTTGAGACAACACGCGTCGCGAACTTCCCCTGTCCCATCCCCACCAATTCGACGAATAGCACCCTGGCGAGCCCGAGTAACCTTCGCCGATCTGAATGGGATCGCCTACCGTCTGCCCTAGAGCGGCGGCCATCTTGTCCGCCTTCTCCTTCGCCGCCTTGAGCGCGAGATCCCGAGCTTGCTCTCGGTACTTCTTGAGTTCAGTCGTCTGATAATCGATCCCGTGGATGAAATTGACGCCGGCCTGAAGAGTCGACGCAACGAGTTCTTCGGCCTTGGCAGGGTCGTTGACAGTCACGACGAGAGAGCTGCGAGCGATGTAGGTCTTCGTCGGGACCCTTGGATAGTCGGGATTCCAGCATGGTTGAAGGCTCGAGTGTTCCGTTTGAACGTCGCCGTCGGGAATGTCGAACCCTTTGATCGCTGCGATGGTCTTCTTCACGATTTCGTCGTTCTTCTGCTTCGCGGCGCTGATCTCTGGATCCGAGGTTTCGATTCCGAGGCCGATCACGATCCTGTCTGGAGTCACGTTCACGACCGCATCGCCCCCGACGGAGATCTTCGGCCGCAGGTCATATAGCGGCATTTGTCGCGACCAGGCCGGACTGCTTCCCATCGCCAACGCCGTCAATAGAGCACCCACGATTTGCTTTTTCATTCGTTCCTCGGTTCCTCAGATGGGCGCGATGCTCCGCTTCGCCGTTGGACGATCTCGCATCGGACGGACGGCGCGAGCCGCGCTGATCTAGAGGAAGACGCAGATCGTGAACGCTTACTTCCCACGGATACGCGGAGAAAAACCGGCGTATCTCGCTCACGATGCGGAGCCGAGTGTTCGTCTCGGACGGCCCATCGTTCGTCGAAGGCTACGCGCGCGCGCTAGAACCCGATCCTCGTGCCGTGGGCTTTCGCGCGCGTGCCGCCTTCCGTGGGGGCGCCGGAGTCGTCGAGCATCTCGAGCGTGAGCGTCGAGTCGTAGGACGATCCGCCGCTCGAGAGCGTGATGTGCTCGGTGAGCACGCCGCAGCCGGACGGCGTCCAGCCGCCGCCGTCGGAGAGGACCTCGAAGCGCGAGGGCGCCTTCGTGTTGAAGAACCAATAGCGCGCCTCGAACGTCCTCGGCCCCGTGGCTCGCCACACGCCGTAGGCGGGCGGCACCGGCGGCGCCTCGTCGTAGTTCGCAGACTCCGTCATCGTGCCGCCGGCGTTGAAGACGCACATGAGCTGCAAATTCTTGATCGACGCGAACGGTCCGCTCTCGACCGTGACGCTCGAGCGCCACGCGCCGACGAGTTCGGCTGCGGCCGGCGACTCGGATCGCGCGGACGGCGTCGCCGCGCAACCTGCGACCAGCAACACGATCGCAGCCACGGCCAGACACGACGTGAATTCCAATCTCATGATCGTCCTCGATGAATGCTCCTGCGAGCCGTCGGGCGCGTGATCACGGCGATCGTCGCGTTCGACCGACGAAGTGCGGCATGATCGCATGGACGCCGAGCATCGGGATGCAAACGGACGGCTTTACGGGTGCGCGAGCGTCGCGTCGATCGTCAGCGCGATGCCGTTTTGCGACGGATCGCGGAACGGGGCGCTGTCGCCGCGCGCCTCGATCGCGACGCCGATCGCCCGCAGTCGGCCCACGACGCGCTCGAACTCCGCGCGGTCGGCGACGCGGATCTCGAAGTGCCGCAGCCCCGTCGATCCCGGCGGCGGAGGCGGCGCGCCGACGCCCTGCCACGTGTTGAGCCCGATGTGATGGTGATAGCCGCCGGCCGCGACGAACAGCGCCGACGTCCCCCACTGTTGCCGAAGCTCGAAGCCGAGCCCGTCGACGTAGAAGCGCCGCGCCGCTGTGAGGTCCGCGACGTGGAGGTGCACGTGCCCGATCGTCGTCCCCGCAGCGAGGCCGCTCCGATGCTCGTCGTCGCGCGACAACTCGGAGAGGACGTCTTCGAGATCGAGCGGGTCGGTCCCCATCGCAAGGCGCCCGTGCTCGAGCGGCCACTCGTCGCGCGGACGATCGCGATAGATCTCGATGCCGTTCTCGTCGGGATCGCTCAGGTAGAGCGCTTCGCTCACGCCGTGGTCGGCCGCGCCCGTCATCGCCGTGCGCGTGCGAACGAGTTCCGCGAGAGCGCGCGCCAGATCGCGCCGCGACGGCACGAGCAATGCGAAGTGATAGAGCCCCGTCGTCCCGCTCGCCGGCCGCGCCGCGCGATCCTCGAGGAGAGCGAGCAAGTCGCCCCCGGTTACCCCGAGCCGCGCTGTCGAGCCCTCGCGCCGATTCACGCGGAGCCCGATGCGCTCCTCGTAAAACGCGATCGAGCGAGACAGGTCGCGAACCGTGAGATGAACGGGCCCGACTCGCGTGCGTTCGTCAATGCTGTTCGACATTCGTGCAACCTCCGGCGATGTCGATGCACGGTATCAAGCAACTCCGCCGCGCCGCCAGGGTCGAGCGAACGCGCCTAGCGTCGTACTCGAAGGACGATCGCGTTCGTGACGCTCGCGGGTCGCGTCGCCTGCGATCCCGAGTCCTCGATGAGTCCTTGCAATGTCACGGTGCCCGGTCGGCGGATCCCGCGACGCAGGCGTCCGACGACGGACGGAGCGGGCGTCGTCGGAAACGTCGCGGCGCCGAGACGCGGATCGAAGTTGTTGCCGATCGCGATCGGTTGCGGCGAGGCGCCGACGTCGAGCGGCGTCGGAAACGCGATCGTGCCGATCCCGCCCGACAGCGCTCGAACCGTGGCGGCCGTCGGCGCTCCCGCCCACACATACAGGGCGAAACGAGCACGAGCGCGACTCGACGGCGCGAGCATGACGACCGCAATCTCGCGGGGTTGCTCGATCGTGATCTCGCGCGTCGCCGAATCTCCGTGGACGCCATTCACGAGCAGCACGTCCTCCGGATCCCCGCGGCCGACGTTGACGTTCCCGTATCGCGACGCGATCTCCGGCGGCTCGAACGTAAACGCGGCGGGCAGCGTCTGAACCCGTCCGCGGATCGTCACCGAGACGTCGACGGTGCCCGAGCCCACCGGAGTGCGAACGGTGATCCGATCCGGCGACGCGTCGAGCACGGTCGCCGCGCTCGCGCCAAACGAAACGGTTGCTTGTCCATAATCGAGGAGGCGCACGCCGTGGACGTGAACGATCTCACCGCCGCGTTCGTCCCCGCGGCTCGGCACGACCGACTCGACTCGGGCGCAACTCGCCGTCAAGTCCGATCGGTTGAGCACGATCGAAACGGCGCCGGGGTAACGCGGCCAATCCCGGGATTGACTGTCGATCACGGGAAACGCGAGATCCGGCAGGCAATCGTCGTCGAAGTCCGCCGCGGCGAGATTCTGTGGCGTCGTTTCCCCGGCGGAAAACTCGACGGGTGAATCGAACATTCCGGGGCCGGAGCGTCGCAACACCGCGAGATCGTATCGACCGTAGACCGCGTCGATGTTGTTTTGGACGACGAGATCACGCTGTCCGTCGCCGTCCACGTCGACGGCGATCACATGATCGGGCCGATTGCGCAACGGCAGAATGCCGCGCGACGTGAAGCCGCCCACGCCGTCGCCGTGAAACCACTCGATTCCGAACGCACTGCTCGTGACCGCCAGGTCCAAGTGGCCGTCGTCGTCCAGATCCGCGACGACGCCATTGAACGTGCCCAATCCCGACGTTTGAATTCGCGATCGAAAACTAGACCCGCCAGCGCCGTCTCCGCGATACACCAACAAATCGCTCGGCCAAGACCCAGCGGGAGTCGAAGCGGACACGATGATGTCCGGCAGTCCGTCCTCGTCGAAATCACCGACGAGCAACGGTGGGATCGACGCAGCCGCGGGTATGACGACGGGTCGCGGCGGCGCGAAGGCACCACTTCCGTCGCCGAGCAGGACGGCAACGCCACCGAGGACCATTGAATAGACGACGAGATCGGGATACCCATCGGCGTTGACGTCCGCGGAGACGAGAACCGGAGCATCCGGCAACGTCCCGCTCATCCCTACGTCGACGAATGTGCCCGTGCCTGTGCCGAGGAATACGCTCATGCTGAACCCGGCGTAGTTACCGACCACGAGATCGAGGTGGCCATCGCCGTTGAGGTCGACGGCAATGATCGTCATCGGTTCTGGCCGCGTGGTCAGCTCGCCGCGGCGCGCCAGGTTTCCGCGTCCATCGCCGAAGAACAAGAGGACTTGACCATTGTCTAGCGAGGTGCCCTCGAAGGCAGTCTCGGCGACATCGACGTGGCCATCCTCGTCGAAATCACCGGTGGCCAGACCATGCGTCTGGTGTCCGCTCTCAAACGTTCGCGGAGGATCGAACGCGAGTTGTCCCGGACTCGGTTGAGCGAACGCCGCAAGCGAGAGGATGAAGAGACTCGCGCCACGATTCAGAGAAGAATTCACCTGCCACCTCCCGATGATCCGGACCCAGTCGCCCCCTCCAGCGCCGCGGCGGCAATGACGTTCTCATGGGATGAAGGCAAGGGGTCGGCCCGAACGAACGGAGAATCTCGATCGCCTGCTGCATCGGCGTTTCGTCCCGCGACCACTGGTGCGACGCGGTTGCGACGGGTAGGCTTCGATCGTCATGAGCGACGCACGCCCTCCAATCGAAACCGTCTCGCACTATCGCCTGCTCGAGCCGCTCGGGCACGGCGCCATGAGCGAGGTGTGGCTCGCCGAGGACACGCACTTGCCGCGGAAAGTCGCGGTGAAGCTTCTCGCGCGACACCTCGCCAACGACCGCGAGGCGATCGATCGTCTGCTTCGCGAGGCGCGCGCCGCCGCAAGCGTGGATCACCCGGCGGTGGTCACGGTCTACGAAGCGGGGTTGGAGAGCGACGTGCCCTACCTCGTCATGCAGCGAGTCGAGGGCGAAACGCTCGCCGAACGATTGCGACAAGGATCGATGCCGATCGACGAGGCCATCGCCATCGGAGCGACGATCGCCGACGCGCTCGCCGAGGTGCACGCGATCGGCATCGTGCATCGCGATCTCAAGCCGTCGAACGTCATGCTCACGGCGCACGGCCCGAAAATCCTCGACTTCGGCCTCGCGAGCGTGCGCGGCGCGGTGACGCTGACGACCGCCGGCACCGCGATGGGAACGCCGCTGTGGATGAGCCCGGAGCAGATGCGCGGGCGCCCCGCCGACAATCGCTCCGACCTCTGGGCGCTCGGCGTGATGCTTTACCAGATGCTCACCGGGAAGCCGCCGTTCGCCGGCGAGTCGCTCGAAGCGCTCTTCCAGCAAGTGCTGCACGAGAACCCGACGCCGCCAAGCACACTTCGCCCCGAGATCGTCGCGCCGGTCGATTTCGCGGTGATGAAGCTCCTGCGGAAGGACGCGGCGCACCGTTACGCGCACGCGGAGGATCTGCTCGCCGACCTCGCGCCGAGCGAACCGCGCCGCGGCGCCTCGACGTCGCGAATCGACATGGCGCTCCCGTCGCCGAGGCTCGCCGTCCTGTACTTCGAGGTGATGAGCGGCGACCCCGACGACGAGTATCTCGCGGCGGGGCTCAC
>JACOTG010000033.1 GCA_016178505.1 Planctomycetota bacterium
AGCGCGCGGATCACGCTCGCGAGCCGCTCGCGCCCGCCCGACGTCTCGGCGAGCTCCGCGAGCGACGTCGCGATCTTCGGAAACGTGACGGCGACGACCGTCCGCGCGCGCGCGGCGTGCAACGCGGCGCCGAACCGCGCGTCTTCGGTCGGATCGTCGGAGGGCTCGTCGAAGAGGAGGTCGAACGCAATGACCTTGGCGCCGAACCGATCGAGCGTCTCGACGACGTGGCCAAGGCGCGACCGCGGCCACGGCCACCGCCCGACCATGTCGAGCGCGTCCTCGTCGATGTCGACGTGAACGATCGCGGCGCTCGCGCGCGGCGGAAAGAGACGCCCGTGCTGGAAGAGGATGTCGAGGGCCCGCCCCTCGAGGGTTTCCGCCCAAACGGGAACGAGGAGAAGAAGCGCGACCCCGCCGGCGATGATCGTCCCGACGATCCACGGAAGCGACGTCCGACGCGCCGTCGAGCGGGAGGCCTTGCGATATTCCACGTGTCACCGCGGAGCCGAACTCGACGCCCGCCGTCGCGTTCGTTCCTATCGACCCGCGCCGGACGCGCCCCTGGTGTCGCCTCGCTCGACGGTGACGTTGCACTGCCCGCCGCCGTTGGGTTGGTTCCGGCACACGTCGAGGATCGTCGCTTCGAGTCCGCGCGTGGCGTAGAGATTGTCGAGACCGGTTTCCACGATCACGCGCTCGAGCTGCGAGGGGTAGATGTCGAGGTACGCGATCTCCTCGGGGGTCAACGCGCCGTCCAGCGGCAAGAAGTAGGTCCGGCCGAACGCCTCGAACGCCGGCAGCTTCCGAGCTTCCCGCGACGAGTCGCGCGACGTGAGGTAGACCTTCATCGACCGCGCGTAGTCGATCTCGATCGCGCGCAGCTCGTTGGTCGTGATGCCGGTGGCCGAGAAGCCGTCGACCGCGTCCCATCGCATCCGCCATCCCGTTCCCTTGACGGCCAGCGTCGCGGACGGCGTCGACACCTCGAGATCGTTTTCGAGTCCACCGACGCGGTCGACCTTCACGTCCGCTTGGCCGAGCTTGAGCGCGACGCGCGTCTTCAGCACGGCGCCGTCCTGCACGACCTCCGGCAGCGCCACGCGCGTCTGCGCGTCGACGAGCACGGTTGCGTTCTTGCCGATGCGCAGCGTGATCTTCGACTTCGGGCCCGTGCGGATCTCGGCGCCGGGGCTCAGCACGTCGTCCACCTTCGCGTCTTGCCACGGATCCTTGACGGTCGCGTGCCACTGCGCGCGATCGCCTTCGACCTTCATGATGACGGCTTGCAGGACTTTGACGTCCGCGGGCGGAGCCTTCGCGTCCGCCGGCTTCGCGGCATCTTGCGGGGCCGGCGCGGCGTGGACCGTCGCCGTCACGGCGAGGGCCAGCACGAAACCGCGAACCGTCGCTCGTTGCACGAGGAGCGCGAGACGATTCATCAGAATCCCTCCGTCGGCTCTGTGGTCGACTCCGGCGCGGCGCGCCGTTCGGCCTTGCTCAGGAGCGCGATCAATCTCAGCCCCGAGATCGGCTGCCACTCGGACGTCTGCGGAATGAACCCGAGGTAGGCCAGCTCGCGAACGGCGTAGCGCGGAACGGGGCCCACGAGACGCATGGTCAAGCCGCCGTCGATCCCGGACTCGAGGCAGACGGCTCGCGCGATCCAGCCGACGCTAGCGGTTTCGCTCGACACCAGCTCGTCCGAGCCCGACACCCAGTTCCGCTCGCGCGCGAGGCGAAGCTCGGACTCGAAGTTGGGCTCGGCGCCGGTCCCGAGGAGCTTGTACTCGAGCGCGATCGCGTGGAGCGCGTCGCGATTCGAGACCGCGGGCGCCTGCGCCAGCTCGTCCCAGAAGTCGAGCTCGGAAGTGGCGTCCAGGCGAGTGTGCGCGTCGGCCGACGAGTGCTGAACGAGCGTTCGGGCGCAGCCGCCGCCGCACGCAACGACAACGATCGCCGCCACGACGACGAATCGAGTCTTTTCAAAACGCATAGCTCAAACCCATGTAGAGGAATTGTCGGACGTCGTCCTGAGCACTCGGAATCGCGTCGCCGGGCAGGAAGATACCGTAGCGCGCCTCGATCGAGACGTCGCTCGTGAGCTGCCAGTCGACGAAGAAGTCGCTTTCGAAACCCACGAACCGATCGTTCGTCGTCGCGACGCTGATCGGCGCGTCGTGCGACAGCTTGTCGAGGACGTAGCCGTTCACGCCGGCTCGCATCTTCTCGAAGAACCCGCGATGCGGATACGGCAGCGCGCTCGCGCCCACTCGCAGACACAAGAGGTTCGAGAGATCCGGCGCCAGCGCGAGGCCGGTGTCGGCGAATCCGAACGCGTTGAACCCGCGGTCGCGCGTGCCGGGTCGGTTGCCGCCGAACGTCTGGGAACTCTGGCCGCGGTCCGAATCGCCGCTCGCGGTCAGCAGCTCGCTCTCCATCAGCACGCCGTTGTCGTGTCCCCACCGCGGCGCGTACGAGACTCGAAGCTGGCCGGCCCACGCGTCGATCGCGTCTTCCGTCTGCGTCGTCGGAAAGCCGTTCGCGCCGATCGGCGTGCTCACGCTTCGTCCGACTTCGCGGATCGCCTCGAGGCGATAGCTCACCTCGCCGGAAAGCTGACCGCGGCTGCCGAGTCCGAAGTAGGTCGAGTCGTACAGGAATCGCGTGACGTAGGGGATGAAGTTGATCGTGTAGGTCGCGAGATCCTGGTTGTTCTTGTCGTCTTGGTTCAGCACGTAGGCATAGGGCTGCACCACTTCTCCGCGGTCGTAGGACAGCTGGAGCCCGAGAAAGGCGCGATCGACGTCGCCCGTGTAATCGGGCCGCGACGCGTCGAAGTCGACGGTCGATCTCGGTGGCGTGCGACCCGCGAGCCCGTTCAGCGAGAAGCCGGCGACCTCGCCGCCGCCGCGCACCGAGTAGAGGTCCTTCGAAAGCGGGATGCCCGACGCCCACGTCACCTGTTGGCGTCCCGCTTGGATCCATCCGTCGACGTCCGACGTCTCGCCGGTCGAGAAGCGATGCGCGTCGCGGTAGTCGAACTTGTACCAGTAGCGATCCGCGATCGGATCCGTGAGCCCGTCGCCCTTCCCATCGAAGCTGTCGCCGCTCGAGAAGTTCTGATAGCGAAAGCGCGCGCGAGCGTAGACCTCGTGGCCGGCCATGGAAAAGTCGGTCCACAGCTTCGTGTCGGTTTGTCGGAGGCTGTGCGTGTGGCCGTCGTCGTCCTCGGTCGTGAGAACGCTGAACGTCGAGAACGCGCCGAACAGCACTCGCGCGTTTTCGCCGAGCGTGAGATCGGCCCCCGATCCGTATCGGAGCTGTTCGTTTTCCTCGAGGGAATGCTGGATGCGTTCCAGCGTTTGCGCGTCTTGCGCCGTTGCGCGAATGCTGACCGCGACCCCGCACGCGGCCAGGAGACCCACGGTGACGATGTCGTTGCCGTTCATCGATCCTCTTTCGACGTTGCGATCTTTTTCGCGTCTCGTGCCCGATTCGAAACCGCCCGGCGCCCCATTCGCGGCGAGATGATAACCGAGTGCTTGCGACGCAAGACGCGAAATCGACGCGCCTGCGCGTATCATGTGCGGCTCGTAGTGCTCGCTGATGGAGGTGACTCGATGCTTCGACGACTCGCGGCCGGTTGGGCCGTCGCCCTGTGCGCGGCATCCGCGCTCGCACAGCCGGACGCAGACGAGGGCAAGAAAGCGGTGTCGATCCAACTACTCGCGGACGTCACGAGCGTCGTGCCGGGCGTGGAGTTCAACGTCGCGGTTCGCTTCACAATCGCGAAGGGCTGGCACATCTACTGGGAGAACCCGGGCGATTCGGGGCTGCCGACGACGGTGAGCGTGAAGGCGCCGGACGGCTTCGAGGTCGGCGCCGTGCGATTCCCCGGACCGACGCGCATCGCCGGTGACGACGACATGGTGACGTTCGGCTACGAAGAGGCAGCGGCGCTCTTCGTGCGCATCGTCGCGCCGAAGTCGATGGCGATCGGCGGGCACGTCCGGCTCGCGGCGACGGCGAAGTGGCTTGCGTGCAAGCAAAGTTGCGTGCTGGGCGAGGCGGCGACGACGCTCGAGATCCCCGTCGCTGAATCGTCGAAGCCCGCGAACGCCGACGTGCTCGAGCCGTTTCGTCGTCACTTGCCGCGCCCTTGGAGCGACCTCTCGGGAGTTCAAGTCGATTGGTCCTTCAATACACCCGACGCGAAGTGCGTGACTTTCCGTGGACGGCGCTTGGATTCACTCGAGTTCTTTCCCGACCGTGCGACCTACGCGACACTCTCCGGACGCGGCGTCCATAATTTTCCTCGAACGAAGCGCGGACCGACCGAGTTCGCGACGTACGAGTTTCAATTCGACGGCCGCGACAAGCCGAGCGCGCTTGGCGGCGTGCTCGAGCTCAACCAAAACGGTGAACGGACGTACTACGACGTCCGATTCGACTGGCCCAAGTGAAAGGAGCTACGCAATGCATCTTCGTCACATTCCACTCGTCGGCGCATCGTTCGCGATCGCCGCATCCGCCGTGATGGCGGCCCCGGGCGACGCCACGAACGCCGAGATCGGCAAGGCGGCGCCCGCGTTCTCGTTGACCGACCTCGACGGCAAGAAGGTCTCGCTCGCCGACTTCAAGGGGAAGGTCGTCGTCCTCGAGTGGTTCAACCCCGAATGCCCCGTCTCGCGCGGCGCGCACGTGACCGGCTTGCTCAAGAATTACCCGGGGCAAGCGCTCAAGGACGGCGTGATCTGGCTCGCCATCAATTCGAGCGCAGGGGCCAAAGCAGGGGGCGGCGTCGAGAAGAACAGCGCGGCCAAGAAGGAATTCGCGATGCCGTATCCCGTCCTCCTCGACGAGGACGGCGCGGTCGGCCACGCGTACGGCGCGAAGACGACGCCTCACCTGTTCGTCATCGACAAGACCGGCGCGCTCGCCTACGAAGGCGCGATCGACAACGCGCCGCAAGGCAAGCCCGAGGAAGGCGAGCGCATCAACTACGTCGAGAAGGCGCTCGCGTCGCTCGCCAAGGGCGAGAAGGTCGCGACCAGCCACACGACGCCGTACGGCTGCAGCGTGAAGTACGCAGGCGGTGGGTCTCCCGCGAAGAAGCCGTAGTCTCTCGAAACTTCGACGCCCCTCGAGTGCGCGCGATCGCGCTCGAGGGGCGTTTCGTTTGGCGCCGCGCGCGTTCACCGCACCTCAGCCCCGCGGCGACGCCGCACCGAGACGAAGAGCCACGCGGTGCACGCGTACGGCGCCGCCTCGCCCAGCACCAAAACGGCGCGCAGGATCCACATCGAAGGTCGGTTGCTTCGAGGGATGCCCGTCTCGTTCAACGTGCGCTCGAGGACTACCGTCACGACCGTCGTCGCCACGACGACGACGAAAGACCCAATCCACGCGACTCCCACAACCGGAGCGACCGCTCCGAGTGCGCTGCGCGCGCCAACGAGCGATCGAACGAACCCGAAGTTGAACCCGACGACGGACACGAACACGACCGACGACACGGCGACCGCGGGCAACAAGAAGAGCAGCGACGTGGCGTCGTGCGCCTGAATCGCCGTCGACACGCCGGACACGAGCGCGATGGCGAGGACGACGAGCGCCGGCTTCCGCCACCGCCCGCGAAGCGTCGAGCGGAAGACGAGGGTCATTCCGATTCCGAGTACCGCGAGCGCGATCCACGGCCCGACTTCCCCGAGACCCAACGCCGCCCCCGGCATCAGCCGAAGGACGAACGACGTCCCGAACGCACCGATGGCATTTCGCCGAAGCGAGTCGTTCGCCGTCCCGCTCGCGAGGTAGATCCACGCGACGAGCACGCCGCTCTCCGGCAGGATCGAGATCCCGTCGAGAGCGAAGCGCCACCAACTCACCAGCGAGGCCGACACGACGGGAGACAGCTCGAGCAGTCGAAGTGCCACGATCACCGCGGCGCACGCCGTTCCCGTGACGAGCCACTTGCGGACGCGCGCGCTCGGCTGCCACAGACGGGTCGGAATCTCGGGAGGTGGATCATGCGGTGCTACCGGGTCATCGCTCATGGGTGCGCCCACCGCGGGGCGAGATCAGGGTCGAGGGCTTCGCGTGCATCCTACCCGACGGATCGAGTCCCGTCGTCGCGGCGTTCGCCCGCTTCCATGGCCGCTGTACAATCGCCCGCTTCATGAAACGCACCTTCAAAGCCACGTTCCTGAAGCGCGAGACCGGATGGGTCGCCTGGTCGGAAGACGTCCCCGGTGCGCTCACGCAAGGGGCGTCGCTGGCGAAGGCGAAGCAGAACCTCCGAGACGCGATTCGATTGATGCTCGCCGACGTCGACGTGACGCGGCTGCCGAGAACTCGGATCGTGCACGGACGAGTTCGCATTTGACGAGCACCTTGGCGGACGACCGTTCCGCGCGACGCCTTCGTCGCTCACGCGATCGGATTCCAGCATCGATCGCAGCGCTGTTCGTCGCGGGGTGCGCGCACGCGCCCGCGCGCGACTCGGCTCGCGCGCGCGAGGTCGTGGTCGCCGCGGTTCAGTGCTCGTCGACGTTCGGCGACGTCGAGGGCAATCGACGCAAGCTCACGGCGCTCGTCGAGGAAGCCGCAGCCCACGGCGCGAAAATCGTCGTGCTGCCTGAAGCGGCGATCACCGGCTACCTCTCGCAGGACCTCCGCACGACGTGGCGGCTCGAGGGCTGGCCGATCGACGCCGCGTTCACGGGCAAGGACCCGCTTCCGTTTGCCGAGCCCGTGCCCGGCCCGTCGACGCGGCACTTCGCCGATCTTGCGAAGCGCCTCGGCATCTACGTCACGATTCCGTTCGTCGAGATCGACGATCCCGGGCGTGGCGCGACCGAGCGGCGCTTCTTCAACACGGTGTGCCTCGCGTCGCCGATGGGCGAGATCGTCGCACACTACCGCAAGCTGACGCCGTGGCCCGTGCCCGAGCAATCGTGGGCCACGCCCGGCGATCGCGGCATCCAGTGCGTCGACACCGAGTTCGGCCGCGTCGGCCTCGCCATCTGCTACGACGTGCACACGATCCTCGATCGCTACGACGACTCGAAGCTGTGGGCCCTCCTCTATCCGATCGCGTGGGTCGACGACGCGCACCCGACGGAATGGTTTGGCCGCGAACTTCCATCGCGCGTCGCGCGACACCGGATCTGGCTCGTGGGGGCAAACTGGAGCGTCGACGGACCCGAGCCCTGGTTCGGCTACGGCTTCTCCGAGATCGTGTCGCCGCGCGGCGAGGTCG
>JACOTG010000012.1 GCA_016178505.1 Planctomycetota bacterium
CCTCAATGCGAACGACGAGAGGCTTCGGAATATCGGCGGCTGGCTTTTCTTGTGCCGATGAGGACGCGGCCACACAACACCACGTGAGGATCGACGCGACGGTGACGAGTCTGGGCATGGCGGGTCTCCGGAAGGAAGGATCATCTCGGGTCGTGAGATCGTGCATTTCGAACCGCATTCTACGCAGCGTGCGCGGCGAGTTCGACCGGCGCGCGCTGGCGGATCCGCGACGCGACGGATAGCATTCCCCCGCCGGCGACGCAGCGTCGTCGCCCTCGTTTGGAGGATCGCCGGTGATTGTGGCGTTCGTCGCATGTGCCGCGCTCGTCGCGGCCGACGATCCCTCGGCGCTGCCGTCGCTCTCGGTGGGTGACGTCATCCACGGCCGACTGGAAAAGAGCGATCGCGGCGTCCGGAGCAACGGCCTCGACGCACGCGCGGCCATCCTCGCCCCCGTTCACGCCAAGTCCTACTCCGTGAGAGTTCCGGCCGACGGCACCCACACGATCGACCTCTCGTCACCCCTCTTCGACGCGTACCTCGTCCTTCGCGACGCGACGGGAACGGTCATCGCGGAAGACGACGACGGCCTTTTGCGATCCCACGCTCGCATCGTCGCCGATTTGCGCGCCGGCGCGACGTACTCGGTCGACGCATGCGGCCTTCACGACGAAGTCGGTTCGTACGACCTTTCCCTCGTCGCCGGTCAACCGACGGCGATGACGGATGCGGAGCGCGCGGCGTCGTCGATCGAAGACGCACGTCGCGAACTCGCCGTTCGTGAAAGTACGCTCGGCCCGAACGATCGAAGACTCGCGCCCACGCTGGACGAACTGGCGTGGTATTCGTCGCAAAAGGGGGATCCGGAAGCGGCCCGCTCATTCATCGTTCGCGCGCTGGCAATCGACGAAAAGGCATTCGGGTCCGAGAGCATGGAAGTCGCCGGGGCTCTCAACAGCCTGGCGGTGACGTTGCACGCGCTCGGGAAGAGCGGCGACGCCGTTCCACTACTGGAGCGGGCTCTAGCCATTCAGGAGAAGTCGGTCGGGCCCGATCAACCCGACACCGCGCGCACGCTCACCAATCTCGGCTCGATCCTCGCCACGAACGGCAAGTACGAGAGATCCATCGCACTCCTCCGCCGCGCTCTCGACATCCGCTCGAAAGCGCCCGGACCGGATACTCCGGACGCGGCTCAGACGATGGGCATGCTCGGGAACACGTTGCGCGCGGCCGGCCGAATCGACGAGGCTCGCCCTCTCCTCGAGCGCGCGCTCGCCATTCGCGAGAAGACCGTCGGACCGAACGACCCGCGCACGGCGCTGAGCCTCGTCGACCTCGCCGCCGTCCTCATCGATCGAAGCGAATGCGAGAAGGCTCAGCCGCTGCTCGAGCGTGCGCTCGCCATCCGCGAGAAATGGTTCGGTCGCGAGCATGCACTCACCGCGACCACCCTCAGCGTTCTCGGACTGAACTTTCAGGCCGAGGGTAAGCTGGAGGACGCGCGGCGGCTCCTCGAACAGGCTCGCGACATTTGCGAAAAAGTGCTCGCGCCCGACCACCCCGACGTCGCGAGCACGTTGAACAACCTCGCGGCCATCCTTCGAGATCAGGGCAAGTTCGACGAGGCGCGGCCGCTCCTCGAACGTGCGCTCGCCATTCACGAGAAGGCGTTCGGCCCCGATCATCCGTTCACCGCGGTGAGCTTGGACAATCTCGCGAGGCTCCTGCGGGATCTCGGCAAGGACGACGAGGCGAAGCCGCTCCTCGAACGCGCGCTCGCCATCCGCGAAAAGGCACTCGACGGAGACGAAACGGATGTCGCGCGCAGTCTCGACAATTTGGCGGGCGTCCTCGAGGGTCAAGGAAAGCGAGCGGCGGCGACGGCACTGCTCGAGCGTGCCCTCGCCATCGAGGAGAAGGCGCTCGGCCCCGCCAACCCCGACACCGCAGCCGTCATGCACAACCTCGCGCATGCGCTTCAATCGCTTGGCCGGTTCGACGATGCCAAGCTACTGTTCGAGCGGGCGCTCGTCGCTCAGGAGAAAGTACTCGGCCGCGATCATCCGAGCACTCTCCGAAGCGCCTCGATGCTCGCGCTGCTCTCGCTCGACCTCGGCGATGTCGCAAACGCCCGCCGGCTGATCGAGGAGTCGTTAGCAGCGGAGCGGACGAGAACACAGTCGCTCGTGTCGACGGCCTCGGAGGCCGACTCGCTGATCTACGCCGCTGCCGAGAAACGGGACCTCGAGCTCCTGTTGAGCATGCCGGCGACGGCGGAATCCGGCGGCGGGAACGACGTCGCTTACGCCGCGGTTCTCGAGTGGAAAGGACAAGTGGCTCGCAGCCTCGGCCGCGGTCGCGCCCGGATTTTTGGATCCGCGACGGCGGAGCAACGGGATCTCATGGAGCGTCTCCGATCGGTGCAGGCAGCGCTCTCCAATGGAATCGCAGCGCGCGAGATCGAGGATCGCGAAGAGCACGAACACCGCCTCGAACGGCTTCGGCGGGATCGAATGGAGCTGGAATCCACGATCCGCCGGACGGGCGGCGTGTTCGCCGAGGAGAAGCCGGTCGCGCCCTCCGACGTTGCGCGGTCGCTGCCGAACGGGGCCGCAATCGTAGATTTCCTGGTGCATCGATCCTGGCAACGAGGCGAGCACAAGGACGGCAAGCTCGTCGGCATCGGGAGCTTCGGCGAGCCCCGCGTGAGCGCATGGGTTCTTCGCAAAGGCGAAGTACGTGCGCGGTGGCTCGACCTCGGCCCGAGCGCTCCGATCGAAGAAGCGGTGCAAACCTACCTCGCGGACCTCGTCGCTCGTCGCGGCGTCGGGCGCACCGCTCCCATGAAGGTCCCTTCCGGACCGTCTCCCTGCGACCGATTGAATCGACTCCTGTGGGCCCCCATCGAGAAGGCCGTCGGCGACGCGGACCGAATCTTCGTCTGCCCCGACGGCTTCCTCGGGACGCTGCCGTTCGAAACTCTGTCGGACGAGAACCAGAAATTCCTCGTCGAGAAGCATCCGTTCGTTTACGTCCAGGACGCGGCAAGCCTCGTCCACACGGCATCCGCCGCGCCGGCCGCGGGCGGCGATGCAACGGCGGCACTGCTCGTCGGCGCGATCGACTACGACTCGATCGGGACGATTCGTCTGCTTCTGGCACGGGGACTGAAGGAGGTGGGTGACGTGGCCGGGGCCGTGCGGCAATACGAGCAAATTGAGGCCGCCCTCGAGAAAACGACCTGGTCGGCGGAGCAGGAACTGCCTCGATTTCCGATCGTTCATCTCGCGACGCACGGTTACTTTCAGCCGGACGGCCTTCCTTCGATGAGTGAGAGCGCGCAGCAACGAAGCAACGGACGACTGGACCTCGGTCCCGAGGAGCGGCTCGTCGCGGGCTACCTGCCGGGCTTCTTGTCCGGCCTCGTCTGCGCGGGCGCGAATCGTCTCGAGAAGAATGGCGACAACGGACTCCTCACCGCAGACGAAGTGAGTTGGCTCGATCTTCGCGGCTGCGACCTCGTCGTCCTTTCTGCCTGCGAGACAGCGCTCGGCACGACGCGCGCGGGCGAGGGAATGATGAGCCTGAGACGGGCATTCCATCTCGCTGGCGCACGCACGGTGATCAGCTCTCTGTGGAACGTCCGCGACGAGTCGACGAAGGACCTGATGCTCGCGTTCTACACTCGCCTTTGGCAGAAGGGCCAAGGAAAGCTCGAGGCGCTGCGTGGCGCCCAACTCGACATGCTCGCGCGCAACCGCGAACGGTACGGGCAGGCGCTCCCGTCCACCTGGGGTGCGTTCGTCCTTTCCGGCGACTGGCGTTGATTCGCGCAAATCGAGCGCTCGCGCGAGCTGCGAGTCCCGAGCTATACTCGCCACCCGAATCGCTTTTGTGAGGGATCGCATGGCTTTTTCGTTCTCGGCGCGATCGTCGGGCAACTCGGACATCGAGGCGGCCCTCGACGAAGTGCTCGCCGACGCGACGTCGCTCCCCGGCAAACCGGACGTGGCGTTCGTCTTCCTGTCGCCGCACTTCTTTCCGAGCGCGACGCACGTCATCGGGGAGATCAGCGAACGAACGGGCGCGCGCCACGTGCTCGGTTGCGGCGGCGGCGGAATCATCGCCGATCGGCGCGAGATGGAAGACTGCCCCGCGTTGTCGCTCCTCCTTGCGCGCCTTCCGGGCGCGAAGATCTGTCCGTTCCACGTCGACGACGACGACATCGGCGACGGCCAGGCGACCGAGCGATTCGTCGAGAAGATTGGCGTCGATCCCGCCGACGATGCGGGGTTCGTCGTGCTGCCCGATCCGTTCTCGGTCGAAATCGTTCGCTTGATCGAGCAGTTCAACCACGCTTATCCGGGGGCGGTCTTGTGCGGAGGCCTCGCGAGCGGCGCGCAGATGCCGGGTGGCAACGTTCTCTTGCTCGACGGCGCAGTGCACACCTCGGGAGTGGTCGGCCTCTCGTTCGCCGGATCGGTTCGACTACGCGCGGTCGTCTCGCAGGGATGTCGGCCGGTGGGACGTCGATTCATCGTCACGCGCGCCGAGCAAAACGTCATTCACGAGCTGTCCGGCAAGCCGGCGATCGACGGCGTTCGCGACGTGCTGCAAGGGCTTCAGGGCAAGGATCGCCAGCTCGCCGAGCATGCCCTCTTCGTCGGTCGCGTGATGAGGGAGCAGAAGACCGAGTTCCATCGCGGCGACTTCCTCATTCGAAACCTCATGGGCATCGACCGGCGAACCGGCGCGATCGCCGTCGGCGACCATGTGCGACGCGGGATGACCGTTCAATTCCAAGTGCGCGACGGCGAAACGGCCGGAGAAGACCTGCACGAGAATCTCCAACACTACAAGGTCGCGCAAGCCGGCCAGCCGCGCGGCGCGCTCCTCTTCTCGTGCCTGGGGCGCGGCGAGGGGATGTACGGCGAGCCGAACCGCGACGTCCGCTCGGTCGACGAAGTGCTCGGCGAAGTTCCCAAGGCCGGGTTCTTCTGCAACGGAGAGATTGGTCCGATCGACGGCTCGAACTACGTGCACGGGTTCACGCTCTCGAGCTGCTTCTTCGAGGAGCGCTGACTCGCGCCCGCGCGAGTCGCGATTCGAGATGCTCGTCGACGCCTTTGGCCGCGAGGTGACGGACATCCGCATTTCCGTCACGAAGCGCTGCAACTTCTCCTGCGTCTACTGCCACGACGAAGGGCTCGGCCCCGTGGCGCGGCCGACTGCTCCGCACGCGGACGAGATGACCCCGCCGGAAATCGAGCGCATCGTCCGCATCGCGCGCGAGTTCGGCATTCGATCCGTGAAATACACCGGCGGCGAGCCGCTCGTGCGGCCGGACATGGAAACGATCATCGACCACACGGTCCGCCACATCACAGACGTGTCGATGACGACGAACGGCACCGCCCTCGAGTCGCGGGCCGAGAGCTTGCGCGCCGCGGGCCTCAAGCGCGTGAACGTCTCCGTGGACTCGCTCGATCCGAAGGCGTTCCGCGACATCCGCCACGGCGCGCTCGCGCCCGTGCTCGCCGGCATCCAGGCCGCGCTGCGCGTCGGGCTCAAGCCCGTGAAGCTCAACATGGTCGTCTTCAAGCAGACGATCGATCACATCGACGAGATGATTCGCTTCGTCGGCCACGGCGAAGGCCTGAAGCTGCAGCTCATCCAGTTCATGCCCGAGCTGGCCGGCCAGCGCGAGTGGATGGTCGACATCGACGAGGTGAAGCGCGACCTCGCGCGCAAGGCCGATCGCGTGCTCGTGCGCGACATGCACCACCGGCGCATCTACGGCTTCAACGGCGCCGAGGTCGAGGTCGTCGACCCCGTCTACAACCGCGAGTTCTGCTTCAATTGCCACCGCATTCGCGTGACTCACGACGGCAAGCTCAAGGGCTGTCTCAACCGCGACGACGATCTCGTCCCCGCGAAGTCGCTCGACGACGACGGCCTGCGCGCCGCGTTCCGCAAAGTCGTAGCGCAGCGCGTCCCCTACTACGGCGTGCACGTGAAGGACTACCCGTCGCGCACCGCACCACGCGAATCGGCACCTCCGAGCGCGGCAACGCCACGATCGAGTCGTTGAGCAACGACGATCGGATTTCAGGGCGCGCCCAAGGCGGATCCGATCGAGCGACCCCTCGATAGTCCTTCCACTTTCCGCTTGCACCGCGGAGGGTCGCGGTGCCGATCTCGACGTTCTTCGCGCAATAGCTCGCCGCTCCTGGTGCGTCGGAGGCTCCGCCCCTACAATGCTCGGCACCCCGCAATCGCGTTACCTCGCGCGAGGGAGAATCGATGATCGGGATTCGGAAGACAACGTGGGTCGTGCTGCTCCTCGTTGCGCTCTGCCCTTCGATGGCGTCGGCGCGCCAAGTCTGCGGGGAATGGACGCCGGGCCTGTTCCCTCTCGCCGGAACGGACCAGGAAGTTCTCGCGCTCGCCGAGTTCGACGACGGACGTGGGCCCGCACTGTACGCGGGCGGTCGGTTCACGCTCGCCGGCAGCGCGCACGCGAACCGAATCGCTCGATGGGATGGCCAGTCATGGTCCGCACTGTCCGCGGGCGTCAACGGGCTCGTACGAGCACTCGCCTCGTTCGACGACGGCAATGGGCTGGGTCTTTACGCGGCGGGCGACTTCAGCGCGGCCGGCGGCGGTTCGGCCAATCACGTCGCGCGGTGGGATGGACAAATGTGGTCGCCGCTCGCGGGCGGATTGAATGGCGCCGTTTTCGCGCTCGCCACCTTCGATGACGGCTCGGCCCCGGCGCTCTTCGCCGGCGGGGCGTTCACGTCCATCGACGGAGGTCCGGCCGCGAGTTACGTCGCTCGCTGGAATGGTCACGCGTGGTCCGCGGTCGGCGGCGGGTTCGATGCTCCGGTGCATTCGCTGTTCGCGTTCGACGATGGCTCCGGGCCAGGCCTCTTCGCCGGGGGCGAGTTTCAGAGCGCCGGCGGGAGCCCAGCGGCACACATTGCACGGTTCGACGGACAGAGCTGGAACCCGCTCGGATCGGGGACCGACGATCGCGTTCTTTCGTTCGTTTCGTTCGACGACGGCACCGGCTCCGCACTCTACGTCGGTGGCAACTTCGGTACCGCCGGTCACCTGACGACAGGTGCGGTCGCGCGCTGGAACGGAAGCAACTGGTCGCGGCCGGTGACCGACGTGGACGCTCTCGTCGTGAACTCGATGTCGGTATTCGACGACGGCGCGGGGCCAGCTGTGTTCGCGGCGGGCTGCTTCGAGTTTGCGGACCCTCACGTCGGCCGATGCGATTCGATCGTCAAGTGGGAAGGCAACTCGTGGGTGCGCATCGGACCCGAGGGAATCACCTCATCCCCCGGCTTCGAGACGCTCGTCACGTTCGACGACGGAGACGGTCTGGCTCTTTTCGCGGGCGGACTCATCGATCCGTTCCATCACGTGGCGCGCTTCGATGGCCGTTCGTGGCGGGCCGGCGGCGGGATGGACAGCGCCGTGCTCGCGCTTCGAACTCGAGACCCCGGCTCCGGACGGCAACTACTCGCCGGCGGAACGTTCGTCACCGCGGGCAATCGACAGATGCTCCACATCGCGAGCTGGAACGGGAGCAGTTGGTCACCCGTCGGCGGCGGCATCGACGTCGGATATTCCGTGAACGCTCTTGCCGAGTACGACGATGGCTCGGGAGTCGCGCTCTACGCCGGAGGCATCTTCACCTCGGCCGGCGGCACAGCGGTCTCGAACATCGCGCGGTGGAACGGCAGCGCATGGTCGGACGTGGGAGGCGGAGTGGTCGGCAACAACGCGACCGTCGGGGCTCTCGTCGTCTTCGACGATGGAATGGGGCCAGCACTGTACGCGGCCGGCCGATTCCAAACTGCTGGCGGAGTGACCGTGAATCACATCGCGAAGTGGGACGGCGTCCGTTGGTCTCCGCTCGGAGCCGGACTCAGCGGCGGGAACGTCCTGCGGATCGCGGTCTCATCGCTCGCCGTCTTCGACGATGGCGGCGGTCCGGCGCTCTACGCCGGTGGCTTCTTCTGGTTCGCCGACGGAACACCCGTCTACAACATCGCGAAATGGGATGGCTCGAGTTGGTCGTCCCTCGGCACCGGAGTGCAACGAAACGGAAACGTCAACGCCCTCGCGGTCTTCGACGACGGATCCGGGCCGGCACTCCACGTTGGCGGCGCCTTCACGGTTGCGAACGATCGGCTCGCCGGCAACATCGCGCGCTGGAGCGCAAGCGGATGGTCCTACCTTGGAAGTGGAGTCTCGGCTCCGAACTCGACGGCCGGCGTGACTTCGATGGTCGCTTTCGATGACGGCTCGGGTCCAGCCTTGGTCGTTTCGGGATTCATCGCCACAGCTGGGGGCATCGCCGTCGACAACATGGCTCGATGGACTCGAAGCGGTTGGTCCGCATTCGCCTCCGGCCCTCTGCTCGGCGCAACGACGATGTGCGCCTTCGACGATGGATCGGGATCGGTGCTGTTTGCGGGCCAGAAGTTCTTCGAGATCGGCGGGACTCCGTCCGCGTTCCTCGGTCGCTGGCAGCCCGCACCCCGCGGCGGCAACGTGATCGGCGCGACTGGCTCGAGCACAGACGTACTATTCGTCAACGGCTCGGCCGGTGACGCAGAGCGCGCCGTGAGCGTGCACGTCGGTGATCCGATCGACGTGCGACTCGATCGCGCCCCGAGCGGACCGGAACCAGCGAACTACGCATTGTGGGCGTGGCCGGGTCTGCCGCGGCGCGCAACGGCTGCGATCGTGGGCGGCACGCCGATCGGTTGCACCGTGAATCCATCGCCGCTCGCGGGCGTGGAATCGCCGCAGCCGGCGCTTTGCGGGCTCGGCGGCCTCGGACCCGAGTTCTGCTCCTCCGCACGCCTCATCCGCCTTCCTCGACGCGCGCCGTGGGAAGCGACGCGTGAGCATGGGCTCGCACGGCACGCGACGCTGACTCTCCAAGGCATGATCGAAAACGCAGGCGCGACGAATTCCGCCGGATTGAGCGTGACCAACGCCGTAGTGCTCCGCGTGCAGTGATCGCGCGCGTGGTCAGTCGCGCGGGTCGCCCGTGACTTGGTCGGGGCCGACCAGCTCCTCGACGGTGAGACCGGGTCGCGCTTCGAGCGGGGCAATGCGAATCGGGCAGTCGACGACGTCGCAGGACGGGCAGAACGACTGGCGACAGGGATCGAGGTGGAATGCGATCTCGCCCTCGATCGCGCACGATTCCATGACGCGGTGGGAGAAGGCTTCGGCCGCGTCGTGCGCTTGGCCCACCGACCAGTTCTCCGGAACGACGAGATGAGCGTCGACGTGCACGAATCGTCCGTAGCGGATCGCGCGAAGGCGATGCACGTGGATGATGCCGGGCGTCGCGTTCGCGTTGAACGCCATCGCGAGCTTCTCGAGGATCTTCGGATCGACCGCGTCGAGGAGACCGGCGGCAGCGACGCGAACGAGCCGAATTCCCGTCCACGCGAGGTTGACGCCGACGATCGCCGCCACGAGCGGATCGAGCCATTGGATCCCGGTGATGCGCACGAGCACGAGCCCGACGATGACGCCCAAGCTCGTCCAGAAATCCGAGAGCACGTGTTGGCCGTCGGCCACCAGCGTGAGCGAGCGCACGCGGTTTCCGGTGCGCACGAGGAACCAGCCGAGCGCCGCGTTCGCGAAGCCGGCGCCGAGCGTGATCGCGAGGCCGAGATCGAGCTGATGCAGCGGCGCGGCGAAGAAGAAACTCTGAATCGCCGTGTACACGATGAGCACCGCGGCGAACGCGATGAGGCCGCCCTCGAACGCCGACGAGAAGAACTCGACCTTGCCATGTCCGTAAGGGTGGTCCTCGTCCGCCGGCCGCCCCGCATACTTCAGCACTCCGAGCGCCGACGCGGCCGCGACGACGTTGACCACGCTTTCGAGCGCGTCCGACAGGACGGCGACGGATCCGGTCAGGTGGTACGCGAGGAACTTGATGCCGAGGAGCGCGATGCCGACGGCGATCGAAATCGACGCCGCACGCAGGCGGATCCTCTCGTTCGCGTCCTTGACGAGGGTCGTCGGCCGGTAGATCTGTGCCGGCCCCGGTCTCGGGTCGATCGCCGGGCTCATGTCATCATCGCCTTCGACACCTGGGTTCAGTAGTCGAGCGTCGTCACGGGTCGATGGACAACCGGACGGAATCCGCGATGGAGGTGCGCGGCCAGCCGCTGAAGGCGTCGAGTCCCACGCCGCGATGCCTCCAAGCCGCCGGCGAGGCGGTCCGTTTCGGCGGCCGGCGAATCAGAACCCGGGTTCGGCGGCGTCGGGATCGGACATCAGCGATTCGTCGTCCAGGCCGAGGATCTTCTTGCCGGCCTCGCTGATCAGGTGCGGCCCCCACGGCGGCTCCCACACGATGTCGACTTTCACGTTCTCATAGTTGTGGTCGCGGCGGATCTGGTCGGTGACGCCGAGAGGAATCTGCTGCGCGGATGGGCAGCCCTGCGACGTCAGCGTCATCTTGATGAGAACGCCCTCGGGCTTCACGTCGACGCCGTAAACCAGCCCGAGATCGTAGATGTTCACGGGGATCTCGGGGTCGTAGACGCGCTTCAGCGACTCGAAAACCTGCTCTTGCGTGATCACGTCGGCACTCCTTGTGAGGCGTTCTGGGATCCGGTCGTCTTCTTCAGAAGCGAGCAGCATAGACTGGTCGCCCGGTCGCGCACAAGCCGTCCTGAAACGCGGCGAAGATAGAATGGCGCGCGGACGAATGCTTCCCCTCGTGAAGTCAACGAGCGATCCCAACGGTTCATGGAAGGAGTCACGCATGCGATCTCAGACCGGCGCCATTCCGAAGGGCGTCCTCATCCTCGTCGGCCTCGTTCTTGTGCTCGTGATCCTTGGCGGCTCGTGCATCTCGATCAACAACGGCGCCGTGGCGCGGCAGCAGACCGTCGAGGCGAAGTGGAGCCAGATCCAGAGCCAGTACAAGCGGCGCGCGGATCTCATCCCGCAGCTGATCGAGACGGTCAAGGGCGCCGCCGGCTACGAAGAGTCGGTTCTGAAAGAGGTCACCGAGGCGCGCACGGGAGCGATGAAGGCGACCGTTCCCGCGGAGGCGATGCCGACCGACCAGGCCGCGATGCAGCGATATGCCGAAGCTCAAGCGAAGCTCGGCGCCGCGATTCGAACGACGCTATTCGCCGTCGCCGAAGCGTACCCGCAGCTGAAAGCGACCCAGAACTACCTCGACTTCCAGTCGCAGCTCGAGGGCACCGAGAATCGAATCGCGGTGGCGCGCACCGACTACATCGATGCCGTGCGGGACTTCAATACGTACGTCCGCAAGTTCCCGAACTCGATCGTCGCCTCGATGCGCGGCTTCCAGCCGGCCGCACAGATCACCGTCGAGGAGAGCGCAACGCAAGTCCCAAAGATCGACTTCTCGCGACCTCCGTCGAAGTGATCGACTGAGTTGATCGCGACCGCACTTCTCCTCGTCTTCGCGCTCGCGGCGCCTCCGTCGCAAGCGCCGCCGCGGGCCGAAGGCTTCGTCACCGATCTCGCCGGCGTTCTCTCGCCCGCCGAAAAGCAGAGCCTCGAAGAATTCCTCGAGGCCTACCAGCGCGGCTCGAAAAACGAGATCGCCGTGCTCACGGTGCCGACCCTGAACGGGCGGCCCATCGAGGAAGTCGGCATCGAGTTCGGACGGCAGCACGGCGTCGGATCCAAGGAAACGAACGCTGGCGCGGTGCTCGTGGTCGCGAAGGCCGAGCGCCAAGTGCGCATCGAGGTCGGGCGCGGGCTCGAAGGCAGTCTCACCGATGCGATGTGCGCGCGCATCATCCGCGACGTGATCGTGCCGCGGTTCCGCGAAGGCCGGTACGGCCCGGGAATCGTCGCCGGCGTCGAGGCGATGCGCGACGTCGTGGGCGGCGACCTCTCGAAGCTTCCGCCCGACGCGAAGAACGACGGAGGCCTCGGCATCGCCGCTCTCGTTTTCGTCGTGGTCATCGTGCTGATCGTCCTCGCGCGCGCACGCCGCGGCGGCGGCGGACTCGGCGGCGCCATCTACGCGTGGCCGTTCCTCCTCGGCAGAGGCGGGGGCTTCAGCAGCGGCGGGTTCGGCCGAAGCGGCGGGGGCGGCGGCGGCGGATTCGGCGGGTTCGGGGGAGGCGGCGGATTCTCCGGCGGCGGCGCCACGGGAAGCTGGTGAGGCGAACATGACCGATCTCACGAATGCGGACTGGGAAGCGGCGGGCCACGCGGCTTCGCCGGCGTGGCTGCACGTCATCGCCATCGGCGGCCCGATCGCACTCGCACTCATCGTGCTGGCTTTCGTCGTCGTCGCGATCGTCCGTCGCCGCCGATACTCGGTGCGCGCGATCCTCACTCCTCGAGCCAAAGCCGCCCTCGTTGCTGCCGTCGCCGCGGCCGAGCGACGCACCGTCGGCGAAGTCCTGCCCGTCGTCCTCGAACAATCCGATCGACACGACGAGGCGAATCTTCGCGCGGCTCTCGGGCTCGCCGCCGTCGGCATCACGCTCCTCGGCCCGTCACTTCCGGCCGGTCAGCCACTCGTCTGGCTCGCCGCGGAGGTCGGATGCGGTCTCCTCGGTTGGGTGCTTGCTCGTTGCCTCCCCGACCTCCGCCGCCGCTTCGTTTCCGAGAAGCGCGCCACCGAAATGACGCACGAGCAAGCGGTGCAGGAGTTCCATCGACACGCGCTTCATCACACTCGAGACGCGACGGGCGTTCTCATTTTCGTGAGCTTGTTCGAGCGACGCGTCGTCGTGCTCGGCGACGAGGGGATCGCCGCGAAGGTGAGCGAGGATCACTGGAGAGGGACAGCCGACGCGATCCTCAAGGGAATCCGGCGCGGCGACCTCGAGGGGGGTCTACGCGAGGGCATCGAGCGATGCGGCGCCGTCCTCGCCGAGCACTTCCCGTGGCGCGAGGGCGACCGCGACGAAATCCCGAACCGCGTCATCATCCGCCCCGAGTGACCTCGCGCGTCCGGCTGATCGTGCCAGGCACGCGCCGACGGATCGAGTTCCGAGCGGCAACGGAACGCGTGCACGCCGTCGTCTGGGGTCTGACCCCGTTAGCCGGTTAGTGAGAGGGGTTCGCGAGTTCGATGATGCGCTTCCAGACGCCGGTTGCGGTTTCGGGCTTTGACGTCAGCACGTCGATGGCGTCGATAAGGCTTTCTGGCTCCGCGCGTCGGGTCTCTGGGCCGCTGCGAACGCTGCTGACTCCGCGCGTGATCGGAGGGAGCCTCACCGGCTGGCCGTCCGCCGCGGTGCGAACCAAGGCGATGCGCTGCTCCAACTTCGTGTCTGGTTCGGGACTCGCTTCGATGAGGAATCGCTCGCGCTCGCCGGCGCTCGTGACCGTCCAGTATTTCTGATCGCCCTTGTATGCCCCGGGCAGCACGTAGGGATCGGCACGCGGCGGAATCGGGTTTTGGAGATCGTAGCCCTTCAACGGGAAGAGGACGATCTGCTCACCGTTCGCGTCCTCGTTGATGACGTAGACCCAAACGGGTCGCGACGCAGCGAACTCCACCGCGAGTTCGTCATCGACATGAATGCGGGCGCCTGACGCAAGCGGAGTTCGGTCGTCGTTCTTGACCGAGCACATCGTCGCTTGCACGGTGTACGCGGGCGAGAGGATCGCTTGCAGAGTCACGCCCGCGGCGATGAGGACGGCGGCTCCGATCGCTCCCGCGAGCCCGTATGTCCAAAGCGATCGACGCGGTCGGAGCGTCTCGGCGAGTGCGCGCTCCATTTCGCCCGCGCTCGTGAAGCGATCCGGCGGATCGGGCGCCAGCGCCTTCTCGACGACCTCGACGAAGGCGCGCGGAAGATCGGGCCGAGCGTCGCGGAGCGCTCCCGCCGCCGTGCGAGTGTGCGCTCGAATCAGCTCGGTCATCGTCGAGCCTTCGTGGGGATACTCGTTCGTGACGAGGTGATAGAGGAGCACGCCGACGCCATAGATATCCGAGCGAACGCTCGCTTCCGCACCGCTCAAGAGCTCCGGCGCCATGTAAAGGGGCGTGCCCGCATAGTCGGATCCGCTGCCTTCGGGGTGCACGGCGCTCCCGGCGCCGAAGTCCATCAGCACGATTCGCCCGCCCTCTTCGCGCATGACGTTCTGCGCCTTGACGTCGCGGTGGATGATCCCGGCGCCATGAACTGCGGCGAGCGCGCGCAGCACGTCGAGGCCCACGACTGCGGCCTCGCGGGACCCGAACGCACCCCGATGGCGTAAGATCGCCTCGAGCGTTTGGCCGTGCACGAACTCCATCCACAATCCGATGCGTCCGCCGTGATGTGCCGCGCCGTGGACGACCACCGAATTCGGATGGTGGACACGAGCCATGTTGCGTCCTTCCTGGACGATCGATTCGTCATCGCTCGCAGCGTCCGCCGTCTTCCGGTGCGGGCGCAGGAGCTTC
>JACOTG010000094.1 GCA_016178505.1 Planctomycetota bacterium
GGGTCGACGACGTCGCGATCGTGTCGACGAGCCGCGCCGCGATCGAGCGCGTGCTCGGCACGCGCGGCGGGAAGACGCCGTCGCTCGCCGGCGCGGCCGACTACCGCTGCCTTCGCGCGATCGCGCCCGGCGGAGCGCCGAGCGAAGAGGCGTTCATCTATCTCTCGGACGCGTTCGTGCGTCGCGTCGTCGGACCCGATCTGAAGATCGCGGAAGCACGCCGCGTCGAGTGCGTCGCGTGCTTGCGCACGATCGAGAATGCCGCCCTCCTCTTCCGCATCGAGAATGGACGCGATCCGAAAGATCTCGTCGAGATGTGGCCCGAGTACGTGAAAGATGGCGCGCTCGCGTGCCCGTCGGGCGGCGCATACTCGTTCACATCCGGCGGCGCGCGGTGCCTCGTGCACGGCAGTCTCGCCGCGCTGCGACCCTGCATCGAGACGCCGGTCACGATGGTGACGCCGACGGAAAGCCGCGACTACGATCGATTCGCGCGCCGGTACAACGACTACTGGCGGCAGTATTTCGACCCCGTGGCGATTCGCGTCGCGCTCGGCGACACCGTGCGCGCGGAGACGACGATCCTGCCGCTTGTCGAGAACTCGGCGTACGACGCCGCGCGCGGTTGGGTCGGCGGCGCTGCGGCTGCGCCGATCGGCCCCGAGCCGGCGAGCGCGATCGCGGTGCTGGGCGCGCGGATCGACCTGCGATCGATCCTGCCCGACGCCATGACGTGCCGCGGTCTGCGCGAGAAGTTCGGCGTCGACGTGGAGCGCGCGGCGGCGAAGGCGTTCGGCCCCGAGGTCGCGATCGACGTCGGCGACGGCGACATGCGATTCGACTTCCGCCTCGAGCGCTATCTCGGAGGCGCGCTCGGCGGCGGCCAGGGCGTCGACCTCTACTTGTTGCCCGCGCTCGCGGGGCTGAGCCTGCCCGTGTGCGCGCGCGTTTCCGTGCGCGATCGCGAGGCCGCGGGCGCGTTCGTGCGCGAGGTGCGAGACGCCCTCGCGCGAGAGAGCGCGCGCCCGAGCCTGCTGCCATCCATGCCGCGCTTCTCCACCTACGACCTCGCGCCGCACCGCGGCGTGCCCGTCTCCGTGGTCGCGATGGAGGCGCTGTCGTTCAAGGTGCGCGTCTTCCACGCGCTCCTCGACGACGCGTGGATCGTCTCGAATCAGGAGGCGTTTCTGCGAGAGGCGATCGATCGACGGCTCGAGCACGGCGCGGCCGGCGGAGCGCCCGCGCACGCCAAGCTCGAGATGCTGCCGCAGGCGTGGCGCCAGGCGAAGTCGGCGCTACTGCTTTCGTACGAGGAGGCCGCGCGGCTCGCGTGCGCGCGAAACCTCGGCGTCGCCGGTCACGTGCTGCGCGCGACGCGCGGCGCGAGCGACGCGGAGCGGCGAGCGCTCGAGCGTCGCGTCTTCGGCCAGCTCGGCGTGTGCCCCGATGGCGGCACCTATCGCGAAGGCGCGGACGGCCTCGCCGAGTGCACGATCCACGGCACCCTCCTCGCGTCGAAGCAACCCGCCGAGCCCGTCGGCGACGCCCCATTCGGCCGCTTGATCGCGCGCTTGCAAGCCGTGCGTCTCACAGCGCGCTTCACGGAGGACGGCCTGCAAACGACCGTCGAGATCGAGCGGCGGTGATGCTCGCGCGCCGCGCCGTTCCTTCCGTATTGCGACGCCACGTCGCGGCTCGATAAGATCCCGCACCGATCGTGCGCTGGATCGAACGACGTGACGAGAATGGGAGTCGCAGATCAAGGCGGAAAAGCGACAACCGCGCGCCGGACCGTGCCAGCTGGCAGACGCGATCTCCTGAGTTCGTGCTTTCGATGGTGTGAAGACGATGGCAAACGCTGATTCTCGCGTGACGATCCACATGGCGGCGAGCCTCGACGGCTTCATCGCTCGAAAGGACGGCCGCGTCGACTGGCTCGAGACCTCGGACGAATTCGTCGGCGGGGCCACCCTAGACCCGGGATTCGTCGAGGCGTTCTTGAAGACGATCGACTGCTACGTCATGGGATCGCGAACCTATGAGACCGCGCTTCGTTTCGAAGCCCAAGGATTCGGGTGGTCGTACGGCGACAAACCCACCTTCGTCCTCACGAGTCGCGAACTCCCACGAACCCGCGATACCGTCGAGTTCCACTCGGGCGATCTCGCGCCGTTCGTGAACGGGCGCCTGCGGCCCAGGTTCCGTAACATCTGGTTCGTTGGAGGCGGCATGGTCTCCGGCGAGTGCCTTCGTCTCGGGCTCGCCGACGAAGTTGTCTATTCGATCCTGCCGATCTTGATCGGTGAGGGGATCCCCTTCTTCGAGAAGCTCGACAGAGACGTCGCCCTCCATTTGGCGGAGGTCAAAGCCTACAAGAACGGCATGGTGGAGCTTCGTTACGAGGTGCGCCGACACCAAGGCGAGTCAGGGGACGCCACCTAACACCAATGCAGCGGACGGCGCTCTCGGCGCTGTTGCTCCTATACGAGGAGGCCGCGTGGCTCGCGTGTGCGCGAAACCCCGGCGGCGGCGCGTGCGCCGGTGCCGGCGGAACTCAAAGCCGACATCGAGGCGCCGGAACGCTGGGTCGGCGCGATCCGCAGTCGTCGGTGAGGGGGCCGGGTGATACGAAGAGAATTGCGTAATACTAGTTGGACGGACCGCGATGAATAGATCGACGATCGCAGGTGCGCTGTTTCTGCTTCTCCTGTTCGGGTGCGGCGGTGAGAGCGCTCGGTCAACCGATGGGCCGGAGGTGACCAGGGTCAGTTCCAGTATCTCAACTCCCGAGGGCGCGCTTCTAAGTCTTGAGGACGCGTATCGTCGCAAGGACATCGAAGCAGCGGTCCGAGCTAAGGACTTCCGCATCGAGGCTCGGTTAATGTTGGATCAGATGAACAAGGTTCCTGCGGAACAGATCGACGACGAGTTGGTCGCCAAGACCGCGGAGGTCCTTGAGCTGGCCTACCGCGAGCAGTTCGAGCAAGAGGGTTTCCCGAATGTGGACGGCGTTGAGTCAACCTTCCCCAAAACGGAGCCCTATGCAAAGGGGATCGTCTTGGTAACCGAGGTCTGCAGACACCCAGATGGCGGTACGTCGACGCAGCGCATTCTTGTTGCCGAGACGTCGGAGGGGTGGCGTGTGGTCAACGTCGTGCAGTAGTCGTATAGGCCATCCAACTAGGCGCAGGAGCTGACCCTCGCTTCGTTCTCGCAACTCGGCGCCCATCACGAAGGCGCGGCCGCTCAACCGCAATCGATACACGCCAGGGATTGACCGTCCTCCGGCGTCGCGGAGAGTGTCGATCGACCAGCCGTACGGACTCGCGTTCAGTGCCAACGCTTCATCGGCTCATCGCGATAGCTGCCTCGTGGCTCTCACCCTTGCAACAAACGCGACGCGAACCGCCTGCGGGAGCAAGGGCCACGCCGAGATGGGATCGGCAATGGCGAAGTCGCGATCCGCATTCGGATTACATGCTGGCATACATGTGGGACCCGTCGGCGAGCTCGAGTCGTTGCCGCTCAACGCCGGAGCTGATTGCCCCGCCCTGACTGTCGATCCGGTTGTCCTCGGACTATGGCACGATCGAGATCACGAGCTGGTTCGACTTCTGGATCGGCGTGCCGGGGTACGCGGCCTGCCAGTAGTAATGGCTGAGCGGCAGGAGATCTCCAGGCAGGACGCCGCTCACGACGGCCGAGCCGGTTGCGTCGAGGTTCGGCAATGTGCCGAGGCCGAAGCTCTGACCGAACACCTGCAGCCCGAACGGCGGGCGCGGGCCGACGTCGACCGTCAACGCCGGGAACCTCAACGGGCGCGGCGTCCACGGGCCGCCGCCGTCGGATCCAATGAGCACCCACTCGCTGTTTGGGATGCCCGAGACGCGGATCGTGAACGTGCCGCCGGATTGCGCGTTCACCGCGAGGAGCTCGACGGCGTTGTCGTTCTCGACGTAGGTGAAGGCGTTCGCGAGCGTCGACGTGTTGATGCCGTTCGCGACCGTGACGTTCTTCGGGCCGAGCGACGTGCTCCCCGGAACGATCGCGCGAATTCGCGTCGAGTTGACGACGCTCAGCACCTGCGCGGTCGCGTTTCCGATCGTCACCGTCGTGCCCGAGTCGAAGTTGATTCCGTTGAGCGTGATCGTCTGGCCGCCGCGCCGGAAGCCGCTCGTCGGACTGATCGACGTGAGCGTCGGCACTGCATGGCCGTAGATCGACTGGATGCCCGCCATGTCGTCGGCTTCGATCGTTCGCTCGGCGAGGCCGAAGTACGCCGGCAGCATCGTGGCGCCGTTCACGCTCGAATGGCCCATGCCGAGCGCATGACCGATCTCGTGGGTGATCACGGACTGGACGTCGATGCCGGATCCATCGGTACGCGGCCCCACGGCGTAGAACTGCGTGTCGGCGCCCTGAATTCGGTTGCCGTTGCACGTCGTCACCGCGAGTGCATTTCCGTTCGTGGTATTCACGAAGAACACGTCCGTGAACCCGTCGTTGAGGTTATTGCTGGTGTTGGTCGTCGTGCCTCCGTCGATCCAGCGGAAGCGCGACGCGCCGCGATTGGTCCACTCGGCAGCCGCGGCGCGAATCGCCGCGTTGACCGCAGCGGCGCCGCCCGCACTCGCGGGAAAGCTCGCACCGTTGGTGCGGAACGTCCCTTGCGCATTCGGCCAGCCCGGCAGGCAAAACGTCGTGTAGGACCGCGCGATTCCGGTCATCGCAACGGCCGCGAACAACACGATGCCCGTCGTCAGCCCAACCCGCGTCATCGTCGTGCGCGCACTCATCGCTGCCGCTCCTCGACGACGCGTGAGATCTCCGCAACGACGTCCTCGAGCCGCTGATTCACCTCGATGGTGTAGCCCTTCTGTCCGACGACCGCGCCCTGAACGATCGGCGCGACGCCGCCCCACAGAGGCCAGTACCGGCCCTCGCTCTCGAAGAAGAAGAGGAGCGCGCGATCGCCGACGTGGAACCACGGCGCGCCCGACACGTCGCGCACCTCGGTGCCGACGACGCCGCCCGGCACCCAGAACGAAAACGAATCGGCGGCTGGCTTCGCGTCGAACCCCTTCAGCGCGCGGTCGACGTGGACCGTGACCTCGGTCAGGATCCCGTCCGCTCCGAACGCCTTCGTCGCGACCTTCTCGCCGTGGAGTTCGGTGACCGTGCCCACGCAGATCTTCGGGCACTCGCGCACCGCGCGCGCCACGTCGTATCGCACCCATGTCGTCGCCAGCGCGGTTGCGGCGACCAGCGCGGCGATGCCGCCGGCGAAGAAACTCCACTTCATCGGTGAACCTCCTTCACTCGAGAATCCCAAGAGACATCGATGGATCGAAGCGAGATCGAGGATCGGATCGAGGACGTGTGCAAGCGACGTCTACCCGGCGGTGCGTGAACGGAGAGCAGAGTAGCGACGCCCGTGCGTTCGATCAACTCTGACGGTCTTCGCTCGCTGCTACTGGATCCGAATCACATTGGCGTTCGTGATCGACGCCGGATGCGTCGCCGCCGAATTGCGGTCCTGGATGAAGCCTTGGACGGTGATCCGGAGGCCGGGGTGGTTGAGGCCGTTCGCCACGTTGATCACCGTCGACGTCGCCGGGCGCGAGTTCAAGTCGGCGACGCCGAGCTGCGCGGTGTGACCGAGGTTGTTGGCGATGCGTCGCGGTTGCGGAACGCCACCCGTCCACGGCGTCGGGAAGACCATCGGGCCGAAGCCGAGCGGCTGCGGCGTCGAGTTCGCGTCGGTGGGTTCGCCGAGCCAGAAGTAGGTCGCGTGGTGCGCGCTCGTCGGTCCGCCCGACGGATGGTTGATCGAGATCAGGAACGGCTGGTTCGACGCGCGAACCGTCACGCGATCGGCGTCGCCGGTCTGGCCGTCGACGAAGAGCACGTCCTCGACCGGCCCGACCCCCGCGTTCACGTTGCCCGCGCGCGCCTGGATCGGCAGATCGACGACGGTCGAGGCCATCGTCACGGGTGTGCTTCGACCGGTCGTCGTCCACACGTTGTAGACGTCGGTCCCCCACGAGTTCGTTAGGTTCGTGTCGCGAAGGAACTCGATGTAGTCCTTCGACGCGGTCTGATAGAGGAGTTCGACCGAGACGCGCGCCGTGTTCGCCGGCAGGTGGAACGTCGTGTCGTCCCAGTTCTGGCCGTCCGCGTACGTCGCGCCGACCGGCCCCATGCCGCGACCCGCGAAGGCCGCGTTGTCGAAGCCGAGCGGCGGGATGCGATTGTCCTTGAACGTCACGTCGTTGACGATGAAGTGGAACGACGGTCCCTCCGGCAAGCCGGTCGCTAGTGCCTGCGCCGCCGACAGCCCCTGCATCGCTTCGTAGACCTTGATCTGCGGGTCGAGCGTCAGCGTGCCCGTCGAGCCGTCGTACGCGCCCGACTCGGCGATCACGTTGCCCTGCGTGTCGAGCGCTTGCACGTGGAGCCACATGCGCCGACCTTCCGGATAGCCCGTCGGCAGCTTGTGCCCCGTGAGGTTCGTGACGCGAACGCCGGCGACGAGTTCCCCCATCATCGGGGTCGTGCTCACCGTGAGCGATGCGGCCTGCTGCAGGTGCGCGAACGCGCGCGCCTTGCCGGCCGCGAGCGCGTCCGGATCGACGTAGCCCGACCAGAACGTTTCGAGGATGTCGGGCACCCACGTGTTCGCGCCCATGAAGTCGTGCGTCGCGACGTCGCTTCGAGTCGGACCGAAGATGCAGACCTGGCCGCTCGTGAAGTCCGGCATGTGACATTCCTGGCACTGGCCGGCAGCACCCATCGCCGGATACGCGCTCAGCTCCCACTCGCTGAAGGTGCGCTCGACGGGACCATATTCGTGAGGCGCTTGCGTGTCGTTGTTCACGGCCTGGAGCGGATTCGACACTTCGTGGCACGTACCGCACAAGTGACCGTCTTCGTGGAACGGCGAGTAGACCCAAGGGTGCGGCGCGGAAGTCGCGTCATCGAGCGGGCCGTGCCGCGTGTCGACTGGATCCAAGACATACATGCCGTTTCCGAATCCCGGAGGAACCGGGCTGACGTACGTCGCCGCCTCGGCCCCGCGCGGGTCGACCAGGCGGTGGCAGATGATGCACTGCACGCCGTCCTGATCGTCGGAATCGAGCGCCGAGCCGTCGGACGGAGTCGAGCGCCCCTGGAGCCAGCCGCGCGGCGAGTGGCAGCGCAGGCAGAACTCGCCGGAGCCCGGCACGTCTTGGTTCGCCACGGCGAGGGCCGCGTACATCAGCGGATCTCTCGCCGCCTGCGCCATCATGCTTCCCTTCCACTTGTCGAACGGCGACGTCTCGGCCGCGAAGCCGTGACAGATCGAGCACGTTCGCGCCGGAAGCAGGTTGTCCATTCCGGTCGCGTTCGGCTGCGTTCCCGGAAGCGTGAGATCTTGGGCAACCGTCGACTCGGCGGCCAGGACGAGGACGGAGAATGTGCAGGCGATGAGAAGCTGGAGGCGCATCAGCGATACCCCTTGAAAGATGTTAACCCTGTTGCCCTTCTGGATCTGGCCGAGGCCCCGAATATATCGGCTCGCGCCGTTCGGCGCAAGCTCAGAGCCTGTCTCGGCGGGCCGTGCGGCCGGGGGTTCTGACGGGGTCGCGCCGCAGATGTTCCGCAATCGATCGGGAGTCGACGCGGACCGACACACAGTCGCCCCGCGAAACGCCGGGAATCGAATGCGCGACGCGAGCGGGGTCTAGACCAAGACCGCGGCGGCGAGGCGACGACTTCTCGAGATTCAGTTCCCGAGGCGCAGCGTGACGTCCGCTTCGCCGCCGGCGCCTTCCTGGACGACGGACGTCTCCGCGGTCTGCCCCGCGTCGGTCGTGGCCCTCACTCGGTGAATCCCCGGCGGGATCGAGACCACGATCCCGACGCGCCGCGCGCCGTTCGGCGTCTGGCTTCGAACGCACACGGCGCGGCCGGCGGGATCGAGGACGACGCAGCTCACCCACTTCGGAATCGGGAGATCGTCGGCGATCTCGACGACGACGCGACGGGTGCCGGCCTCGCGAAGCACGACGTCGACCTCGGTGTCCTCGCCGGCGACGACGTCGAACGCGCGTGACGCGTCGACCAGTCCGTCCCCGCTGATCGTGAGCGTGTGGCGGCCCGGCGCGAGAGGACCGGAGACGATCGCGCGGCCTCGTCGCTCGACCGTTCCGGCGAGACGATTGTCGCTGCCCGTCACGAAGATTCGCGTCCCCACTAGGCGCTCCTCCGAAGCGTCGAGCAGGCGCCCGCGCAACCGCGAGCCTTCGCCGAGGCGCACGACGCCGAGATCGATGCGCGCCCCGCCCGTCACGGCGCGACTCCCGAGGGATCGCCACGGAAAGTTGTTCGCGCGCACGTCGATGCTGAGAGTTCCGGGCGGCACGTGCGCGATCTCGAAGCGGCCCGTTTGCGAATCGGTGTCGAACGTGCGCCACAGTTTCCGCTCGTCGTGTTCGAGGATCACCTTCGCCTCGGGAACGGGGACGTCGCCCGGACCCAGCACGGTCCCGCAGACGACGGCCGCGGTTTCGGGGTCGTCCTTCACTTCGAGGAGGAGCGGCTCGTCTCCGGCGCGCGCTTCGTCGTGGGAGGCGCGCGGGAATCGACTCCAGCCTTGGGGCTCGTAGGCCGTGACGGCGTAGGATCGATCTTCGTTCACTTCCACGGAGAACGAACCGCGTGCGTCGGTCGTCGCCATCGACGGCGGGTCGAACGGTGCATCGTCCGGTGCGGCATTCACGCACCAGTCGACCAGAGGCTCGCCGCGCTCGTCGACGACGCGGCCCGTGATCGAGGGAACGACGTCGAGACGCGGGTCCCATCGCCGCCGCTCGCCCGGGTAGAGTCGCAGCGTCTCTTGAATCGATCGCGCGCCCGTTTCCGTCACGCGCACGACGACGTCGCCCGAGGGAAGACCGCGAAGTTCGAAGCGCCCGAGCGCGTCCGCGAACGCGGTTGCGGTCCCGAAGTTCGACGGGTCTGCGTGCGTGACGCCGACCGCGCCGATCGCGGGCGACGGCGAGAGCATGACGACGTCCGCGCCGCTCGCCGCGAGCCTCGCCGACGAAACCGGCTCGCCGCGACCGTCGGCGACGAGGCCAAACACCGCGCACTCGTGCGGAAGCTCGATTCGGATCTCGTTCGTGCCCGGCGCGACGTCGAGCCACTCGCGGCCCCAGCCGAACCCGTCCGCTCTCGCCTGGAGAGGGCATCGACCGAGAGGCACGCCGTCGACCACGAACTCGCCGTCGTCATCGGCGACGACGCGCTGCGCCGCACCCGAAGGGCCGAAGAGACCGTTCGCGAGTTCACGCTCGAAGCGCGCGCGCTCCCAACCGACGAGCACGTGAGCCCGCGGAATCGGCGCCCCGCCTCCGTCGACCACTCGACCGTGCACGCTCGCGCCGGGCCGATCGAGGGCAATGCGCACCTTCATCGTCTCCCCGGCGCGGCCGTCGACCGGTTGCAGGTAGGACATCGCCCACCCGGGTCCCTTGGCGCCGATCCATTGCCCCGCCGTGACCGCGTGGATCTCGAAGCGTCCGTGCGCATCGGCGGTGCAGACGAATCGACCGCGCCACGTCAGGTTCGGCTCGGAGAGCCAAACGCGAGCGCCTCCAAGGGCGCCACCTTCAGCATCGACCACCTCGCCGAGGACTCGCGCGCCTCTCGGGACCACGACGCGAACGACGGTCGTGCGCCCCGCCGCGATCACGCCCGTCGCGACGCCGCCCATGACGCACGTGACCGTGACGGAGCCGGGCGCGAGATCGGCAACGACGGCGTGGCCGTCGGCATCCGTGGCGACGTCACGCTCGTCCGGGTACGGCAGCGGCGAGTTGGTCAGTCGAACGATCGCGATGGTCAACGATGCCGGCCGGCCGCCGTCCTCGTGCGTGACCCAAAGTTCCAGGCGGCCCGTCGAGGCGGAAGCGGCCGCACTCGGCATCGCGACCGTCGGTGTGGCGCCGGCACTCGCGCTCTTCGAGACGTGCTGCATCGAGCCGGGGGCGCTCTCGTCGACCGCACGCGTTTCGCGTTCGACGGACGCAATGCGAGAGCTCGAGTCTCGCGACGGAGCGGACATCGATCGAGGACGCGCGACGAACCACAGCGCGGCGACGGCAACGAGGATGCCGACGGCGACTAGCGTTGTGGCAGCTTTGCTCATGGCGAATAGACCTCCGGCGAACGGAATCGAAATCGCGACGGGCGCGTGCGCCATCGCGTGCGTCAGCACCGCGCCGCGCACGACGTCGAGGCCGCGAGCCGGCCGCGCGGACAGTGCAACGAACGCGGCGGCGAGGCTCGCGGGCAGCGCGCGGCGAATCACGTCGAGTCCGCGCGCGAGCTGCGAGCGCACGGTGCCCGGCGGCCGAGCGAGCGCCTCGGCGATCTCGGTCGTCGTGAGCCCGTGCTTCAGGCGCAAGACGAGCACGGAACGAAACGCTTCCGGCAAGTCGGCGAGCGCGCGATCGAGCGCCTCGTCGAGTTCCTTTCCGTGCGCCCCGGCTTCCGGCGAGCCGGCGATCGCGCGAGGCAGGCGCTCGGGCTCGGGCCCACGCAAGGCCTGGCGTCGCGCGTTTCTCGCGTGGTGGGCGAGGATCCCGACGAGCCACGCTTTGACCGACCGCCCTTCCTCGAAGCTGTGCGCTCGCTCGATCGCGGTCACGAAGGTCGATTGCAAGAGGTCCTCGGCCTCCGCCGCGTCCCGCGAAAAGTGCAGCGCCACGCGCAGGAGCTCGGGCGCGAGCGCGTCGTAGACCGCGCCGAGCGCCGCGGGATCGCCGCTACGGGCGAACCGCGCGAACTCTCGATTGAGGTCGGTGTCGGTCGGCTTCATGCGGCATAGGTTGTCGCGAAGGCGTTCCACTTCTCCCGGATTCTCGCCGAATCGAGCGCGAGGGCCATCTCCCTGCTGGACGGCGACGCGAGAGACTTGAACGTCGCATTTCGCGAGCGACGGGCGCAGAATGCTCGCTGGAGATCATCAATCAGGAGGTGTTCCATGCGTCACGCTTTCGTCATCGCCGCGCTCGTCGCCGCGGGCCTCGTCGTGGGCGCGTTCGCGCTTCGCTCGGCGTCTCCCGTCGAGGCCGCGAGCACGAATCGCCCGGTGTCGTTCGAGCTACCGTTCACCGAGGACCAGACCCGCACGATCGGAAGAGTTCCGTCGGGGCACGTGCTGATGCTCCACGACCTCTACTCCCGCTCCGGCGCCGCGTACTTCGAGATCCTCGTCGACGGCCATCGCGTCGGGCCGAGCATCCTCGAGATCGGAACCAGCAGCGGACAAACGCCCGTCCTCAACTTCGTGTCGGGGATTCCGGTGCCCGGCGGATCGCAGCTCTCGATCCATCGGCTCGTGGGGACCAGTAGTCCCGTCATCAACCTGTACGTCGGCGCCATTCTCCAGTGACCTTCTCCACTCGAAGACAAGGAGTGAAACCATGACTCGTTGGATCGTCATCGTCATCGCGGCGCTCGCATCGGTTGCCCTTTGGATGGCGTTCGTCGGGGCGCCCGCGGTCGACGCCGGCACGCCGGATTCTCGCGTCGTCATCGTGGAGCAAAACCTCGTCATCGGGCCGGGGCAGCACGTCTTCTCGGCGCCGGTCAGCATCGACGGGTTCGCACGATGGGCGTTTCAGGTCACGGTGCGAAGCGGCTTCCCGCTGAACTTCGATTGGCGGGCCGTTTATCGATTCGAAAGCGATTTCGACTGGGCGCCCTACGACCCTGCGTTTTCGATCGACACATTTCAGTCGCTCGACGTCCTGGCGCCGGAGGCGGCGATCGAGTTCCGAAACGCGGGCACGGGGACCATTCGCGTCGCCATCTCCGCCTCGATGTACCGGCATCGAATCAACGGCATCGCGTACAGGGTTACGGGGACGGGACAGGTGCTGCCGCCTTCGAGCGCGATCCAGATCGCGCCGCATCAGTCTGCGTTCTCGGATGCCTTCGAGCTCGGCTCCGCGAACACGGTCTTCTATCAACTGCAGCTGGATTCGGGTCCTCTGGCGATGGGACAAGTGCTTTCGGACGTGCAGTGGCGCATCTTCAATCCACAGGACTTCGAATTTGGGGACAACGGTGGACCGGCCTCGAATCGCGCCGTCTACGGACCCGTTGAGGCGCAGAGTCCACACACGCGCCTGAGAATCACGAACAACTCCGGCGACTTCGTGACGGTGCGCGTCGGCGTCTACACGCAAACGGTGGATTAGCGCCGAGTCGCCCGAGCGGCTTGACCTCGATTCGGGGCGCCGTTATCTTCCGGCCCTTTCGTCGAACGGACATGAAGACGCAGCGAAGTCAGGAGGACACCTTTGGCCAACCCAGCACCCAAGCCGTCCGCAGCACCGAAGCCGACGCGCGCGGAGCGCGTCAAGGCGCGACCCGAGCGCGCCAAGGCACGCGCGGAGCGTCTCACCAAGAAGGTCGCCGAGATGGAGAAGAAGATCGGCAAGCGTACCGGCGACCCGAAGCTCCGCATGTTTCGAAAGCAGATGAAGCGCGCGCAGCGCCGTCGAACCGACTTCTTCCCGAAGCCAAAGCCCGGCGAAGGCGACGCCAAGCCCGCATAGAGCCGCTTTTCGTTCCGATCCGCGACACGCCGCGCGACCGACTTCTTTTTTCGCGTGGTTCGGGCGCGCCGATTCTTTAGAATTCGTCGATCGCTTCGGAGAGGGCAGATCGAAGAGGTCGACCGACATGCCGCAGGGTTGGAACGTCGCCGACGATTCTCTCCCTTTACCAATCGCCGTCCGCTCTCGAGTCCACCGATCTCGGAAAGGAGTCTCCCC
Organism: Planctomycetota bacterium; assembly: GCA_016178505.1. Classification (GTDB taxonomy): domain Bacteria; phylum Planctomycetota; class JACOTG01; order JACOTG01; family JACOTG01; genus JACOTG01. Next base: position 12,831 of record JACOTG010000094.1, read on the forward strand.
GTGAATGCGGAGAACGCTCATCTCGTGACCAAGTCCGGCAAAGCTCCCGCGTCGAAGTCCGAGCCCAATCCGAAGAAGGAATCTCCTTTCGGGGCGACGATCTGGATGGACGGCGAGTGGCTCGCTTTCGCCGACGCGACGACGCACGTGATGGCGCACGCGATGCACTACGGCGTCGGCATCTTCGAGGGCATTCGCTGTTATCGAATCAACGACAAGGAGAGCGCGATCTTTCGCCTCGACGACCACGTCGATCGGCTTTTCGCGTCCGCGAAGATCGTCGGCATCAAGCTCCCGCACACGCGCGAGGACTTGCGGGCCGCGTGCGTCGAGCTGGTGCGCCGCAATCGGCAGCCCGAGTGCTACATCCGGCCGCTCGCGTACATCGGCCAGGGACCGGTCGGCGTCTATCCCGGCACGAACCCGCCAATCAACACGTTCATCGCCACGTGGAAGTGGGGTGCCTACCTCGGCGACGAGGGGCTGAAGAAAGGCATCCGCTGCCAGATCTCCACGTTCACTCGCGGCTTCGTCAATCACACGATGACCAAGGGGAAGATCACCGGCAACTACGTCAACTCGGCACTCGCGAAGAGTGAGGCGATCGCGAACGGATTCCAGGAGGCGATCCTGCTCGACACCGAGGGCTTCGTGAGCGAAGGCTCGGGCGAGAACATCTTCATCGTGCGGGGGGGCAAGCTGAAGACCACACCGCTCACGTCGATCCTCGACGGCATCACGCGGCGCACGGTCTTCGAGCTGGCGGATTCGCTCGGCCTCGAAGTGCAGGAAGTGCGCTTCACGCGCGACGAGCTGTACGTCGCGGACGAGGCGTTCTTCACCGGCACCGCCGCCGAGATCACGCCGATCTCGGAGGTCGACCGGCGCCCGATCGGCGACGGCAGCCCGGGCCCGATCACGAAGCGCTTGCAGTCCGAGTTCTTCGCCATCGTCCGCGGCGAAAAGCCGGCCTACCGCCGCTGGCTAGCCCCCGTCCTCTTCGGCTAATGGGGTCAGACCCCAGACGACGGATGTTGTTGTTGTTGGGTGTCTGGCACGATTAGCCGGCTAGGGTGGGCGGGGTGTCGAAGAGATCGATGACGCGGAATTTCGTGACGTCGACTAGGCCGTGGTCGGTGAGTTTTAGGTCGGGGATGACGGGGAGCGCTAGGAACGACAGCGTCAGGAACGGGTCGCGCGGGGTGGCGCCTAGCGCGCGACACGCGGCTTGGCACTCCTCGCACGCGCGGACGACGGACTCGAACGGCTGGCTCGACATGACGCCCGCGATCGCGAACGGCACTTCCGCGCGCACGGCACCGCGTGACGCGACGGCGTAGCCGCCGCCGATCGCAATGACACGCTCGGCCGCGAGGCGCATGTCGCGATCGTCGTCGCCGACGACGATGAGGTTATGCGAGTCGTGCGCGAACGTGGACGCCATCGCGCCGCCGCGAAGGCCGAACCCCTTCACCAGCCCGAGACCGATTCGGCCGGTCGCATGATGCCGCTCGACGACCGCGAGCTTCGCGACGTCGCGGTCGGGATCCGCGATGACTTCGCCGTCGCGAACGACCACCGGCACACGCGCCCGCCGCGTCACGATCTGATCGGGCACGATCTCGATCGCAAGGGCGTTCGTGCCACGCGCGGGAATGCGGAACGACGTCGCATCGAGCGGCGAGACGTTCACCGTGCGGCGAAGAAGAGACGTCGCGCCCGGCCTCGCGTCGAACGCAGCGTGACCGCGCTCGACGACGACGCGGCCCGACTTGATCACGGTCTCGACACGGAATTCGCGAAGGTCGTTCACGACGACGAGGTCCGCGAGGTATCCCGGAGCCACTGCGCCGCGCAACCCGAGCCGGAAGCGCGTCGCCGCGTTCAACGTCGCCATCGTGACCGCGCGCACGGGATCGAGGCCGCGCGCGACCGCTTTTCGCAGGATCGCGTCCACGTGCCCCTCGCGCGCGATGTCGACCGCGCTGCGATCGTCCGAGCAGAAGCAAAAACGACCCCAGTTCGCGTCGGAGACGGACGGGACGAGCGCGTCGAGGTTTTTCGCGGCCGTCCCTTCGCGGATGATGACCCACATCCCAAGCCGGAGCTTTTCGAGCGCCTCGGCCGCCGTCGTCGATTCGTGGTCCGACTCGATTCCGGCTGTCGCATACGCCACGAGCGGAGGACCGACGACGCCCGGCGCGTGTCCGTCGACGGGAAGCCCCGCAGCGGCGACGATCTTCGCGAGCACTCCGGAATCGCCGCCGATCACGCCCGGAAAGTTCATCACCTCGGCGAGGCCGATGACGCGCTCCTCGCGAAGTGCCGCCGCGATCGCAGCGGCATCGAGCGACGCGCCCGACGTTTCCATCGCCGTCGCGGGTACGCAGCTCGACGCCATCACGAACACGTCGAGCGGGAGGGCGCGGCTCGTCTCGACGACGTAGCGCAACCCGTCGAGTCCGAGGACGTTCGCGATCTCGTGCGGATCGCACACGATGGCGGTCGTCCCGTGCGGCACGACGGCGCGTGCGAACTCGGGCAGCGAGAGATGCGACGACTCGACGTGGATGTGCGCGTCGATGAGCCCTGGGATCAGGGTGCTCTTGCCGCCGACGTCGATGACGGTACGCCCCTTCCGGAGGTGCGCGCCCACGCCCGCGACGTGACGGCCGCTGACGGCAACGTTCGTCCCCTCGATGACCTCGCCGGAGAAGACGTTCGCAACGCGCGCGTTCACGAGGAGAAGGTCGGCCTCGCGGTCGCCGCGTGCGATCTCGATTCGCCGCCGCAGATCTTCCATCGTCACCGACAAGTCGATGGCCGGATTCGCGCCCGATGAACTCATCGCATCTCCGTTCGGTATCCTGTCGCGATTCCTTGAATTCACGAGAGTGTAGGTGACCGATGAGCCCAGGCCCACATCGTTTCGTCCCGCTCGAGTTCGAGCGCGTGCCCGAGGCCGAGATGTTGCGGCGAGCGCGCGAGCTGCGCGAACTGTTGCAGCGACGCCGCAGCGTGCGCGATTTCTCGCCCGAGCCGGTGCCGCGCGAGGTGATCGAAGAGGCGATCCGCACCGCGGGCACCGCACCGTCGGGCGCCAATCGCCAGCCGTGGCGCTTCGTCGCCGTGTCCGATCCCGACCTCAAGCACCAGATTCGCGTCGCGGCCGAGAAGGAAGAGCGAGAGAACTACGAAGGCGGACGCTTCCCTCCCGAGTGGCTCGAAGCGCTCGCGCCCCTCGGCACCGACTGGCGAAAGCCCTTCCTCGAGACGGCGCCGTGGCTCGTCGTCTGCTTCAAGGAAGAGTGGGGAGTGCTGCCCGGCGGCCGGAAGATCAAGAACTATTACGTGAACGAGAGCGTCGGCATCGCGTGCGGCCTCTTCATCGCGTCGATCCACGCGGCGGGCCTCGTCACGCTGACGCACACTCCGAACCCGATGCGGTTCTTGTCGGAACTGCTCGGCCGTCCCGACAACGAGCGGCCCTACATCCTCTTCCCCATCGGCTATCCCGCGCCGGGCGCCACCGTCCCCGACATCACGCGCAAGCCGCTCGACGCGATCGCGCAGTGGAATCGCTGAGCATCGAAGCGCCGTGCGGTGGGTGCGCCCCCCGCACGCCGTCAGCGCGCGTCCCGTCGTCCGGGGTCTGACCCCGGACGACGGTGGTCGACTCCGTAGGCGTCAGTCGACGCGCGGCAACGAGCACGGCTCGTGGTCCGCGTTGTCGTCGCACGGTCCGCCGAACTGCCCCGCGAACTGGATCTGGTGCCCCGCCGCGAACGTGGTCCCGACGACGCGCTGGAAGAACACGCCGAGGA
>JACOTG010000095.1 GCA_016178505.1 Planctomycetota bacterium
AAGAACACGGCTAGGTTGTCGCCGAAGTTGTTCGCGCAGACGAAGTCGAGATCCCCATCGCCGTCGAGATCCGCCGCGATCACGGACAGCGGGCCGTACGTCGTCGAGGAGTCCCCGATGATCCGCGGCACGCGATCGAACTGGCCGGGGCTCGTCTGAATGAACGCGGCGAGGCTGTCGCCATAGTAGTTCGCGCAGACGAGGTCCAGGTCCCCATCGCCGTCGATGTCCGCGGCGACGACGGACGTTGCGCCGTACGTCCTCGACTCGTCGCCGAGGCGGTGCGGCGCGGAATCGAACTGGCCGGGGCTCGTCTGAAAGAACACGGTCAAATCACTGCCGCCGGAGTTCGCGCTGACGAGGTCCAAGTCCCCGTCGCCGTCGACGTCCGCTGCGATCACCGAGTACGGCCCCATCGTCGTCGAGGAATCACCGAGGATCAGGGGCGCGGGAGCGAAGCTGCCGGGAATCGACTGAAAGAACACGGCCAGGTTGTCGCCGGGAAAACCGGCGTTCGCGCACGCGAGGTCCAGGTCCCCATCGCCGTCGAGATCCGCCGCGATCACGGATCTCGGTCCGCTCGTCGTCGAGGAGTTGCCGAGGATCCGCGGCACGGGATCGAAGTTGCCGGGGCTCGTCTGAAAGAACACAGCCAGGTTGTCGCCAGACGCGTTGGCGCAGACGAGATCGAGGTCGCCATCGGCGTCGATGTCCGCCGCGATCACGGAGTCCGGTCCGTACGTCGTCGAGCGGCTTCCCACGATCCGCGGTACGGGATCGAAATGACCGGGGCTCGTTTGAAAGAACACGGCCAGATCGTTGCTGCCGAAGTTTGCGCAGACGAGGTCCATGTCCCCATCGCCGTCGAGGTCCGCGGCGATCACGGATTGCGGACGGTTGGTCGTCGAGGAGTCTCCGAGGACCTGGGGCACGGGATCGAACACGGCGGGGCTCGCTTGAAAGAACACGGTCACGTCGTTGCCGAGGAAGTTCGCGCATGCGAGGTCGAGGTCGCCATCGCCGTCGAGGTCCGCCGCGATCACGGATTGCGGCGAATGAGTCGTCGACGCATCGCCGAGCACGGTTGGCGCCACGTCGATCGCAGGCCGCAACGACTTCGCGCGCCCGGTTGGAGCCGTGTCGCTCGCAACCCCCGGCTCGCTGTCGATGGGTGTTGCTCGCACGAAGACGGCGCCGCCGTTGACGACGTCCTCGCTGTCCCAGAGAAAACTACCGGCGGTTCCTCTCGGCGACCCTAGTACCACGGACGAAGAGACGCGAACACGCCACGTTGCCGAGACGGCGACGGGAGGATCGAACGGCGGCGCGACCGCGACGATCTGACGCGCGAGGTCGAAATCGACGGGCGCGCTCAGTAGTTGGCGCCGCTGCTCGAGCCCGCCGCCGACGGCAATGTCGGACGCGGACGTGAGCGCGATCACTCGAAGGCCGTCGCGGCCAAGACTGATGTTCCCGACGACGCCCGAGTAACCGGCAGCGCCCGACGCGTTCGGGAAGACTCGGAAGACCTCCGAGGCGACGGATTTGCCGAGGTCGATGCCCCGCAGTTCGCGCGATTCTCCGATGGCGTTGCCGCCGGTGATGACGAGAAGTCGTGCGCGGCGACGCGGGCCTCCCAGCTGCTCGAGCGCGATCGACTCGGGACGCGGAAGACCGATGCCGTTCGCGACGAGCGGCGTGCGGACGCGCGTCTCGACATCGATGCGGACGATGCGATCCGCGTCGTGCTCTGCGACGTAGACGCTGTTCGCGTTCAGCGGATCCTGGACGACGCCCCACGGCGCGCGAAGCGGTGCGAGCGGAGCGGGACCGAAGAGCGCATGGACTCGCGCGGCCTGACCGGCCGGATAGTCCGCCCGAATGAGCGAGTTTCCCACCGTGAAGAGCGCGGCTTGCGTTGCGACGCTCGTGATCCCGCGGATCGGACCGAGCTCGGTCGAGCCGTCCGCGGTGGCGAGCTCGTCGCCAGGGCCCGCGCCGTCTCGTTGCAACCGGACGCGCCGGATCTGCCAGTGACCTGCGACGTCGAGCTGCACGGCGACGAGCAGGAAATGCCGGTCGGCGTCGAACGCCATCGCCGTCGGCGTGCCTTCGCCCGAGGCAACGGTGGTGACTTCTTCGCCGGTCGAAAAAACGATCGCGCGAATCCGCCACGACGTGCCGAGCCGCTCGAGCACGAACCCGCACAGCCCGGGCCCGAGCGGAAGCACGGCGACGGGCTCGTGCAGGTGCGGATCGTGAGACCACGTCGAAGCGATGGGTGTGGGCACGTCCGAGGCGCGCAAGATGTCGAGCGCGCCATGCACTCGCGGTTGCTGCGTCGCGGGGTCGCGCGTGACGAGCGAGGAAGCGGAGCTCGCCACCTCCGGCAATCGCACGTGCGTCGCACCGATGGGAACCACGCGGCCGCCAAACGATCGCGGAATCTCGGTGCAGATCTGGTGCGCTCGCCGAAAGCCCGGGTCGAGCAGGTTCTGTCGCAGTGAACCGAGGTTCGAGAAATCGACGGCCGGATACGAGCCCTCGACGCGCCGCCACTGGAAGACGAGCTGCACGTCGTCGCCGGGCTCGCCGGTGTTCTCGTCGCCGTCGAACACCGTGAATGGAATCGGGATTCCGCGGCGCTCGTCCGGGTTGAGGACGAAGTTCGCCGTGTCGATCACGACCGTGGGCGCGAGATTGTTGTCGACGCGAAACGGGATCACCACCGGCGTTCCGTACGCCGTTCCGTCGTACGTTGTGATCCGGAGCAGGACATCGTGCTCGGTGAATCCCAGATCGGTCGTCACGTTCCATAGAAAGCCGGAGGGTTGGCGTGCAACAGGGGGGTAGACCGCGAGGCCAGTGGCGGTCTGGAACCCGTCGTCGGGCGCATCGTCGAGGAGATCGTACTCGACGTACAGCGACACGCGGTCGTCGGACGAATCGGTCACGGTGAGTTCGACATTGGCAAGCCCCACGACCTCGCCTCCGGGACCCGGTGAGACGCTGATCTGCTCGATCACGGAGGGATCGTTGCCGAACCCCTGCGTGAGCGACGACGTCCCGGTGTCGCCGTTTCCCACGATTCGCACGCGAATCGGGATGTCACGCGAGAATCCCGCGGTCCCGAGCTGCGTCGCGTCGTCGAATTCCCAATCCTTGGTGTGAACGACCGGCGACGGAGCGAGCTGATCGAGGCTCGTGTCGCCCGAGAGCCGCATGGGAACCCACTGCGACGTCCGTGGGGACCGAAACTCCAGGGCGACCGTCGCGACGTCCGACAGCTCGAACGTCATCGTCGCGGGCGACGTCCTCGACATCGTGACCGTGAGTGATCGCACGACCGGCGGACTGCTGCCGCCGCCCCCGCCGGCGCCGCCGATGGCTGCGACGATGGCCGTGGAAGCGCCGCCGCATCCGAGCAACGTCAACATTGCCACGGAAAGAACGGCGAAACGAACGCACGATCCGATTGACGATTGGTTCATCGATGCCCCGAATTCGCTCGACAGCGGCCCCACCACTGGTCAGCGACGCGCGATCATAGGCGACCTCACGCCGCGCCTCAAGGCCCGCTATCGCGTCGCGATTTCCTGCTCCGCGTGGAGGCGCGCGTAGGCACCGCCGCTCGCGACGAGGCGCTCGTGACTCCCGCGCTCGACGATGCGACCGCCTGCGATCACGATCACCTCGTCCGCGCGCGCCGCGACGGACAGCCGATGGGTGACGAAGATGCGCGTCGGCCGCGGCGCGATCGCATCGATCTCGTCGAGGATCTCGCGCTCGATGGTCGGGTCGAGGGCGGACGTCGCCTCGTCGAAGAGAAGCACATCGGGTCGGCGAAGAACGGCGCGCGCGATGGCGAGGCGCTGTCGTTCGCCGCCCGAGAGTCGCATGCCTCGCTCGCCGACGATCGTGCGGAACCCGTCGGGCAGCGACGCGATGAAGTCGTGGATGCGCGCGGCGCGGCAAGCGGCCGCGATCTCCGCCGCGCTCGCCGCTCGGTTCCCGTAGCGCAAGTTCTCATCGATCGTCGCGTGAAAGAGGATCGGGTCTTGCGCCACGACCGCGAATCGGCGGACCAGCGAGCGGCGGTGGTACTCGCGCAGGTCGACGCCGTCGACGAGCACGGCGCCGTCGCTCGGCTCGTAGAACCGAAGGAGCAGGTCGAGGATCGTCGACTTGCCCGCGCCGGTCGCCCCCACGATCGCGAGCGTTTCGCCTTCGGGCACGCGAAACGAGACGTGATCGAGGGTCGGCGCGCCCGGCTCGTGCGCGAACGAGACGTCCCGAAACTCGACCTCGCCGCGAAGCCGCGATGGCCGCCGTGCGCGCGGCCGGTCGGGCGTCTCCTCGGGCTTGTCGAGGTACTCGAACACGCGATCCATCGACGCACGCGCTTTCTGGAGATCGATGTAGAGCGTCATCAGGGACTGCGCGGGGCCGATGAGCATGAGCAAGTAGGTCGAGAACGCGACGAGCGAGCCGAGCGTCTTCGTGCCGTGAATGACCTGCGCGCCCCCGAATCCGCACACGATGGCGAGCGCGCCGCCGATCAAGACGCCGTTCACGCCGCCCATCCACGCCGACAGCCGTTGCGAGCGAAGCAGCCGCAGGATCCACTCGCGGCTCAACACGACGTAGCGCTTCCCCTCGAACGACTGTGCGCCCGAGCTGCGCACGGTCTTCATGCCGGTCACGTTCTCGAAGAGGAACTGCTCGATGTCGGCGCTTTGCTCGCGGATCGACTTCGAGACGCTGCGCAGCTTCGAGCGGAACGGCCGGATGCCGAGCGCCGAGAGCGGCACGAACACCACCGTGAGCAAAAAGAGAGGCCAGTCGAGCCACAAGAGCGCGGCGGTCGCGACGGCGAGCTGCAGCGTCGAGTTCGTCAGTGCATAGAGCGAGCGCGTTGCGAACGTCTGAACCTCCGCGATGTCGCCGGTGATTCGCGACGCCACGTCGCCGAGCTTCGTGCGCAAGAAGAAACCCAGGGGCAACCGCTGCAACTTTCGGAAGAGCGCGAAGCGCATGTCGAAGAGGATCTTCGAGGTGAAGCCGGTGTACACGTACATGCCCACGGCGGACAGAAGGCTTCCGAGCATGAGCACGACGAACACGACGCCGATCATCTCGTACAGCAGGCTTTCATTCCCTTTGCCGATCGCCTCGTCGATCGCGAACTTCATCGCCATCGGGAAGCCCATGCCGATCGCGTTCGACACGATGAGCACCACGAGAAAGAGGAGCGCCGGCGCCCAGTAGGGGACGATGAACGCGGCGACCCGCTTCGTGCGGGACGAGATCATGCGCGTCACGTCGACGCCGGCGGCCGACCGTGAAGGTGGCCGGGACGGCTGCGCGGCAAGCGAAGCACGTGGCGCACGAGCCCGTTGTATAGCGGCTTCACGGTTCGCCGATGCAGACGGTTGAGCCACGATCGCTTGCCGAGCGTCTCGCGGTCGCGGTCCGTGAGGAGATCGGGGCGGTAGAGCCGCTTCTGCTTCGCGAGGTGGTAGCGATCCTCGGCTTGGAAGTGCCTCACGATCGGGCCCAGGACGAATCGACCGACGCGGCCCTTCGGCAGGCGCAGGCTGATCTGGAAGTCGATGAGATATGCGCGGCCGTCGTCGCCGACGATCACGTTTTCGTCCTTCGCCATGTCGACGTATGCGAGGCCCAGCTCGTGCAGCCCATCGACGATCCGCTCGAGGTCGTCGAAGAACGAGTCGGGGACGCGGCGCGCGTACCGATCGATGGTGACGCCGTCGACGTAGCGATGCGCGTAAGATGCGGGACCTCGCCTTCCGAGGAACGCGGGCACGCCCGGCACTCTCGCCGCGATCTCGTAGAGGCTGCTCTCGCGCCGGCTCAACCATCGATCGAGGGCGCGGAATCGCAGCCACGCGAGGAGTCGCGTTCGACTCTCCTTGAGCACGATCGCGTCGCCGGTCGCGTCGCGGACGAGCCGGGTCACGGCGAAGAAATCGTCCTTGAGGACGCTCTCCGATTCGGAAGGGGACAGCACTCGATCTCACCTCACGCGAAACTGAATCCGGCGTTTCGTGTTCAACGCTTCCTTATCGCCGGGGGTTTCGCGATCATAGATGCTCCGTCGATCAACCGTTTGCAAGGTGAGAGCCAATGAAAACGATTCCGGTGGTCTTGGGAGTGCTCCTGGGCGCAGGCTTGGCGAGCGCGGCGTTCCTCGTGGAGAAAAGCGCGCGCGAGGATGCGACCCAAGCGATGCTCGCGAAGATCAACGAACTCCAGAAGCAAATCGCCGAACTCGACGCTTCGAACCGAACGCTGTCGCCCGCGGAGATCGACAAGCGCATCCAGGACGCGATCGAGCGCACGACTCCGGCCGAGAGGCCCGTCGTTCCGACCGTGAGCGACGAAGCGACGAAATCTCCGAAGGTCAAGAAATCCGCCGTGGTGGCCAAGGAGTCGGAGGACGATGCGGCCGACGATGGAAGAGACGTCGATCCGTACGGCATCTCGGTCCCACCCGAGGCCGAGCGTCAGATCCGCGCGATCTACGGCCGGCTCAAGGCCGAGGAGCGCCAGCGCCAGCGCGAGCGCGACGAGCAACGCCGCGACGATCAGGTGAAGGACCGCGTCGATCGACTCGCGGAGGAGCTGAACCTCAACGCGCAGCAGAAGCCGGCCGTGGAGCGCGTGCTCCTCGACGAAGCGAAGAAGCGATCGGAACTCTTCCAGCAGGACGACAACGACCCGAACGGCGGGCGCGGCCGAGGCCGTCGCGATTTCTCGAAGATCGGCGACCAAATGCGCCAGATCAGCCAGGAGCGCGATGCGGCGCTACAAACCGTGCTCGACTTCGATCAGATGAAGAAGTTCCGCGAGTCCGACCAGCGCCGAGGCCGCTTCGGATTCGGCGGCCCCGGCGGCGGGCAATCTGACGGCGGCTAGTCCGCTACTGCTGCTTGTCGACGTTCGCGAGTACTGCGACCGCTAGCCCTGCGCGCTCCTTGCCGTCCGTCTCCTCGAACCTCTTGAGGAGATGGCCGATCATCTTCTTGTCGAGGTGCATGCGCGCCAGCGAACGTGCGGCGGACGCGCGGACTCCCATCGACGAATCGTCCAAGAGGCCCTTCAACGCCTCGATCGCGGAATCGTCGCCGAGAAGCCCGAGCGCATGCGCCGCGGCGAAACGCACGTCGGCTTCGGAATCGGTGAGGCTGTTCTTCAATGCGTTCACGGCGGCGGGATCGCGGATCTCGCCGAGGCTCAACGCCGCAGACTCGCGCACCTTTCCGTTCTCGTCGCGAAGCGCCTGCTCGAGCGCCTGCGTCACGACGGAGTTGCCCTTGTAGGAGCCGAGACCTTCCGCCGCGGTGATGCGAATCTCGCGATTCGGATCCTTGAGCGCCTCGATGAGGAGGCCCGCCGCACCCGGATCGTTCGAAGCCTTGAGGGCGTGGACCGCTTCGCTTCGCGTCTTTTCGTCGCTAGCGTGCAACGCGGCCTTGATCAGCCCTGCGGCTTGCTCGTCCTTCGTGCCGGCGGCGTACGCCGCGGCCAGCGCAGACGTGCGGTCGTTGTCGTCCTTCATCGCTGTCTTCACTTCCGCGGGGTCGAACGGCTCGCCGAGCTGGCCGAGCGCGAACGCGGCGTTGAGGCGAACCTTTCGGTTGGTGGAAGTCTTCGCGATCTCCTTCAGCGACGGGATCGCCGACTTGTCGCCGAGCGCCGCGAGCGCCTTGATCGCGTCCGTCTGCACGTCGGGGTCCGCATCTTTCAGCGCGGGCGCGATGAGAGGCGCCGCGCCGGGTTTTCCCTTTTCTCGCAGCGACGTGATCGTGGCGCGGCGAATCGACGGGTCGCTGTCGCTGAGCGCCTTCTGGATCAGCGGCTGCACGGAGCGTTGATCCGCGAGGTCGATGACGCTGTCGATCGCCGCGCGTCTCACGGAGACATCGCCGTCGCCGAGCGCCTTCTCGACCAGCGGAAGTCCCGCCGGATTGCCGAGGTCGCCGATCGCCCGAACGGCGATGCGACGGACCCGCGGGGTGGAGTCCGCGAGCCCTTGCTGCAGGATCGGGAGCGCATTCGGATACTTGATTTCGGCGAGACCGGCGAGGGTGTAGATCTTCGCTTCCTCGTCCGTGCCCTGCATGGTCGTGAAGAGGAACTGCTCGGCTCTCTTCCGGATCTCGTCGGGCGACATCTTGCGAAGCTGGTCGGCCCTGTCCTTTTCGCCGGGCTTGTGGCCTTGCGGTTTCTGGCCTTCCTGCGACCACGCGGCCGGAACCACGAGAAGGGACGCGACGACCCAGATTCCAATCGCGGGCTTCATGTCCGTTGTCCTCCGATAAGGTTCTCGAGAAGCAAACCGCGTCCGATTATTGCACAGGCGAGGGCCGTTCGCATCGTCGCTGACCCCTCGCGATTCCGTTCCTTTCGAATCAGGCTTCCACGCACCCGCTTGACGGCGGTGGTAGAACTCCGAGCGGGAGGTGCCGACCATGACAGACGGTAAGGGCGTATCGGGAAACTTGACGCCTGACGATGCGACGCGCTTTCTCGACGCGTACTCGCAGGCGGTCGTGTCGGTCGCCGAGCGATTGCGGCCGAGCGTCGTTTCGATCGGCGTGATCAAGCGACGGCGCGTCGCGACGCCGAGCGGGCCGCGAGACTTCGACGCGGCGGGCAACGGCTCTGGCATCGTGATCTCGCCGGACGGTTTCGTCCTCACGAACAGCCACGTCGTGAGCGAGTCCGACGGGATCGAGGTGTTCTTCCCCGACGGACATTGGTCGCTTGCGCACGTCGTCGGAGACGACCCCGAAACGGATCTGGCGGTGGTTCGCGTGGACGAACTCTCGCTCGTGCCGGCGACCCTCGGGGACTCCGATCGGTTGCGCGTGGGAGAGCTCGTGATTGCGATCGGCAGCCCGCTCGGATTCGACGCGACCGTGACCGCGGGCGTCGTGAGCGCTCTCGGTCGTTCGTTCCGCAGCCGCACCGGTCGACCCATCGACGACGTGATCCAGACCGATGCGGCGTTGAACCCCGGGAACTCGGGCGGCCCGCTGGTGAATTCGCGAGGCGAGGTCGTCGGCGTCAACACCGCGATCATCCAATCTGCTCAGGGGCTCTGTTTCGCGGTGCCCTCGAACACGGCGCAGTGGGTGAGCGGCCTCTTGATCCAGAGCGGACGCGTGCGGCGACCCTACGTCGGCGTGTCCGTGCGGTCGCGAGTGATCCCGCTTCGGCTTCGGATCGCGGCGGGCATGGAGCAGGCCGCCGGCGTCGAAGTCATGACCGTCCTCGCGGAGAGCCCGGCGGCCGATGCGGGGCTTCGAGCTGGCGATGTCGTTCTTGCGCTCGACGGCCACGCCCTTCGATCGGTCGACGATCTGCACCGCCAGCTCGCCAAGCGTGCCGTTGGAACGATCGCGACGTTCGAAGTGCTCCGGGGGACGCAGAAGCTCGACCTCGCTCTGACACTGCGCGAGTCGCCCGCCATCAGGCGGTAGCGGCTCCTTCGTCCCGGATCAGCGCACGAATTTGATTCCGGGAGAAGTCGGGCTAGACTCTGGCGGCCCTCGGTGGAGAGGCTCTCTCGCCGAGGGTGACTGACTCACCTCCACTCGTTCGTTCACGGCGAACGCACGTCTCATCGTCTCCGAGGATGCTCCGTCCTCGGCTGGCACCCTTTCGAAACCAAACACTGACGAGGATCAACTGCCATGAGTGCGTTCATGTGCCGTATCGGATCGATTGTGCAAGGCGCCGGCGTCGCGCTCGTCGCGGCGTTGCTCGCCGCGGAACCCGCTCGCGCGTGCGACCCGCCGCGCGTGGTGGGCCTGGAAACGACCGTTCCCGTGGGACAGGGAGAAACCGTGGGCTCGCTCCAGCTCAATTCGTTCTTCCTGCAGCCGCACGCGACCTTCGACGTGACCGCGACGTCGCTGCCCATCCCCGAGATCGGATACTATCGCCTGCTTCTCTCGAGCCCGACGCAGACGATCGAGGTCGGTTCGTTCGACGTCGACGAGACCGGCTCGTCGGTCAACGAGTGGTCGCTCATGCTCGACCTTCGAACGTTCGTGCTCGAGGTCGAGACCGTCGAGTTGTGGGACGGAATCAATCTCGTTGCGTCGCAGGCCGTGCGCTCACGCGGTCAAATCTCGCTGTTCGCCGAGGCAAGGCGCAACCAACTGCTCAGCTCGCCGCGCCTGACGTTGAACGGCTTCATCGAGCGGCGATCCGCGGATTACATGCTCTACGACTTTCGGATCGACGGCGTGAAGATCCCGCGCGGCGACTACATTCTCGAGCTGGCCGGCCTGACCGATCACTACGAGATCCCGTTCACGGTCGACGCCACGCGCCGCGTGACTCTTCGGGTCCGCGGCAACGATCAAGATCTACTGACGAGGACTCTCGACTGGACGCTTGCGATCGTTCATCGCGGCGATGAGGTGCTCGCGACGCTGCCGCTCGGGTGTCGCAACTGACGGCCGGCGTTTCCTGACGGCACGGTCGCGCGCAGGCGCTCGCGTGCAGAGGGAGGCTCTGTCTATGGGCCGAGGATGATCTTTGCGGCGTCGTCGAGGTCGCGCGCCTTCCTGCACTCGACGTGCGACCAGGCGCCGAGCGGGTCGAGGAGGATTCCCTGCATCCCGGCGCGCCGGCTGCCCACGAGATCGATCGAATAGAAATCGCCGACGTGGACGGATTCGGACGCGTCGACGCCGAGCAGCGCAGCCGCGTGAAGAAAGATCGCCGGATTAGGCTTCTCGACGTGCACTTGCCCCGAATCGACGATCGCGTCGAAGAGCGACGCCACGCCTTGACGCTCGAGGAGTTGCGCCACCCGCCCATCCGCGTTCGAGATCACTCCGAGGCGCAGGCCACGCTCGCGCAGCCGCGCGGCCACTCGCGGCACCGACGGTTCGGCGAGATCCCACAAGTTGCCCGCGCGATTGTAGGCCTCCAGCGCGTCGATCACCGTTTCGCCGCGAGCGAGTGCGTCGGGGCCGATGTCCTCGAGCACGAGCCGGCAGAACGCCCGGAACATCGGCGCTCCCTCCATCGATATCGATATCGATCGTTGGCCGCTCAGGAACTCGTCCATCCGAATCCGCGAGCGAATCTCCGCGGTGCGGACGCGATCCGCTGCGACGTCGACGCCCGCATCACGGAGCGTCGAGGCGATCAGCGGGTAGTTCACGTGCGAGAGCGTGTTCCCCACGTCGAAGAATGCGGCGCGCAGCGGGCCCATGGACGCCGAGTATAGCCGGGTGGATCAGCGAACGAGTCGGTTGCGCTCCGGATCGCGCTGGCGGACAATCGTCGATGAACCTCGCACAGGAGGCCCACCATGGAACGCGTCCTCGAGCCTGAAGTGATGGACACCGAGTCCGAGGCGAAGGCCTACGACTCCATGGATCACTCGGACGTGAATCGCGCGTTCATTCGACGGTTCCTCGAGCTCGGCGGATCCGGTCACGTTCTCGACCTCGGATGCGGACCCGCGCACATTCCGATCGAGCTCTGCCGGCGCGAACCGCACGCGCGAGTCACGGCCGTCGACGCCGCGGAGTCGATGCTCGCGGTCGGGAAACGTCGCGTCATCGCGGCCGGTCTTGCCGAGCGCATTCACCTCGTTCGCGCGGACGCGAAGCGGCTGCCGTTCGACGACCATTCGTTCGACTCGATCATGAGCAACAGCATCGTCCACCATTTGCCGGATCCGCGGCCATGCTTGCGAGAGATCGCGCGAGTGGCGCGAGCCGAAGGCGCGATCCTGCTCCGCGATCTCGTCCGTCCGGCAAGCGAGGCCGAGCTCGATCATCTCGTCGATCTCTATGCCGGAGACGCGACGGTCGAGCAGCAAGGGCTCTACGCGGATTCGCTGCGCGCGGCGTTTCGGGTTTCGGAAGTGAAGGCCATGCTGGCAGAGTGCGGGCTCGACGAGCTTCGAGTTTACGCGTCCAGCGACCGACACTGGACCGCTGACCGCGAGGGCGCGATCCTTCGCGTCGACGGGCTCGTCGAACATCCGATTGCGCTCACGTTCAGCGCTCTGTCCGAGCAGACGAAGTCGACGCCGGGAGAGGGTGGCGTGGCACTCGAGGCACTGCTTGCACTCGCGCGTCCGCAGTCGGCGGGCACTCACCTCACCATCCACGGCGCGGACGCCTTCTGCGCGTCGGTCCCTCTCGCCGACGTGGCCGCACGCGCGGGCATCCTCTTTCGCGAGGGGAGACTTCCGCTCGCTCGCGAGCGCGGCGGGCCCGTTCGCTTCGTGATCCCGGACGCGACGACGTGCGGGAAGGGCGGCCTAGCGGGTTCAGAATCTGCCGGACTCGAAGAAGCGCAGCACCGCATCGATCGTCTCGCTCGCGTTCATGATGAAGGTGTGGCGGCGCGGGAGGAGCAGGAAGTCCGACTCTCCGTCGAGGTGCGTTTCGCTCACGAGCACGGTTCCGTCGTTGTCTCCCGGCAGATAGCCGGCGTAGCCGCGCGAGCGGCCCGTGCCGCCGGCGATGACGCCAAACTCGCAACGAGGGATCGCCGCTCGTTTCGCGGCACTCGGCAAGAGGTGCGCGGCGTTTCGACCAAAGAGCATCCGGTACGCCGGACCGAGCCGGCGATGCGCATTCAATCGATCGGCGAGCCACGCGCCCTGATTCGGCGGCGCGATCATCACGAGCCGCTTCGCGTTCGCCGGCCGAAATCTCCCGAGGTACTCGCGCGCGACGAGCCCGCCCATGCTGTGCGTTACGACGAACATCGGACGTTCGCGATAGTGGTCGAGGCTCTCGGCGAGCCTCGCGGCGATTTCGGGCAGCGGCGCGCGCAACGACGGATAGCTGCGATTGACCACCTCGTATCCCGCGGCGTGGAGCGCACGCTCGATCTTCTTCATCGAGAGTTGCGTGCGCCAGATCCCGTGGAGGACGAGCGCCACCGGACACCCGACGCGTCGCGCGGCTCGCGCCGCCCGACCCTCGCTCGAGCGCGGCGTCAGCATTGCGGCCAGTTGAGAATCAAGAGGACGATGAGCCCGATCTCGGCCGCGCCGAGAAGCGCGGCACCGAGCGAAGTCCATCCGATGCCCGCGGAAGGGAAGCGACGGCGGCGAACGGCGAAGCTGACGACGCCGCCAACCGATGCCACGGGCGGCCCGATCGGCCAGGTGCACGGAACCAACGGCTCCAGGCGACTCGGATTGCCGGTCGTGTAGACGAGGAGTGCGGCGATCGGAGCCATTGCCGCGATGACCGAGATCCAACCCAGCGCTGCCACGCGCCGGTAGCTGAAGTTGCCGCTGCCGTACAGAGGAAGGCGGTTGGGCTCGTTCATGGCGTTCGCGGAATTGTAATCGACGCGACGGGCCGTTGCGTGCGCGGTCACGCTTCGCCCGCGCGGAAATGCTGCAACACCTCTTGTATCGCGAGCCGCTCGCCTGTAAATCGACGCGTCTATCCACCGACGGAAGTCCGGCCCAGGAATTCGGAGATCGTCACGTGACGCTCACAACCGACGCACCGCTCCTTGACATGCGCGACATCGTGAAGAGCTATCCCGGCGTGCAGGCGCTGCGGGGCGTGTCGCTCGACGTTCGCGCGGGCGAAGTGCACGCGCTCGTGGGCGAGAACGGCGCCGGCAAGTCGACTCTGATGAAGATCCTCGCGGGCGCCGAGCGGAAGGACGGCGGGACGATTCGATTCGCAGGCGAGGAGGTGGAGCTTCGCGATCCGCTCGTCGCGTCGCGTCTCGGGATCACGATGATCTACCAGGAGTTCAACCTCGTGCCGCAGCTGTCGATCGCCGAAAACGTCTTTCTCGGGCGCGAGCCGATTCACGGGCCGCTGCGTCTCCTCGACCGGCCGCGCCTCTGGCGCGAGTCGCGCGAGATCCTCGGGCGCCTCGGCCTCGATCTCGATCCGAAGGCGCGCGTCGCCGAGCTGTCGATCGCCAAGCAGCAAATGGTGGAGATCGCGAAGGCGTTGTCGCGCGAGTCGCGCCTCATCGTCATGGACGAGCCCTCGGCGACGCTCAGCGACCGCGAGCTCGAGGCGCTCTTTCGAATCATCGCCGCGCTGAAGTCGCACGGCGTCGCCATCGTCTACATCTCGCACCGGCTCGAGGAACTCGATCGCATCGCCGATCGCGTCACCGTGCTTCGGGACGGCGAGAAGATCGGGACCGCGCGCGTAGGGGAGATCTCGCGCGACGCGATCATCCGCATGATGGTCGGCCGCGAGCTGCGCGAGGAGTTCCCGCCCCGAAGCGCGGCGCTCGGCGACGTCGCGTTGCGAGTGCGCGGCCTCTCGCGCCGAGGTGTTCTCCACGACGTCTCGTTCGAGGTG
>JACOTG010000017.1 GCA_016178505.1 Planctomycetota bacterium
ATCGCCAACAGGATCGCGCAGGAGCGGAACAGCCGCCGCTCGTCGAAATGATCGGCAGGGCGGTGCTCGCCCCCGGCCGGCGTTCCTCCGAGGACGCGCGCGGCGATCCACACGCCGCCGAGCCAAGCCGCGAGGCCGAGCGCATAGATGGGCCACTGCGTTGCGATCGGCGTGAGCGCGCGCGTCGGGTTGAGATCGTGGAGGAGCGGCGCCGACGCGATTGCAAACCAGACGACGTACAAGCACGGAAACGCCACGATCGGCGAGAAGAAGTCGAGACGCTGCGCGGCGCACGCGACGCCGAGGAGCCGCCCGATTGCCGCGATCGCCACGGCCCCGCCGATCGTCGCCGCGAGTAAGAGCGGACGGCCCGGCGCGCCGATCGCGACCGTTAGCCCTGCGACGGCGGCCGCTCCGAGCACGATGAGCAGAAGGCTACGCATGCGCCTCGTCGCGCGCGACGAAGCCGTCGCACTCGACTTTTTCGAAGAGGGCGACCGTCTCGTAGCGCAGCGGGACGAGCGCCCCGTCGCTCGGAGTGGTTTCCGCGGCGAACGCCGACGTGATCACTGCGTCCTCGAGGCGAAGAGGGGCGTGAGATTCCAACTGTCTATCGGTCGCGGTTTCCCATCCGGCGTAGGCCGTGATCGACTTGGTCATTCCAAGCATCTTCTCCAGATACAGCCGGCCGTCAGGGAAAAGCCGGCGCACATCACTCTTCGTGAGAAGCCGGATGCCGGTGACGATTTCGCGCGCCGCATCCGCGCGAGGCGTCTTCTGGAACCAGCCCACGTCGAAATGCCGGACCAGCCAGACGCGGATGGCGACGGGCAGGAATTGGAAGAACGGAAACAGGAAATGGGGCTCGATCGGGAAGTAGCGATTCGGCGTCTGGATGAAATACCGCTTCCCGATTCGCCGCGCCTCGCTGGCCATCCTCTCCTGGTCCTGACGGCTCCCGACGTGCTCGATGACGGAATTGGAAAAGACCACGTCGAAGCTCTGGTCCGAGAAATCCAGGTGGCGCGCATCGCCAGCGATGCTCCGGATATTGGACTGGGAGGTCGGCTCGGCATTCACGTTGACCAGCGTGATGTCCAGATCCTGGATGTTCTCCGACCCGATCAGGGTCCAGTAGCGTTCCGTTCCTCCGAGGTCGAGAATCCGGACCGGCTTGTCCAACTTCGAGAGCAGGCGCCGGAGGAAAGAAAATCGCTTCCGTCTCAGCTGAGTCGCCAGAGAGCCGGAAACGCGATTGTCCGCAAGTTTTCTCAGCATGGGTCCTTCCCGCCGCTGAATCTTACCGAACTCGCCGATTCGGTACGAGGACACCGCCGACGTCGATCGCTTCTCGAGTTTGGGACACGGGCGGCGGCTGGCCCCGTGTCGTCCAGCATCCCAGAAGGACGAACGGCCTACTCATGTGCGAGAGCTGAAGCTGTCGTCACGCTTGGATGCTGTTCCCGATTTGAGCGTAGCGCGATCGCGAGGCCGGGATCGAACCGGCGAGAACTCTAGAGGAGTTTCAGGAAACCTCGGTCGCGATTCCGGCTTGTCGGAGGATCGAGCGGAGCGTTCCGCGCTTGAGATCTTTGGTTGTGCATGGGAACGGTGACGCGGAGCCTGTAGTCGGTGCGGTGTCTCACGCCGTAGTGACTGCCCGTGGTGTGATGCACGATGAAACCGGCGCGCTCGAGCGCCGCGAGAACCTGCCGGGGTTTGAGGGCGGGAAGCCGTTCGTTCATGCCGCCGGAACGGCTACCGTGACCTTCTCTTTGACCGGATCGAGCTTCAATTCCTTGTCTTTGGGGATCGGCTCGCCGTCCTTCGCGAGGCTTTCGAGGTAACAGCGGATCGCGTCCTTTGCCATCGCTCGCGCCTCTTCCAAGGTGTCGCCTTCGGTTACGACCCCGGGAAGCGCTGGGCACGTGACGATGTAGCCGCCTTCTTCGGCCGGCTCAAAAAGAACCGTGTAGCTGTACTGCTTGCTTGCCAATGGTCTTCTCCTGGATGAGCCCTTCACTCTAGGCGTGACTGCAACCCTTGTCTAACCGCGGGCGATTGGCGGTCTCGGCCGCGAGATCGACGACCCGGATCTCCGCCTTCTCGGTCTTGAACGGATCCATCGCGCGGCGTTGCGGTACTGCGAACAAGCTCTCCTCGCGGTACAAGAGAACGCCGATCAGGAGACCTCCATGCGATATCTCGGATGCTTGGCCTTCGCGCTGGCGCTCGCGCCGTTCGCTCGCGCGCAGGAGCCAAACGATTGGGAGAACCCCGCGCTCGTCGGGCGGAACCGCGACGCCGCGCACGCGTCGATGCTGCCTTACGCGGATCGCGCGTCGGCGCTCGCCGGGACGCGCGACGCGACGCCGTACGTCGTGTCGCTCGACGGCGCGTGGCGATTCCACTGGTGCGGGCGGCCCGCGGATCGCCCGCTTCGCTTCTTCGAGCCGATGTTCGACGCGAGCGCGTGGCCGACGATCCCGGTTCCGAGCAACGTCGAGATCCTGGGCTTCGGCATTCCCATCTACACGAACATCACGTACCCGTTCCCGAAGGACCCGCCGCACATCCCGCACGACTACGATCCGGTCAGCTCGTACCGCACCGAGTTCACGCTGCCAGCGAAGTTCACGGGCCGCCGAACGTTCATCCGCTTCGACGGCGTCGAGTCGTTCTTCTATCTGTGGGTGAACGGACAGCCCGTCGGCTTCAGCAAGGACAGCCGCACGCCCGCGGAGTTCGACGTCACGTCGTTCGTGCACGCGGGGCAGAACATCCTCGCGGTCGAGGTCTATCGCTGGTGCGACGGCAGCTACCTCGAAGATCAGGACATGTTCCGCCTCTCCGGCATCTACCGCAGCGTGACGCTTCGCTCGCTGCCGGAGACTCACGTGCGCGACTTCTTCGCCACCTCGACGTTCGACGCCGGCTATCGCGACGCCACGCTGAACCTCGACGCGTCGGTGCGAAACCTCTCGGCGACCGCGGCGGGGGAGCACTCGCTCGAGGCGACGCTCGTCGACGCGGCCGGCCGCGACGTCGCGACCGAGCCGCCGATCGTGGCGAAGATCGATGCGATCGACGCGGGCGGCGAAGCGCACGTCGAAGCGAGCGCGCTCGTGCCGAGCCCGCGCAAGTGGTCGGCGGAAGATCCGCAGCTCTACACGCTCCTCCTCACGTTGAAAGACGCCACCGGTAGCGTCGTCGAGGTGACGAGCTGCCGCTTCGGCTTCCGCCAGGTCGAGCTTCGCGACGCGCAACTCTTCGTGAACGGCGTGTCGGTCAAGCTCCATGGTGTGAATCGCCACGAGCACGATCCCGACACCGGCCACACGCTGTCGCTCGAGCGCATGACGCAAGACGTCGAGCTGATGAAGCGCTTCAACATCGACACGGTGCGCACGTCGCACTATCCGAACGACGAGCGTTGGTACGACCTCTGCGATCGCTACGGCCTCTACGTCGTCGACGAGGCGAACATCGAGTCGCACGGCATGGGCTACGACTGGGACAAGTCGCTCGGCAACAAGCCGGAGTGGCAAGCCGCGCACGTCGATCGCACCGAGCGCATGATCTTCCGCGATCGCAATCATCCCTGCGTCGTCATGTGGTCGCTCGGCAACGAGGCCGGCCCCGGCGAAAACTTCGCGGCGACGGCGAAGCGCACGCACGAACTCGACTCGACGCGCCCCGTGCACTACGAGCGCTACAACGAAATCGCCGACGTCGACAGCACGATGTACCCGGAAGTCGCCGACCTCGACCGCGCCGGCCGCGACGCGTCGACCAAGCCGTTCTTCGTCTGCGAGTACGCGCACGCGATGGGAAACGCCGTCGGCAATCTCCAAGAGTATTGGGACGTGATTGACGCGCGTCCGCGGCTCATCGGTGCGTGCATCTGGGATTGGGTCGATCAGGGGATTCGCCGCACCACGGACGAGCCGGCCGGCTCGGACGGCAAGCGCCGTTGGTATTGGGCGTACGGCGGCGACTACGACGACCAGCCGAACGACGGCAACTTCTGCTGCAACGGGCTCGTGCCGCCCGATCGACAGGTCACGGCGAAGCCCTGGGAAGTGAAGAAGGTCTATCAGCCGATCGCGATTCGCGGAGTCGACGTCGCCGCGGGCAAGGTCGAGATCGAGAACAAACGCGCGTTCACGAACCTCTCGCGTTACGACGTGCGCTTCGGCGTGAGCGACGACGGGACGCTCGTGCAGCAAGGGGCGATTCCGCCGATCGATCTTCCGCCGGGCGCGAAGCGCGAGATCGCGCTGCCGCTGAAGCCGCTCGCGCCGCGGCCCGGCTCGGAACTCTTCCTTCGCGTGAGCTTTCAACTGCGCGAGGACGCGGCGTGGGCGAAGAAGGGTCACGAGGTCGCGTGGCAACAATTTGCGATTCCGATCGCGTCGCCGCCCGCGGCCGTGGCGTCACTCCCCGAAGCGGCGACCGACTTCGCGACGTCGGAGTCGAACGGGCGCGTTCACATCGCCGGGCGAGGCTTCGCGGTCGCGTTCGGCCGCGAGAGCGGGACGATCGATTCGCTCGTCTACGGAAGCCGCACGATCATCGACGGGCACGGGCCGATCCTCGAGGTCGCTCGCGCGCTCACGGACAACGACACGTGGTTGCGTCGCGCGTTCTTCGACTCGGGGCTCACGCAGCTTCGCCGTTCGGTGCGCGCGTTCGACGTCGTGCCGTTGCGAAATTCCACGGTCGTCGACGTTCGAACCGAGGTGCGAGGCTTCAAAGGCGACGGCTTCGATCAGCACAGCGTCTTCACGTTGCTCGGCGACGGGACGATCGTGTGTGACGAGTCGATCGATCCCGTGGGCACGTTGCCGCCGCTGCCGAAGATCGGCCTGCGGATGAACGTGTCCGGGGCGCTCGAGAACTTCGCGTGGCTCGGCCGCGGTCCCGGCGAGAGCTATCCCGATCGAAAGACGAGCGCCGACGTCGGCCTCTGGCGCGGCACGGTCTCCGAGCAGTTCGTCGACTACGTGCGCCCGCAAGAGAACGGAAACAAGGAGGACGTTCGATTCGCCGCGTTCCTCGATGCGTCGGGCGGCGGTGTCATCGTGGAAGGCGACGAACCGCTCGCGATGAGCGCCTCGCACTTCCTGCCCGAAGACCTCGACGCGTCGCGGCACCGGCAAGGCGAGCTGCGGAGATTTCGCCGCCTCTTTCCGCGGCCGGACGTGATCGTATGCGTCGATGCGCAGCAGATGGGGCTCGGCGGCGCGAGCTGCGGGCCGCGGCCGCTTCGACGCTATCAACTCCTCGCGAAGCCCGTGCATTTCGCCTTCAGCTTGCGGCCGTACGATCCCTCGATGGGCGAGCTGCGCGCGGTCGCTCGCACGCGCGTTCCGCTCTGCGCGTCACCGACGATCGAGCGCGACGAGCGCGGCATCGTGACGATCCATTCGGCGACACCAGACGCGACGATCCACTACACGATCGACGGGCCGCCGCCGACGAGCACGTCCGCGAGGTGGGTCGCGCCTCTTCCCCTTCCACGCGCGGCGGTCGTGTGCGCGATCGCGACGGCGACTGGGATGATCGAGAGCCGTCCGGTCGTAGCGCGTTTCGACGCGATCGTCCCGATCGAGCGGCTCGCGAAGAGCGGATGGAAGGTCGTCGCGGTCGATAGCGAAGAAGCAGAGGAGGGCGCGGCCCGCAACGCCATCGACGGCGATCCCGAAACCTATTGGCACACGAACTGGACGACGTCGAAAGAGAAACACCCGCACGAGATCACGATCGACCTCGGCGCGATGCGCGTGCTCGCCGGCTTCGCGTATCGCGGGAGGCAGGGCCGATCGAACGGCCGCATCGCGGGCTTCGAGTTCTTCGTGAGCGGCAACGGAGAGGAGTGGACCGACCCGGTCGCTCGCGGCACGTTCCGCGACGTGGCGGAGGAGCAGCGCGTCCTCTTCGAGAAGCCCGTGCCCGGCCGATTCATTCGCCTTCGTGCGCTCTCGGAGGTCAATGGCGAGATCTGGACGTCGGTCGCCGAGCTGGACGTCTTCGGGGCGGTGCCCGTGAAGTAGAGCGATTGCCCGGCGCGCCTTGATTCTGGCCGATCCTGGGCTACTCTCTCGCGCACTCCAGCGGCCGCACGGACGAAAATCGCCTCGCTCGATCCCCATGCGCGCTCCATCGATTCTCCTCGCGGCAACTCTGTTCGCGATCGGCACGGTTGCGAACGCGGCCATCGTCTCCGCTCGCCCCGCCTCGACCTACCCCGTCCTCTTCGAGCCCTACGACATCGTGCTCGACGTGCAGAACCCGTCCGTCACGAACCCGTTCGTCGACGCGACGGTCACGGCCACGGTGCAAGCGAGTGGACAAGCGCCGCTCACGCTGCACGGTTTCTGCGATTCGTCGGACGGCTCGCTCTTCCGCGTGCGCGTCTGTCCGGACGCGGTCGGTCCGCTCGCGTGGCACGTCGACTACACGGACCTCGGAGGCACGACGAGCACGCAAGGGACGCTGAACGTCGCGTGGGGTCCCGCTGCGGGCGTCGTCCGCGTCGATCCGCGCTTCCCGTCCTGCTTCGTCGAATCGCGAACGGGGCGCACGTGGTTCCACCAGGGCTGCACGGCGCTTCCGTTCTTTCTCGCGAGCGATGACGCCGAGCGCGCGTTCTTGGACCGCATGTCCGCCGATGGATTCGATCGCTGTCGCATCCTGCTCTCGGGCGGATCGAAGATGCCGTTCACCGATCGCGAGGTGAACCCGTTCGTCGGCACCGACGTGACGCGCTTCGACGTGCGCTTCTGGCGGAAGGTCGAGCGGCAGCTCGCGGCGATGCGCGATCGCGGAATGGTCGCGGACCTCATCTTCGAGATCGAGTGGGGCACGCTCGTCTACCGCTTCATCGACCGCAATCGCGTCACCGACAACGAGTGGCGCTTCGTGCGCTACGCGATCGATCGGCTCTCCGCGTTCCCGAACGTCACGTGGAATCTGGGCAACGAGTACAACGAGTACCACACCGCCGCGTGGGCCGAGTCGCTCGGCGCGCGCGTCGCGGCGTACGATCCGTATCGTCACGTGCTTTCGGTTCACCCGAACGAGCCGCGCTTCAAGCATGCGGGCTCGGCGTGGGCGACCGCAGTCGATCTCCAAGCGTACGCGGGCGGCTCCGCCGTCACCGTGCGACGCGACTGGGAGACGCTGCGGCAAGTGATCGCGCAATACCTCCCGTCGGGCAAACCGGTCGTCGACGACGAGTACGGCTACGAAGGGCCCTATCCGCCGGACGTCGTCCGGCGCACGCACTGGGTCGACGTCTTCGCGGGTGGGTACGCGACGTACGGCAGCTTCGAGGCGCTGACGATTCTCTCGGGCGACGATCGGCTCGTCGGCAGCGAGGTCGTCGATCGACAGCTGCGAAAGCTCGTCGACTTCATCGCGACGACGGACGTGCGACTGCTGAAAACGGACTCGCGTCGCGTCGCGTCGTCGCAGGGCTCCGCGTTCGCGCGCTCGATCGCCGGGCACGAGTCCGCGGTCTATCTGCCGGACGGTGGCCCGGTGACGATCAATGTGTCTGACTTCGACGGCGCGCCGATGCCGATCGAATGGATCGAGCCCGCGACGGGCAATCGCGTCCCTGCCGGCACGACGCCCGCGACCGGTCCCGTGACGCTGACGCCGCCGTTCTCGCCGGACGCGCTGCTTCACGTCGGCGGCCTCGTCGACTCGCAGCCGGCGGCCGAGACGTTCACGCAGGCGACGTCGCTCCGCGAGTTCAAGCTTCGCGGCGGTCGCTGGATCGCGCGCGCTCACGCGCTCGGACAAGCGCAGTCGGGCGGCAACCTCGCAACGGCAACGTGGCGACGCCGCCGCTTCGACGACGCGTCGGTCGCCGTCGACGTGCACTTCGCGTCCGGTGCCGGGCGCGCCGGCATCGCGCTTCGCCAAGTCGATCCCGCGGCGACGCTGCTCACAACGGGCGTTCTCGTCTCGGTCGATCGCTCGGGCAATCTCGAGGTGTGGGAGGCGGCGTCGCCGTCACCGCGCCGCGTCGCTGCGGCCGCCGCG
>JACOTG010000018.1 GCA_016178505.1 Planctomycetota bacterium
ACTGGGTGATCGCTTCCGTTGACGACCTCGATTCGGAATCGCGCGCGTTCGCGAGCGAGCGTCTGCCTCCCATCGACGTCTCCGAAAACACGATCGATGTCGGCGAGATCCGTTTGGAGCACGGGTTCGCTCTCGAAGGCGTCGTCCGAAATGCGACGGGCGCGCCGCTCTCGGCGGCGCACGTGACGCTCGAGGGGCGTTTCGGCGTCGACGACTCGAGGCGATATGGTCACGCGCCTCCGGGCATGTATAAGATCGCCAAATTGAAATCCGGCGAGTACGTCGCCGTCGTGACGGCGATCGGATATGCGCCGCAAAGACAGCGCGTGCGCGTGCTCGATCGAGACACCTCTCAGGACTTCGTCCTCGAGGTCGGCGGTGGGCTCGTCGTGCGTGTGCTCGACGCGACCGGCATCGCCGTCGACGGCGCGACGATCGAGCTACGCGATGCGAATGGCGAATCGCTGCCAGGATCAGAGCCTGAGTTCCCGCACCTGACGGCCGGGGCCTACACGGTTCGCGCTTCGAAGCCGGGCGTTGGCAGCGGCACGGCGACGGCGCGCGTCGTCGCGGGCTCGTCGACGACCGTCGACGTCACGCTGCATTGATTGACGATTGACTCGCGGATCCACCAGAACGGCTGCTAGCCTCGCCAGCAATTTGACGGCAAGTCTGCTGCCGTCGTGTACACCGATCGAGTTCGCAAAGGACCGGCCGATCGTCGTGATGCCGCTCGCCTCGTTTGTCGAGGAGCTGTACGCCGGGCGCGTCATCGGGTAGGACTTCTCCGGAATGGCTGGAGGTGATCCATGACGCGTCATCGGCTCGCGATCGCTGCCGTCACCGCGCTCGCAGTCGGCGTCACGCTTCTCGTCGCAGTGTGGCCGCGACGGCCGGGCGAACGGATCGCGGACGCGCCTTCAGAATCCGCAGCCACGAGTGACGCAACGTCGATCTCAACTTCTAAACTCGCCGACTCGCACCGCGACGTGGCGCCGCTCGCGACACCCATCGACGAGCCTGCGCCGAAGTCGAAGGGCTCGACGGTCGTCGGGCGCGTCGTGCGATCGGTCGATCGAAGCCCGCTCGGGGAAGTCGGCGTCGAGATCGTCGCCTGGGAAGTGCCGCCGCCGAGCCTGCGCATTCGCCCGATCCGCCGCACGACCAGTGCGGCCGACGGCACCTTTCGATTCGAAGGCGTCGATCTCCACGACCGTCGCCCGATGTCGATGCGCGTCCGAGACCGCTACTGGTGGGGAACCGGATCGATTCTCGCGCAAGCGAAGCGGACGGACGACGGAGTCGACGTCGGCGATCTTCCGGCCACGACGTGCGGCACCGTTTCGGGCCGCTGCGTCTCTCCGGACGGACGGGCCCTCGAGGGAGTCGAACTCCTCGCTTGTCCGTTCGTGGATCCGAACGCTCCCCCGAACAGCGGCTGGGACGTGAACGGGGAGGACACGTTCCTGACGCGTGCCACGAGCGACTCGGACGGACGGTTTGTCATCGGCGCGAACGTGCCCGGCCCGAAGTTCGAGGTGCGCTCGCAGCGCGGCGCGTTCGCTCCAGCGCGAAGCGAGCCGTTCGTCGCGGTCGCCGAAAGCGACGTGTCGATTGGCGATCTTACGTTGCCCGTCGGCGGCGGGATCGTCGCGCACATGCGCGACGCAGCGGGCCGGCCCGTCCCAGGCGCTTCACTGCAAGCCAATCGAAAGCTCGCCGCCGGAAACAAGCCTGAAATTCTGCCGGGGCCAGCGATCGAGACGGCTGGTGACGACGGCACGGTTCGCATCGCGCATCTCTCTCCCGCGCACTACTTCGTGATCGCAGGCGCCGAGAAGCTCGCGGGGGTGACGATCGTGGACGTGGTCGTCGAGGAGGGCGCGACGCCGACACCGCTCGAGATCGTTCTCGCCGCGGGCCACTTCGTTGCGGGACGCGTCACGGACGCCGGCGGCGCGCCAGTCTCGGGTGCGACGATTCGCGCTCACCCCGAAGGATCGAACGGTTTTCTGGATCGAGCGAAGGACACCGACGCGCAAGGCCGCTTCCGAATCGAGGGACTCAGCGAAACGAAAGTCGACCTCAACCTGCGCGCAGAAGGTTGGGTCTCCCAGTCGAAGAGTTCGGTCGAGGTCGACCACGACGACGTCGACTTCGTGCTCGTCGCGAAGGGCACGATTCGCGGCCGCGTCATCGGGCCCGACGGCGCGCCGGTTGCGAACGCTCGAGTGTGGGCGCACGCCAAGGACCAAGCGCCGTCGGACGCCGGACCGGCTCGTTCGAGCGACGACGGAACGTTCGAGCTGAGCGTTCGGCCCGCCGCGTATGTGCTCTTCGCCGACCACGCCGACTTCGCCGAAAGCGAGTCTGTCGCCGTCGACATCACGGACGGAAAGCCGATAGCCGACGTCACGGTGACGCTTCGCGCGGGCGCCACGATTCGCGGGATCGTGCTCGCGTCGGCCGATCGTACGCCGATCCCGCATGCGCTCGTGATCGCCGCCCCGTCGGCCGCAACACCCGAACCGCCGTCCACCGGCGCCACGGAACACTGGAACAAGAGGGCCGTGAGCCAGCTCGACGGTTCGTTCACGCTCCGAGGCGTTTCGCCCGGCACGTGCGAGATTCGCGCCCAGCTCGAGCCGTGGATCGATGGCGCGAGCGCGCCAATCGAGATTGCCGAGGGCGCCGCCGTCGATGGCGTGGTCATCCTTCTTCGACGCGGCGCGACGATTCACGGCACCGTGTACGACGACGGTCAGCCGAGCGGCGGTGTGCCGGTGAACCTCTTCGACGGACCGCGACATCTCCAAGAGACGAAGAGCCGCGACGACGGTACGTACGCGATCGAACGCATCCCGCCCGGCGCCTACCAGATCATGAGGATGCCCAAGGAGATTCTCGGAGACTCCGGGACGATCGAGAGCGTTCCCGTCACTCTGCGAGAAGGCGACGACGTCGTCATCGATCTCGGCGAAAAAGCCAGCTCGGCCAGCGCGGGCTGCCGCGTGTTCGGATCCGTTCTCGCCGGCGGCCAGGCGCTCGTCGCGCAGGTTGTGATGGTGAAGGTCGGCGCCGGTGGCTTTCACGCCGCTCAAGCGAAATCGGACGAGAACGGCAACTACGAGTTCATCGGCGTCGCATCCGGTCGTTATCGCGTGCTCGTTCAGCCCGGCGAAGACGTCGGCAATTTCAGCGCGACGATCGACATTCCAGAGCGACGGGAGTGGCGCGTCGACCTCTCGGCACCGGAAGGCATCGTCTCAGGCCACGTGGTCGACGCCGACACGGGCAAGCCGATCGGCGGGATCGCGGTGCTCGCGCTCCGGACAGATGCGCGAGCGAACGTGGACGTCGAGACGTTCGTCGACGTCCTCTCGGGCAAGGTCGACACCGACGGCGATGGCGAGTATCGGCTACGCCACGTGGCGCCTGGGCGCTACCGCATCGAAGCCGGCGCGTTCACCATGGACGGCCCCGTGGAGGGCAGCACGGACTGCGCCGTCGAGTCGTTAGAGGTGACGGTCGGGGTCGACGGCCCGGTGACCGCTGACTTTCGCCTCCGGCGCGGCGCGACGCTCGAGGGCAACGTGCGCGACGCGTCCGGCGCGCCCGTCTCGGCGGCTGTTCGCGTCGAGGAGGACCCGCGCCGCCCCACGTTCAACTCGCTCGTCGGCATTCCGTCGAGCGATCACGGTCACTACGTCGTCCACGGATTGCACGCGGGCGAACACATGGTCACGGTGACGTCGAAGACACACGCACCGGTGCGGCGTCGCGTGCGCATCGGCGCGGGCACGACGCACGAGGATTTCGTCGTCGCCTCGGGAGGAGCGCTTCGAGTCACCGTCGTGACGAGCCACGGCGATGGCGTCCCGGACGCCGTCGTCGAGCTTCGCGACTCGAACGGCGACCTCGTGCCGACGAGCACGGGCGCGCTCGACCTCCTGGGCGGCGTCCCGCAGGCCGCGAGCGGTTCCGTGTGCAACTTTCCCCACCTCGTGCCCGGCACTTACTCAGTGCGCGCTTGGAAGCCGACCGTCGGCAGTGGCACGGCGACCGCGCACGTCGCCGACGGCGTCGAGACATCCGTGCGGGTCGAAGTTCGGTGACCGAGACGCGCTGCCACGAAGAGAACGAAGCTCCGAGAGTCCCCTACCGTGACGCGACTGCTGGCACCGCATACAATGCGCCGACCTCGATGAAGGAGACCTCGATGAACGTTGTCGCCTGCGCGGTTGCGACGCTTCTTGCGTTTGCCTCGTTCGCAGCACCCGCCGCGACGGCGGGCTCGGTAACGGTGACCGGCACGATCCTAGACGACGCGAGCGACGCACCGCTCGCGGGCGTTCGCATCGAGCTCTTCGGCTTGCGGACGGATCGCGAGCACCTCGGCACCATCCGCGCGGACGCGGCGATCGTCCTGGCATCGACGACGACGGGGACGGACGGAGTCTATCGGCTGGCGGACGTGCAGCTCACCGGCGCCGACTGTTACGGCGTTCGAATACTCGAGGACTTTCGCGCCGGGTCGCTTTACTGCGACAACGATGGTGAGCGTTCTGCCGACGAGATTCGGATGAAGGCGATTCGCGCGTGGCCGTGCGGAATCCTGCGCGGCCGCCTGATTTCCGAAGACGGCAAGCCAATCTCCGACGCGCACCTCGCCGCGCGGCCCGCCGAAGAAACCGAATCGGTGTACGACAGTCATCGCACGAGCCGCCACTGGGCGGCGTGCGGCCCGACGTGTCGGACCGACGCCGACGGCCGGTTCGAGTTCCGAGGGCTCCCTCCTGGGTTTCACTGGTGGGTCTTCACCGCGCACGACGAATTCGCGCCGAGAACGGCCGGGCCTGTCGCGGTGACCGCAGCCGAGATCGCAACGCTGCCGGACGTTCGCCTCGACGTCGGTGCGGCTGTTTGCGGAGTCGTTCGCGATGGTGCGGGAAATCCGCTCGCCGCCGCGACGGTGGTCGCTTCGAGGAATCGGCGTGGCCCCGAGGCCATGGCGTACGGAACGAAGCAGCCATCGTCGACGTCCGTGTCGAACGGCACGTACCGCCTCGAACACCTCGCGCCGGGCGATTACATCGTGACTGCGACGATCGCGGGAAAGCCGACGAGCGATCCGCGGTCGGTGTCGATCGCAGCGGTCGCCGCCCGAGTGGACGTGGACCTCGTCGTGACGGCGGGCCACTTCGTTTCGGGGCGAGTGGTCGATTCCAAGACGCACACCCCGATCGCTGGCGCAACCGTCGAGGCTCCGGCAAAACTCGGGCGGCTACTCGAATCGCCAGACCCCGCGCCGACTGCGAGCGGCCTCGCGCACCGATTCGACAAGCGCGGCTCGACGATGACCGACGCTTCCGGTCGCTTTCGTCTCGACTCGCTGACGGCGGACGCCGTCACCCTCTCGGTCTCATGTCCGGGCTTCGAGCCCGCGTCGAAAGACGACGTCGCCGTCGACACCGCAGACGTCGAAATCGCGATTCGAAAGCAAACGTGGATCGAAGGGCAGGTACTCGATCCCGACGGCAAACCGGTCGGCCACGCCAGCATCGGGATGCGCGATCGCACGGGCATGCCGTTGCGGTCGGACGGCGAGTCCGAGCCCGAGACGGGCCGCTTCCGGATCGAAAGCGACGACGACGTGACGGCGGTCTTCGCCGTTCACCAAGACTTTGCCGATTCGCCCGACGTCACGATCGACGCGGACGGAAAATCGCACGGCGACGTCACGATTCGCCTCACGCGCGGAGGCGTCGTGCGAGGAATCGTCGTCGTGGGTTCTGACCGCAGTCCGGTTTCAGATGCGACGGTCCAGACCCAAGCGCTCGGCGATGCTCGGCATCCAAATCGCCTCGTACGCACGGCCGATGACGGAACGTTCGAGCTGGTCGGGATCTGGCCGGGACGCGTCGAGGTCGTGGCGTCTCACGCGGAGTGGGCTGATGCACGGAGCGCGCCGATCGACATCGTCGACGGCGGATCGACGAGCGGACTCGTGCTCGCGATGAGCGCCGGCGGCGCCGTCCGCGGCTCGATCTACGACAAGGATGGGCGGATGGCGCCGAAGCGCGGCATGGTGCTGATGCAGGGGAACCGTTACGTGCGCACGGTCGACAGCGCCGAGGACGGGTCTTTCGAATTCCGCGGTGTGACCCCCGGCGACTACGTGCTCGCGAATCCCCCTCGCGCGTGCCAGGAGTTCACTTGGTCCACGGCTCGCCTCACCGTTCGCGATGGCGAAGTCACCGTGCAGGATCTCGGGCCCAAGCCGGCGCCGCACGGAACCGGCTGCCGAATCCACGGCCGCGTGCGAGGACTCCCCGAGCCGATGGAG
Source organism: Planctomycetota bacterium (assembly GCA_016178505.1). Classification (GTDB taxonomy): domain Bacteria; phylum Planctomycetota; class JACOTG01; order JACOTG01; family JACOTG01; genus JACOTG01. The sequence goes on from JACOTG010000018.1 coordinate 6,347, forward strand.
GACGTCGAGGTGCATCTCACGAAGCGCGACACAGCGAACGGATTCGATCAACGCGGCGTGAGCGCGGAAGCCGACGGAGCCTACGCCTTCGACGACGTCGCCGCGGGTCACTACATTCTGCGGGTGGTCACGGGGAACATGGACGCGAAAGAGGGCTTCAGCGTGCCGATCGACGTCTCCGATCGCCCCGACGTTTTGCTCGATCTCGTCGCGCCAAAAGGCGCCGTCGAAGGCAGCATCGTCGACGACGCGACCGGGAAGCCCCTGAGAAGCGTGCCGATCGTCGTCACTGCGGCCGGCGCTTCCGGGCGGTCGCTCGGCGAGCTGATCCTCGGGTTGATCGGCGACGTGAAGTCCGGCGACGACGGTTGCTATCGCCTCGAATGCCTTGCCCCTGGTCACTACTTTGCGGAGGCGGGCGGCAGCGGTTGGGGCAACGAACGCGCGTGGGAGCGCGGGCCAACGTATGCGCGGCGCTGCGTCGAATTCACGGTAGTCGGCGACGAGACGGTGCGCGTCGATTTCCGTCTCAAGGAGGGTCGATCGCTCCGCGGCTCGGTTCGCGATGCCCGCGGCGCGCCCGTGCAAGCTCTCGTCCGGGTCGAATCGCTGGACGGCCAACCGGTCTCGGGACTCCTCGGGGTCGAAACGAAAACCGACGGCTCGTTCGAGCTCGTCGGACTCGACGCCGGTGACGTCAGCATCTTCGTGATCTCGGCGAAGTACGCGCTCGTCCGTCGCGAGGCGAAAGTCGAGGACGGCGGAGCACGATCGGACTTCACGCTGGAGCCGGGGGGCGAACTAACCATCGAGGTCCTCGGACCAAGAGGCGAAGCGATCGAAGGTGCGTACGCGGATGCCGTCGACGAACGCGGCGTCGTGCTTCCCATTCGCCTCGATGTCCTCGCGTTGCTGTCGGGCGGCGCCGACGTTCCCGCGCCGCGCCTCGTCGCGGGGACCTACACGGTGCGCGCGGCGAAGGCGGGGGTTGGCAACGGTTCGGCCACAGTGCGCGTCGAGGATGGAAAGACTGCGTCCGCGCGCATCGTCTTGAAGTGAAAGCCGCCCCCCTCACACGCCTTGGAACAATCCTTTTGACATGCTAGAAACGCGCCGCTAAATTCGGCCTGTTTTTTTGGGCGCGGAACGCGTGACGGACGCGATCCAACGGACGGGAACGAGTTCTCCCAACGACGCCGGCTGCTTCGGCCCGACGGGAACGCATAGGACCTACGATTGTCCCGGGCCGACCCTGCCGTCGATGGCACCGGAAGCCCGGGATCCACTTCGGGTGGACCACGGCTTCCGTCGAGACTTGGATGAAAACGACGGAAGAGCCTAGTCTGGAAGCCGACGAAACGAAGCCCGAGAGCCTCGCCGAAGAACCTCGGCCGGAAACTCTGCGGACGTCGCTGCTTCGTCAGTTCGTGCTCATGCCGGTCTTCGTCGTGGTCATTTTCGCCGTCGTCGTCGGCTCGATCTTCCTCCTGTTCGGGCTCTTCGGCTCCGAGTCGCGCACCGCGCGGGAGTACTTGAACGACGTGAAGTCGTCGTCGGGCTCCGCGCGTTGGCAAGCGGCGATCAACCTCGTCGCCGAGCTGGAGAAGAAGCAGGGCTCGCCCGAGGCCAAGGAGCTGCAGCCCGAGATCGTTCGACTCCTCGACCAATCGACGGGCGACGACCTCGCCCCTCTGCGGTACTACCTCGTGCAGGCGCTCGGCTGGATCGGTGACGAGTCGTCTCTCGAGGCGATCGCGCGAGCAACTCACGATCCGGAGATGAGCGTGCGCAAGGGCGCGCTCATGTCGGCGCTCAAGGTGGCAGACCAGGGCGCGACGCCGCTCCTCGTCGCCGCACTCAAAGACGATGAGCCCGAAATCCGTGCACAAGCGGCGTGGGAGCTCGGTCACCTGAAGGCCGAGGCGAGCTTCGCGCCGCTCGAGGTCGCACTCAACGACTCGAAGGAAGACGTGAAGTTCCAGGCAGCATGGGCGCTGGCGAACTGCACACGAAAGTCGGCGGTGCCGCAGCTCCTGCGCGGCATCGATCGACAGCTCGTGACGGTCGTCTACGCCAACGACGGAGAGAAGATCCGAGTCGCCATGATCCAGTCGATCGAGGGACTCGTGAAGTTGCAAGTCGTCGAAGCGATCGATCGATTGCGCGAGATCTCGAGGCAGGACCCGGACCTCAAGGTGCGGGACTCGGCGATCGGCGCGCTTCAACAGTTCGGAAAATGAGCGACGCGGGGGCGATCCTGCGTCGCTATTCGATGTAGTCGGAACGGTTTCGAGAGCGGACCGTCCGTCCGAGCGGAAGTGAGAGGGCGCGGCCACGAGCGAACATCGGCGCGGAGTCGCGACGACGTCGCTGCGCGGTGGCGGCAACGCCGAGTACCCTCGCACGGCTCGGTGACGCGAAAGGACGAGGGCTCCAGGGATCGGTTTCAAGGAGGCACGAGCGGATGGCAGCGAACAACGAACCAACCGGTGTCCCAGAACCCGCCGCTACAGGCTCCTCGCCTGCAGCAGTTACGCCGACAAAACCGGCCGCGCCGGCGGCGCCAAGCGTCGCGATTCCTGCACCCACGGCCGCCGTCGCGAAACCGGCGGCGCCCGCCGCGAAGCCGGCCGCTCCCGCAGCGGCGCCCGCTGCCCCGAAGCCGGCGGCTCCAGCAACCGCAGCAGCCGCGACCGCACCGAAGCCGGCCGCGGCAGCAGCCGGCACGGCCACGGCTCCGAAGCCCGCGGCTGCATCGGCCCCGGCCCATGCGCCGGCGGCGGCCGCAACCGCCGAGGGAAGCGAAGAGCTGATCCCGAAGATGGATCGGCGCGGCTTCTTCTCGTCGCTCGGGATCGGGTGGCTCGCGTTCACCGGCGCGACGGCCGCGACGCTCGTCGGCACGGTGCGATTCCTCTTCCCCAACGTTCTTTTCGAGCCGCCGCTGCAGTTCACGGTCGGCTTCCCCGACGAGTACGCCGAGGGCCAAGTTGAAACCAAGTACAAGGAAAAGTTCGGGGTTTGGGTCGTGCGCCTGAACGGAATCATCTACTCGTTGATCTCCGTCTGCACGCACCTGGGCTGCACGCCGAATTGGCTCGAGGGCGACAGCAAGTTCAAGTGCCCGTGCCACGGAAGCGGCTTCTACAAGTCGGGAATCAACTTCGAAGGCCCCGCGCCTCGACCGCTCGAGCGCGCCGCCATTTCGATCGCGGACGACGGCCAGCTGTCCGTCGACAAGAATCGCAAGTTCCAGCAAGAACTCGGCCAGTGGTCCGACCCGGCGAGCTTCGTGAAAGTGGTTTGAACGACGGGTGCCTTCAGCACTCGGCGACGCGGCCTAGTGAGATGAGCGCGTAGAGGGGAGCGAGAACGAGCATGGCGGTTCCGACCAAACCCAAGTCGAGCCCGAAGGACTTCATCTTCAAGAGTCAGATCTGGAAGTCGATCTTCCGGCACGGCAAGCCGAACACGCATCGCAATCGCACGCTGGTGATGCTGTCGAACGTCTTCCTGCACCTGCATCCGATCAAGGTGAGGAAGTCGGGCGTGGCCCTCTCCTATACCTGGTGCATGGGCGGCGCGACGTTCTTCCTGTTCCTCGTGGAGGTCATCACGGGGATCCTCCTGATGTTCTATTACCGTCCGACTCCGCAGTACGCCTACACGGACATCATGCAGCTTCGCGAAGACGTGTCGTTCGGCGTGATGCGCGAGCTGCACCGATGGGGCGCGCACGCGATGGTGATCGCGGTGTGGCTGCACATGTATCGCGTGTTCTTGACGGGCTCGTACAAGCCGCCGCGCGAGTTCAACTGGAACGTCGGTGTGATCCTGCTCGTTCTCACGCTGCTCCTTTCGTTCACCGGCTATCTCCTGCCGTGGGACCAGCTCGCGATCTGGGCGGTCACGGTCGGTTCGAACATGGCGCGAGCGCATCCGGTGATCGGGCACGAAGGCCCAGGCTCGCCGCTCGTCACGTTCGTCGTCACCATCCTGATCGCGGTCCACTTCTGGCGTGTGCGGAAGGACGGCGGCATCTCGGGTCCGCTCTAGGCGAGGAGACCGATGGAATCGATCAAACACCTCATCGACCGGCTGTCCTCGCCGCAGATCCTCTTCTTCGGGTCGCTGGTGATTCTCGTGCTGTTCCTCGTGAACCTGCGAAGGTCGACCTCGTGGAAGGTGATCCTCGGTTCGTTCGCGGCGCTCGCTGCGTTCTACGCGTGGGCTCTGATGGACAAGAACTTCCGAAGCATCGTGCTCGTGCCGGACAACGTGCCGATCACGCTCCTTCTGGTGCTCGTGATGTTCTTCACCTTCCTCGGCTTTCGAAAGGCCGCAGCCAACGACGTGCGGATCGGCAAAGGACTCGGGCCCGCTGAAAAAGACGAGACCGACCTCCGCGTTTTCGTTTGGCCGGATCTCGTCTACGTCGAGTTCATCTGCCTGATCCTGCTCACGGTGATCCTCGTCGCGTGGGCGATCGGGCTGCAGGCGCCGCTCGAGCCACCCGCGAACCCCTCGAAGTCGCCGAACCCGAGCAAGGCGCCCTGGTACTTCCTCGGCCTTCAGGAAATGCTCGTCTACTACGATCCGTGGATCGCGGGCGTGCTGCTCCCGGGCATGATCATCATGGGGCTCATGGCGCTCCCCTACATCGACCCGAACCCGAAGGGAAACGGCTACTACACGTTCAAGGAGCGCCCGTTCGCGATCTCGATGTTCATGGGCGGGTTTCTCGTCTTGTGGGTTTCGCTCATCATCCTCGGGACGTTCTTGCGCGGGCCGAACTGGAACTTCTTCGGGCCGTTCGAGCAGTGGCGGATCGAGAAGGTCGAGCCACTCCTCAACGTGAATTTGAGCGAGTACATCTGGGTGAAGTGGATGGGAGTCGGGCTTCCGAAGAGCATTCTCGTGCGCGAGGGATTCGGAATCCTCGGGGTCATCTTCTATTTCGGTGCATTGCCTCCGATCCTCGCGTTCACCGCCTTCAAGAAGCTGTTCCGACAGATGGGATGGATTCGATACAACGTGATGGCCTTCCTCTTCCTGATGATGATGGCCCTTCCCATCAAGATGCTCCTGCGGTGGTCGTTCAACTTGAAGTACATCGTCTACATCCCGGAGTACTTCTTCAACATCTGACGACATCGTCGATGTGAGGTGATACGAGCGTTTGAAAAGTACTGCTTCGGCATCTGACGGACGATTGATGTGAGGCGATTCGGGCGTTCGAAGAATCACGACGGCTCCAACAAAGATTGAGGTTTGAGTGGGAACCAAGCACGTCGAGCATCACTACGACATCCCGAGGCTCAACCGGGTCTTCGCGTGGTCGAGCCTCGCGCTTCTCGTTTCGATCGTCGGACTCGTTTGGTGGGACTACAGCCGGCCGTGGAAGCGAATCCAGCGCGACTTCATGGCGCGCGATCTCGAAAAGACCAAGAACGACATGCTGGCCGCCGTCCCCGCCGACAAGCAGGCCGAGCTCGACGCCCTCGAGAAGGATCTTGCGGCCGCGAAGGCGGAATTGGATTCGCGCGAACGCGACCCGAAGTACGCAGCCGACCAGGAACGCGCCAAAGACGCGGCGGCGCGACAGTACATCGTCGATTCGACCGCGAAGAAGATCAAATCCGTGATCGACTCGCGGCGCTTCTATTACGAGCAGGCGCTGAAGGACGAAGGCGCCGAAGCGGCCGAGCCCCTCGGCAAGGAACTCCACGGCCTCATTCAGCAACGCAACGCAAAACTCGACGAGCTGAAGGTCGCCGACGAAGAGGCAAAGGCGGCCAACGACGCGCTCGCCGCATGGACGAAGAAGCAGGACGAAACGCAGACGAAGATCAACGAGATCACGAAGAAGCGCGACCTCCTCGCGAAGAAGGCGAAGACTCTCGAACCGGATTGGATCAACAAGACTCGCAATGCCGTCATCCTCGACATGCTCCAGCCGACCGTGAAGCCGAAGCAGATCGTGACGTCGAAGATCCAAGACGACTGGGTCTTCGAGAAGGCGAACAAGGTCGACCGGTGCACGAGCTGCCATCTCGCGATCGACAAGGAAGGATGGGAGCAAGCGCCGCAGCCGTTCCGCTCGCACCCGAACCTCGCGCTCTTCGTCTCCAGCAAGTCGCCCCACAAGATGGACGACGTGGGCTGCACGGTCTGCCACCAAGGCCGCGGCTGGGCGATGGACTTCGAGCGCGCGACGCACACGCCCGACGACGAGAAACAGAAGGAAGAGTGGGTCGAGAAGTACGGCTGGTTTCACGACCACTGGTGGGACGAGCACATGTTCCCGAAGACCTTCTCCGAAGCCGGCTGCTACGTCTGCCACCAGGAACAGCTCCAATTCGGGAATTTTCCGCGACGCGACGAAAAGGGCGTCATGCCCGAAAACGCGGCAGCCGCTGCTCCCCTGCTCGACCAGGGAATAAAACTCGTCTACGACTACGGCTGCTACGCGTGCCACAAGATCGGGCCAATGTTGGACCCGGCGGGAAGCGACCTCGGCATGCGTGACTTCGTCAAGAGAGGTCCGGACCTGCGACACGTCGGCGTGAAGCTCGACGAGCGCTTCGTCAACAAGTGGCTGCAGAACCCGAAGCACTTCCGCCCGGCGACGCGCATGCCGCGAATCTTCGGGCTCGAGAACCACGAGACGCCGGAACTCAAGGCCCGCGAGCAGGTCGAGATCAACTCGGTCGCGTACTACATCGTGTCGAGGTCGACGCCGTTCACCTCGAAGGACCCGAACGATCCAAACCAACCGGAACAGCCGCAGCACCCGTCCGGCCCCGGCGACGCCGAGCGCGGCAAGTCGATGTTCGCGAGCGTGGGATGCCTCGCATGCCACACGATGAACGGCATCGAGCCCGCGACGGGCAAGGAGCAATGGAAGGCCACGTTTGGTCCGGATCTCTCGGCCGTCGGCAGCAAGACGACGTACGAGTGGATCTACTCGTGGATCATGTCCCCGGTGCACTACGCTCCGGACACGCGCATGCCGAGCCTTCGCCTCACGCCGGACGAAGGGCGTGACGTCGCGACATTCCTTGCGGCGCAGCGAAACGAAGCGTTCGACAAGGAAGAGCCGATCGGGTACGACCCGAAGGTCCTGGACAAAGTGTCCGAGGAGTACCTCCTCACCACGCTCACGGTCGATGAGGCGTCGAAGCGCGTCGCGACGATGAGCACCGAAGACAAGGAACTCCTCGTCGGCGAGAAGATCGTGAACCGGTACGGCTGCCACGGCTGCCACTGGATCCCGGGCAAGGAAAACGAAAAGCAGATCGGCACCGAGCTGACCGAGGAAGGCTCGAAGGACGTCGAACGGCTAGACTTCGGCTACCTCAAGGAGGAGCCTCCGCATCTCGAGCCGACCAACTACGCGTGGTTCCAGCAGAAGCTCCTCCATCCGCGCAGCTTCGACCGGGGCCGCGACAAGACTCCGGAAGACCTCCTGAAGATGCCTCAGTTCGACTTCACCGAGGAGCAGGCCAAGGCGATCACGACGTTCATCCTGTCGCTGCGAAAGACGGGAACGATTCCCTACACGAGCCAGAAGCACCTGAACCCGCGCGAGAAGGCGATCGAGAAGGGGCACCGAATCCTCCTCAAACACAATTGCCAGGGATGCCACTCGATCGACGGGCACGGCGGCGAGACGATGGCGTCCTACCTGCCGCCCGACGCCGGTCCGCCGCCAATCGACGGTGCCGGCAAGAAGATCCAAAGCCAGTGGCTCTTCACCTTCCTCAAGAACCCGAGCAAGCTGCGCGTGATTTCCGTGCGCATGCCGACGTTTGGGTTCACCGACGCGGAGGCCAACGCCGTCATCCAGTACCTGGACGCCATCTGGAACGAGTCTTACCCGTTCGACTCGTCGCAGCCCGGAAAGCTCTCGCCCGAAGACGAGCCGGTCGCCAAGCAGATGTTCGAGAAGGCGAAGTGCCAATCGTGTCACGTCACGAGCGACCCGCCTGTCGCCACCGACAAAGACAAGGTCGCGCCAAACCTGCTGCTCGCGAAGGTGAGGCTGAAGCCGAACTGGGTGAACGAGTGGCTGCTGAACCCGCAAGCTCTGCAACCCAACACGAAGATGCCGTCGTTCTACGACGATACCGATTTCACTCCGAATCCATCGCTCGCGAAGTTCTTCGAACCCGCGAACGAGAACGATCCGGACGCGATCAAGAAGCAGGCGCATAAGCAGATCGACGTATTCCGCGACTATCTTTTCGCGCTGCGGCCGGAAGACGTCCCGAAGGCCCAACAGTGAACCCGGCGCCGCGAATGGACGCGAGGAAGATGAAACGGTTCGGCCTTCTCACGATCACGCTCGCTGCGTTCGGCTGCGGCGGTGGCGAGAGCGACAAGACGAAGACCTCTCCGCCCTCTGCCGAGAAACCGGCCGCACCCGCGCCCGCCGCACCCGGGAAGTACGAAGTCGTCGCGGTCACGAACGGCGGCACGATCACCGGCAAGGTGCGCTTCAAGGGCACGCCCGACATCGTGAAGATCAAGGTCGAGAAGGACCCGGCGACGTGTCACGACGAGAAGGAATCGCCGCGCCTCAAGGTAGGTCCGACGGGCGGTCTCGCGAACGCCGTCGTCTACCTCGAGGACATCCACAAGGGAGCGGGGATCGACGCGATGCCGGCCGGCTCGATGGACCAGAAGGACTGCGAGTACGTCCCGCATGTCCAGGTCGTGCCGTGGAACAAGGAATTCGTCGTCAAGAGTAGCGACCCCATCCTCCACAACGTCGACATGACGTTTGCCGACAACGGCGCGTCGGTCATGAACCAGCCGTTTCCGGAGCCGAGCCAAGTGAAGAAGAAGTTCAAGCGGCCCGGGATCGCGCAGACGAAGTGCGACGCGGGACACGTCTGGATGAGCGCGACGATCTTCGCCGTCGAACACCCCTACTACGCCGTGACCGATTCCGACGGCGGCTACGTTCTCCACGACGTGCCACCCGGCACCTACAAGCTCGTTTGCTGGCACGAGGGCTACAAGCTCGTGGAGCTTCAAAAGACCGGCTGTACCTGGTCGCCGGACGTCGTCGAGAAGAAGGACGTCACGGTTCAAACCGGATCGACCGCGCCGATCGATTTCACGATCGGCGGCTAGCGTCCTCATCGGGCGGCTCTTCGGCCTTTGGAATGCTAGAATCTGCGGCCTTCGCAAGGTAAATGATCGATTCGTGAGCCTGCCCCCCTCGGGCGCACGAACACAACTCGAAGTCACCGGAAAGGGTGAAGGAGCCAAGCGCATGAGCACACGTTCGACGTTCGTCACGATGGGCCTCGTCGCCAGCTTCGCTTGTGGCGCGATGGCGCAGGAAAAGACCGCCTCGAAGTACGAGGTCGTCGCCGTCCAAAATGGCGGATCGATCACGGGCACCGTGAAGTTCACCGGCAAGCCTGAGGTGATCAAATTGAAGACCACCAAGGACCAAGGCACTTGCCACGAGGAGAAGGACTCGCCGCGCCTCGTCGTCGGCGCCGGCGGCGGCGTCGCGAACGCCATCGTCTATCTCGAAGGCGTGACGAAGGGCAAGGGCATCGACGACATGGCGGCGGGCATGCTCGATCAAAAGGAGTGCGAGTACCATCCGCACGTCCAAGTCGTGCCGTGGAACAAGGAGTTCGTGATCAAGAGCAGCGATCCGATCCTCCACAACGTCCACATGAACTACAAGGACAACGACCAGACGATCGCGAACATTCCATTCCCGGAGCCGGGCCAGTCGAAGAAGAAGTTCAAGAAGCCCGGCCTTGCATATACGAAGTGTGACGCGGGTCACATTTGGATGAGCGCCTACATCTTCGCGACGGACAACCCGTACGTCGTCGTCACGGATGCCGACGGCAAATTCACGATCAAGGACGTGCCGCCCGGCAAGTACAAGCTCGTGATGTGGCACGAGGGGTATATCCTGAAGGAAACGCAGAAGGATTCATCCGGCGCGACGACCGCATTCGTTTGGTCGGACGACGTCGTCGACAAGAAGGACGTCACGGTCGAAGGTGCCAAGGAAGCGACCGTCGAATTCGCGTTCCCGAAACAGAGCTGAGGTTCCTCGAGACTCGAACACTCGCGGGACGGCCTCCAATCGGCGGCCGTCCCGCTTCGTTCGTGCAGCGGAGGCCCACGCGCGCCACGGTCGCTTCTCGCAAGCCATGTATAATGCGCCGCCTTTCGGTGCATGAAAGCGACGTCCTCGACGGAATCGGTGGAAGCGGATCCTGCGCGACTTCATGGCGCCCGACCTCGAAAAGACCAAGTCGAACATGAAGAGAATTGTCACGCTTGGGACGGGAACCGGACAGCGCACGCTTCTCGAAGCGCTTCGTGATCGGCAGGAAGAGATCGACGTCACCGCGGTCGTCGGCGTCACGGACAATGGCGGGTCGAGTGCCGCAGTCCGTCGCGCGATGGGACTTCCGCAACCCGGCGACTGCCGCAACTGCCTCGGCGGGCTCGCTCCCCCATCCACCCTGCGCGATCTCGTCGACTATCGTTTCAACGAAGGCGAGTTGGCCGGACTGAGCCTCGGAAATCTCATCGTTGCCGCACTCTCCCGTCTCAAGGGGGACTTCGGTGAGGCGGTACAGGAAGCCGGGCGGCTCCTCGGCCTTCGCGGTCGCGTCTTGCCGGTGACGACGAAGAACACTCAGATCGGCGCGGAGCTGGCGACGGGGTGGAAGATCGTCGGCGAGTGGGAGATCATTCGCCGCGAGCCTCGAGTGAAGATCGTCGACATGTTCCTCCTCGATCCGGCGCCAGCGTATCCGCCGGCGGTCGAGGCTCTCGAACGAGCCGATCTCGTCGTGATCGGGCCCGGTACGCTACTCACGGGAATCGTTTCCGTCCTACTCACGACCGGGATACCCGACGCGATTCACCGCACCCAGGGCGAGGTCGTCTACGTTTGCAACCTGATGACGCAGCCGGGTCAAACCGACGGATTCACCGCGCGGGACCACGTACGGACCATCGAGGGCGTCCTCGGATTTCCCGTCGACCGAATCCTCGTGAACAGCGCGGCCGTTCCGCTGGATCTGCGGGACCATTATTCGCGAGTCGACGCGGAGCCGGTCGTCGACGACCTCGACACGGATCTTCGGACCGTTCGCGCTCCGCTGCTGGCGAACATGCGCTTGCCCGACGTCGTCGCGCACAAGCGGCCGGACAACGTCTTCCTCCTCCGCCACGACCGAGACAAGCTGGTCACGGTGATCCTCGATCTCGTTCGCCGTTGACCCCCGCCATCGGAGCAGCGAGAGGGAGCCGCGCCGCGCGCGCCCCCTCTCGAGTGGAGTTTGGATGGATCGCCGGCCGCTACTTCTTGGGCGTCCCGCGGGGCGTTCGGACCGCAACCGCCTTCGCGTCCGCGTCGGGACCCGTCGGCGCTTCGCTGCGCGCGAAGTACGCATCGACTTCCTCGACGATGTTGCGCGCGCCCGGCATGTCGACCGGGATCGTCTCGGCGACAGCGGTGTCTTCCTCGATCATGCGTTGCGCGACGTCGAGACGCTTCTGGCAGCGAGCCAGCAGTTCCTTCGCTTGAGTCAGCTTGCTGCCGTCGAGCGAGAACTTGCTGCCGACTGTCTCCATCGCCTGCACTTGACGCATTTGCGCGACGAGATTCTGGAGCACTGTTTCGGCCTTGTCCTTTTCCGCTTTCACCTGCTCGAGGCGGGTGCGCGCGGCTTCGACCGACTTCTCCCGCGCCGCAAGGAGACGCTTCTTGCTCTCCAATAGCGCTCCCGAGGACTTGTGCGTCTCGAACGTCTTCTCGAGATCGTTTTCGACTTGGGTCCGCGAGTACGCTTTTCCGCCGAAGTAGAACTGATCGTCCGTTCTCTTCAGCGCAGCCTGTTGCAGACGGATCTTCTCGTAGCTCTTCTCCTGCGTCTTGTCGATTTGAGTGATGTCTTGCCGGAGGTAGTCCATCTCGACTTCTTCCTGGGCGACGACTTTTTTGCAGGCTTGGATCTCGGGGATGATTCCCTCGATCAGCGACTCCGCTCGCTTCACTTCGAACTCGATCGGAATCGCATCCTGGACTTTGCTCGTGGCGACACCGAGCCCCGTCGAGACGTAGCTCCCAAAGCCCGTTCCGAGGAGCAAGAACCCCAATCCCGCGACGATACCCGTGAAGATCAAGACCTTCTTGAGCATGGTGAACCTCCGTCTCCGCTTTGCGGCGCCTGGGTATGTTTCAGAGTCGGCCGGTCGGCCCCGCCGACCTCGCCGGAAACGGGGCAACATTTCGTCGGGGTGACGAGCCTATTTTGCCGCGTGTGGAGAATTCTCGGCCGGAGTGCGGCTGTCGACCGCAATCGGCGGCCCGAGGTTTCGGTAGTAGGCGCCGGCGAGGCGATTGGGCGGAATGCCGACCGCGTAAGCCACGCCATAGGCCAGATTGCGGACGATGGTGCGAGCGACGCCTTCCCGCTGCCAGCGACGGGCGGACGTCCAGACGCGCTGCGGAAGGACCGCGACGCTTCCTGTCCGCGCGAGTCGTCGCGAAAAGTCGATGTCTTCCATGAGCGCGAGGTCCGCCCGAAAGCCGCCGATACGCTCGAAGACGTCTCGGGTGCAGAAAATGCCCTGATCACCGTACGGCACGCGCAGGAATCGCGATCGAAAGTTCGCGCCCGCTTCGATCACGCGGTAGATCGAGCCGTCGGCGTCGATGCGAAGCGAGAGGGATCCACCGACGAAGTCGGACGCAGTGAGGCAACGCTCGATGGCCTCGAGCGCTCCGTCTTCCAACCGGCTGTCGGCATGCAGGAAGAGAAGTGTGTCGCCGCGCACGATCGCAGCGCCCGTGTTCATTTGGATCGAGCGGCGCCGCGGCGATGCGACGACGCGCGCGAAGCGCGATGCGATCGCCGGACTTCGATCGCGGCTCCCGCCATCGACGCAAACGATCTCGTGAGAGCCCCCGGCCTGCCGCGCGAGGCGGCCGAGGTTTTCGTCGAGGATCGATTCCTCGTCGACGACGGGCAAGACGATCGAGATCACGGCGGCCCGATCAATAGCTCCACGGGTAGACGGGCGTTCGGTCCGTCTTGTATCGCGGAATGAGCATCCATGCAAACTCGCGCTTGTTGGGGTTGCCCGGATCGGGATCGGGAAGGGCTTGACCATCCGCTTCGATGTACGCGGTGCGAACGAGCGACGGCGTTCCCTCGGTCGTCTTCGGCGCGAAGTCGTACCCCGTGCCGATCGTGTTTCGGATCCATGTGTTGTCCATGAAGCCGGAGAAGAGGCGCGCAAGTGTTTCCTCCCGCACCTGGGCCTTGGCCTCGACCGAAAGCGCCGGGTCCTTCTCTGCCTTCGTGATCACCTTGTCGGCCTCGGAAACGTCGAAGTTCACCCAGCCATAGGGCTCCAAGTAGATCTCGGCCTTGCAGTGCGACGGCGACGGTTTCTTTGCATCGATCGGGTTGATGCCATAGCAGAGTCGCGCCGGAATTCCCCGGGCTCGCAAGAGTGCAATCGTGAGGCCGTGGTAGTCGCTGCAGTGTCCCTTGTGGTTTTCGAGCGCGTGTTTCGTACTCGCTTGCAGCGAACAAAGATCGTGGCCGTACTCCATGTGATCGATAACCCAGACCATGAGCTTCTGCGCAACGAGCGCCGGGTTCGATTCCGTGCCCGCCACTTCCGCGGCAATGCGGCGAACCTCGTCGTCGACTTCGATCTTCCCGCCCGACGTCAGGAACGGCGTGAACGACGTCGGGAGATGGGCAACCGTAACGACCTTCGCAGGATCGAGGTTCCAACGCACTTCCGACACGGCGGCATCGTAGGACACGTGAATGATCTGGCCGCCGAGAGGATTCGCGAACTCGAGGTAGGCGAGTCGATTGCCGAACGTCGGCTCCTCGTCCATCGACGCCGCCGTCGGATCCACCTTGTAGTTCGTGATCGCCTGGCGGGCGTTGGTCTGCGGGATCGGCAGCCATACCTTCGCCAACTTCGTCTTGTAAGGCGCCGTGAAGACGTAGTCGAACTCGACGTGATAGTTGATCAAATTCGAGAGTTGGCCCGAATAGGGACGATCGGGTGACGGGCTCGCGACCTCATCTGCGGCACGGCCCGATGCCACGAGCGCCGAAGCCTCGAGTGCAAGCGCGGCGAGCAAGCGCTTCGATGCGGTCGTCATGAAATGCTCGGTTCCTTTCCTGATTCCGTCCCAGTCACCTGGAGCGGACGAATTCCCTTCGTGTAGAGAAGCCCGCCCACGAGCGCGCCGATGACGGGCGCGACGACGTAGACGACGAAGAAGCCGCCGCGCGGACCGGGAATGGCGATGCGGCCCCATCCCGCCGCGTAGGCGACGAGCCGAGGGCCGAAGTCGCGCGCCGGATTGAGGCCGGCCTGCGTGAGCGGCGCAACAATCGAGATGATCGCCGCCACGGCAAGCCCGATGAACAGCGGCGCCATCGCCGCTCGAGGTCGCTCGGCGTTTCGCCGGTCGGTCAGCGCGAATACGAACAGCGCGAGAAGGAACGTGCCGAGGAGCTCGGCGGCAAACGCCGCCACGATTGGCACCTTGGCATAAGCTTCCGGCGTCGTGCCGATCATGCCGGGGTTCGGAAAATACTCGCCGTACATCATCGCCGAGGCCTCGCTCCCCGCCGCGCCCCGCACGATGCCGGACTTCGCCTCGAACGCCACGATGAACGGGTTGAAGAGCGCGTAGAGAACGGCGGCCGCGGCGACGGCACCGACGAGCTGGGAAACGAGGTATGGCGTCACGCGCCGCGCCGGAAATCGATTCCACGCGGCCATCGCAATCGTGATCGCCGGATTGATGTGAGCCCCCGAGAGCGCCGCGGTCGAGTAGATCGCGAGAGTGATGCCGGTTCCCCACACGATGGCGACTTGCCACAAGCCGACCTGCGCGCCGGTCGCGACCGCCGTGTGAACGGAGCCCACGCCGAAGAAGACGAGGATGAACGTCCCGAGGAATTCGCCGAGACAGGGCCCGACGAGGGACGTGGACGAAGCCGGCGGCGCTTCCGTCACCTCTTCTAGCAACACCCGTCGGGTCCGCAGCATGATTCGCTAGCCTCCGTGGTGATGTCGTAGTCCTCGCCCTTCGTTTGCTTCGGGCTTCGGACGGCGTTCACCTTGCAATTGAACGGGACGGCTTCGTCGAGCGGCACCTCGACGAGAGGCGGCACCGCGATGATCTGTCCGGCATAGGGTCCGACGGGGTTCGTGAGGATCTTGAACGTCTTGTCGCAGACCGCCATCGGCTGGCCGCGGAAATACGTGTGATTGTCGTCGTCACGCACTTCCTTCCACGGCCCGCCATAGACGACGGCTTGGTTGCGCTCGACGCACGGGCCCTGCTTGCCCTTCCACGCGGTCACGGTGATCGAGCGGAACTCGATTCCGTTCACCGTGCGCCACGGCTGCTCGGCGCGCGTTGCCATCGCGATCCCATAGAAGCCGGCTTGCTCGAATGCCTTCAGGAACTCGGATTCCTGAAACGCTCCGGAGATGCAGCCGGACCAGAGCTCTGGATCGTCCTTCATCTCTGTCATGACCGGTTCGTCCGAAACGATGTCCGAGACCGCGACGCGACCCCCGCGCTTGAGCACACGGAACATCTCGGCGAAGAGCTGGCGCTTTTCCTCGTCGGCAACGAGATTCAGGACGCAGTTCGAGACGACGACGTCGATCGAGTCCGACGCGACGAGCGGTTTCTCGCGGCGCAGGCGCGCAACGTGATCCTCGAATCGCTGAAGTCCCGTCACCGTGTCGATGGGATGCTTCAGGAGGTACTTTTCCACGAGGTCGAGATCGAGCGTGAGATCCTGGATCTTGCCGTGGCGAAACTCCACGTTGCCGTACCCAAGCCGATCCGCGACGACGGGCGCGTACTTGCGAGCAAGCCCGAGCATCTTCGGGTTCATGTCGACGCCGATCACACGCCCCTCCCGGCCGACGACCTGCGCGGCGATGAATGCGATCTTGCCGCCGCCCGCGCCGAGATCGAGCACGACGTCGCCGCGACGCACGTGCGGAGTGGGATCGCCGCAGCCATAGTCGCGCTCGATCACTTGCTTCGGGATCGCCTCGAGCAGCTTCGGGTCGTACGTCGTCGGACAGCACAGCTCCGCTTCCGGCTTGCCGGCAGCCTTGGCGTAGCGTTCGCGAACGGCCTTTTCCACGTCGAGTCTCTGGGCCATTTCCTCTCCTCCCGTCAGAATCGTCCCTTCTTGCGTTCCTTGGCCGGTAGAACTTCCAGGCACGTGCTCCACCACCCGGTCCGAATGGTTTCGACGAACTCCCGCGGCAGCTCCTCGATCTCCATCTCGCGCGCGAGGGATTCGTGGTCGTAGTCGAGCGGCACGAAAGTCACCGTGAAATCGGGTCGCGCGTCGAGGATCGAGTACCACACGTTCGTGCGTCCGTCGTTCTCCGGACGCCCGACGACGCCGACATTTACGAAGTGTCGATCAGACGCGAGCCGGCGGTGCCATTTGATGCCCGTATGAGTGCCAGCGATCACGTCCGCGTCGTGAGCTACCGCGAGCTTGTCGATGAAGTGCGTCGGCGTCGTCGACTCCCACAGGAACTCGTTGGTGCGTCGGGGGGAGCCGTGACAGCACAGCACGCGATAGCGACCGAGCATGAATCGGATCTCGGCCGGAAGGGTCCGCATCCACGCGCGATTCTCGGACGACGTCCTGCCGTAGGTGTATCGATAGGACAGATGCGCGTAGTGGTTGTCGCGCGGATCCGTGTACCCGCACTGGCAATCTCCGAGATCGCTGGCAATCGATTGGTCATAGTTCCCCGCCATCGCGCTTACGCCGCCTGCGCGCAGCAGCGGAAAGACCTTGTCCGGGTTGGGCCCGAACGCACCGAGGTCGCCGAGACAAAAGATCGCGTCGACGCTCCTGCGCCGCGCATCCTCGAGCAGAGCCGCGAGCGCAAGGTGGTTGCTGTACACCCCGCCGAATACGGCGACGCGTTCGAATCGCTCGAGCATCACGAGGACGCTCGCTTTCCCGCGACGTCGAGGCCAGCGGCATTCGAAGACGGATTCGAGCAGATCGAACCGTTGAGCCAACAGGTGTGGCACGCTCGGTGGCGAAGCGCGAAGGCGTCGAAGGACTCCTCGAGCGTGTCGCCCAGTTTCCCATCCGGTGCGTCGATGAGGATCGGACACACCCACACGCCGCGATCGGTGAGCACGCGACTGTGGCCACAGATGAGTGCGCCGGCGTCGTAGCCGACCATCATCTCCTCGGTCACGACCTCATCGTTTCCGTAGCCGCGGCTGCGCTTCTCCTCGCGGCCGATGCGGAGCGGCGGAAGAAGCTTGATGCGCGGGCGCGCGTAACCGATCGAGCGAAGCGTGTCCACGAAGCCTTCGAAGACCGCATGGTCCTCGTCTTCGCCCCACGACCGCATGACCGTGATCAGCGGAAGGAAGCCGTGCTCGACCGCCTGCCTCACACCGCGCATCGCACGCTGGAACGTTCCCTTTCCACGGATCGGATCGTTCTGCTCCGGCGTGAACCCGTCGATCGAGATGCGCAGCTCGAGCGAATAGAGCGACCGACCTTCGGCCCGAGCCAATCGCGCGAGGCCCGCTTCGTCGAAGAGCGTTCCATTCGTGAGAACCGTCGCCGGGCCGTACTCGAGCGTTTCCTCGAGGATCTCGACCATCTGGCGGTGCAGGAACGGCTCGCCGCCCGTGAAGAAGTACTCCTTCACGCCGTGGCGGCGCGACGCTTCGAGGGCATCGCGAATCGACTCGAGGGTCATCTGCTCGAAGGCGTGATTCGTCGGGCCGCACGAGATGAAGCAGTGGTGGCAGGTCAAATTGCAGAGGGTGCCCGTTACCTGGAACCACAGATGATCGAGGGCCTCGAGTTTCACGAGCGGCGCCTTCATCGCGACGCCCCCTCTCCGAGGAGAAGCGTCATCGCCTGTCCCACCTGCTCGATGCCGATCTTGAGTAGGAAAGACGAGCCGCGGCCGTAGCTCTTCGCGCCGAGGATGAAGAAGTTCGGCTCGGGGTTTCGAAGCGTGTCGGCGCCGTGCGTCGTCTGCGCGAGGCAATCACCGGACGGATTCGACGACGCGGAGGAAAGAAGAGCGGCCGCCAGTCGCATCGGGCCTTCCGACGCGTAGCATTGGTGGACTTGCAATTCTCGGTGAATCGACGCGTCGGGACGATAGCCGACGAGCGCGATCACCTCGTCGAACGACTCCTTGGCGTGTTCGTTCCCGCGAACTAGCGTGACGTCGAGCCCGCCGTCGGCTCGTGACTCGATCGTGTCGAGGCGTGTGCCACGTCGCACGGCGATCGAGGGAACGCCTCCATTTGCGATCCGATTGGCGAGCGACGCCAACTCGGCGCGCGCCGGAAGCGGGTCGTCGGGCACCAGCGCATACGGATCTGTCGCATCGCTCCGGAACGCCCACGTCGCGCGCGTCTCTGGATTGCGCTCGGCCAGCCTCGCAAGCGCCGCCAGGGCGGTCGCAGCCGAATAGCCGTGCCCCACGACGAGCGTTCGTCGACCGACGAACGCCGATCGGTCCGCGCCGTCGACGTCGGGGATGGCGCGCCGTATCCGGGCACTTGCCGCGCGCTCGCCGACCGCAGCAATCCCACCCTCACCGACTTCGTTCGAGTTGCCATACGTCCCCGAACAATCGAACACGGCATCGGCCTTGAGCACTCTTTCCCGTCCCGATTCGTCCTCGACGAGAACGCGAAAGGGTCGGGCCGCGCGATCCGACGTGCCGATCTGTTCGCCCTTGAGGAGCCCTTCACGTCCGATCGAAACCACACGCGTGTGCTCGAGGATCCGTCCGCGAAGCGCCGAGGATTTCGCCAGCGGTTCGACGTAACGCTCGACGAACTCGCTTCCCGACGGAAACGCCTCGCGATCCGGAGGCCGGGTCCCGGCCCGCTCCTCGAGCAAGGCGCGCTCGCCGAGGGTCGACGTGTCGAGCTTCCATGGGGAGAAGAGCGTGACGAATCCCCAGCGGCGAACGTTGTCGGCGACGACTCCACGCTCGACGACGGTGACGTCGAGCCCGCGGGCCCGAGCAGCCACGCCGGCCTCGATGCCGATGGGTCCGGCCCCGACGACCAATAGCGTGCGCGGTGACTGCAGCATCGAAGCGATTCCCTTTTGGAGAACGGGTTGATGGGCGGCGAGACCCGGAACGCGCCCTACTCGACGGCGAAGAGGTGCTTCAGCAGGTCGGAGGCGGGCGCCGCCAGAGAACGGCGAGGTCGTGGACGTGGTGGACGACGGCGTGAGCCGCTTGCGGTTGCAACGGAAGAACGGTGCGCAATGCCTCGCGCAAGAGCGCAACGATCGCCGACGAGCCGGTCGAGAGCCGCACGGCGAGATGGCGCAGCAGTGCGCTGGCGGATCGGGGGTCGTCGACGTCGTCGAGCCGATCGAGGCGCCGCAGAGAGAGCGACGCCTGGGCCGCCGAGCGCGTCATGGCATCGGCTACGTCGGACGTCAGCCATGGAACCGCTCGCAGATCGACGCAATCGATCGCGGCGGTATCGAGCCCGAGGAGGTATAAGCCGCCGTCGCCGCTCGGACCGAGGACGACCGAATGCGCCGCGAGAGACTTCACCGCGCTGACGACATGGTGTCGACGGATGCCCGGGCAGTCTCCAGCAAGGACGACGACTCGCGAGTAGCCCGAGGTCCGCAGATGGCCGACGGCGTTCGCAACGCGTTCGCCGAACGTGTCGCCGTCCTGGAGGAATCGCTTCGCCCCCGAAACACGGACGGCACGCCTGACGGCGTTGCGATCTTCTGGCGCGACGGCGACGTGAAGGTCCGCGGGCGCTGCCTCGCGAGCCGCCGTCAGCGTGCGGCGTAGCGAAGCGTCGAACAATCGCGAGCCCGCACCGCGGCCGGTTCGCTCGAGATCCTTGAGCTGTGCCTCGATTCGAGGCGAGCGCGCAAGCACGAGGACGGCCACGCGATCACCGTACACTCTCGCGGCAGCCATCGAGTCCATGTGATCCATCCGCTTACCGTCGTTCCCGCTGGTTTTCCCGTCCCCGAGCTTTATGCCGCACTGGAATCCGATTGCAAGCGAATTTCCAACGTCACGGCACGCTCGCAACAGCGCCGCCTCTCGCCGCCGACCGCCGGCCCGTCCACCACCGGTACAGCCTCGGAGCCAACAGGATCAGCGAGAACGACGCGAGCGGCAGCCACGTCACTGGGTTCGTGGGTGAAAGCGACGTCGCGCTGATCGCCGTGAAGATCCACAAGAACGTCGCAGGGACCATTCCGATCAAGCTCCCGACGACGAAGTCGCGGTATCGCAATCGCGAGACCCCGCAGAGATAGTTGATGACATTGAACGGAAAGAGTGGCACCAGTCGCACGAACAGAATCGTCCGAAGGCCGTTGGCCTCGAGATCGCGGTCGAGCGCCTGCAGTCTCGGCGGCAGCCTCTTCTCGATCGCCGATCGCGCGACGAAGCGAGCAAAGAGGAATGCTGCAGACGCGCCGAGGTTGGCTCCGATCGTGACGACGAGCAGTCCCTTCCACATGCCGAACGCAAGGCCACCCGCAATCGTCAAGACCGCGCCGGGCAGCGCGAGGAGCGTCGCGACCAGGTAGAGAACGACGAAGAGCATCGGCCCGAGCCAACCCAGTCGCTGGAGCCATTCGCGTAGGAGAATCGGCAGGGTCGCCGTACCGTTCGGCGCGCGAAGCGCCTCCCACAGCGTGAGTCGCTCGCGAGTCGAGGCGTCCGCCGCGAGCATCGTGGCCGATTCGAAACTCGACGCCGCGCCATCGAGCCGGCATCCGTCGCCGATCTCGACGAAGACGAATTCGCCATGGAGCGTCGGTGAGACGAGGACCGGGAGCCCGAAGCCGTCGGAGGCCGGAATCGAAGAGTCGGTGGCGAGATCTCGCGTCGTTGACCCTTCGATCGCGACTCGAATCTCCCGCAGGCGATCCACCGAGGACAGACGTTCGAGCAGGCGGGATTCCCGAGACACTCTCGCGGCGGCAACCGGGGTCATCGCGCCAAACTCGCGGCGCGGCGCGAATCCTCTGGTGACAAACGATCCCGATGGCGAATCGATTCGAAGGTCGAACGCCGTCCCGTGTTCGACGGGGAACTCGAACCGAATAACGAACAAGACCACCGAGGCAGCGACCACGACGAGCCCGAGCACGGCGACCCGCCACTTCGAGCCGGTTCGGCTACTTTCGCTGCTCATTCAGGGACCAATCGTAGTCGAGGAACTTGAACTTCAAGCCCCCTTTCTCGAGCGTCGCCTTCGCCGGTCCCTCGACGAAGCGCGCGATGAATTTCAGCCGAGCATTTTCGTCCGAACCGAAGTCCGAGCCGAACCAATCCAGGATCGACGACGTGGAGACGCGGCCGTCGCCCGCCTCGAGGCGAAATTTCGACGGATCTTTGAAGAACGCGACGCCTTGATCCTGGAGCTGGTCGCGCACGCGGCTGCCCACGTACGCCTCGTTGCGCAGCTTCGGACATCCGATCGAGGCGCACACGATGCCGAAGTGGATTCGAGGCTCTCCCATCTTTCGAAGCACTTCGTTTTCGATCGCATCCAGGCTGTAGTTCTTGACGGGCGAACGAAAGTAGAAGTTCTTCCACAGGTTGAACCCCGGCCCGTCGGCCGTGTGCTCGCGAATGCTCTTGGTCGGATAGAAGTGGAGGATTCCTTTGATCGTCACGGCGTTGTAGACGTTGATGAAGAATGCCAGCCGCTCGTCGTCGCTCGCGAGCTTCGACGGATCGACGCAGCCCGCGGCGTCGAGATAGGCGTCGAGTCGAGCGGCGTCCTTCTCCTTCCACGTCCGATAGTCGACCATCCCCGACGCGTCGACGTAGCGCTTGAGCAGCGCGTCGAACGCGGAGTGATCGAACCGGCCGTCCACTGGGGCCGCCTTTCCGTCGCAAGGCTGGTTGGCCCACAGGTCCTCGGCACGGCCGCACGCCGGAAGCGCAAACGAGAAGGCGACGATGGCGGCACACCACAGGGAATTTCGGCCCTGATTCATTGAAGTCTCCCGTTTCTGATGACGCCGTTCGATTCAAACGGCGAAGTGTACGATTCTCTCCGGAGTTCGGATGCGCCCGCCTACTTCTTGCGCTTGCCCAAGAATGCCGTCGTCGAGCGAAGCACGTCGTCGCGGACACGCTGAATCGCCGGCGGCTCTTCCCGATCGGCCTCGCGAAGGTCCGACAGGTTTGCGGCACAAGCGTCGCAGCCGACGATCTCGAGATGGAATCGGACGTAGTCGCTTTGATCGCCTGGAAGCGAGGCGTGCAAATACGCCGCGAGAATGTCTCGGTGCGGGCAACTGATTCGTTCGCGCGTCCACAGCAGCGATAGGCTTTGTTCGAGCCCACTCAGCTCGTGGAGCACGTTGTCCCGACTCTTGCGGCAAGGCTCGCACGCCTCGAGATGTGCAGCAATGTCTCCTTCGCTGGCGTGGACGCCCGGCGGGCGCTCGCCTTCGAGGAACCGCACGATTTCGGCGCGAGAGAGACATCGCTCGACAGGCCCCGCGCTCATCTCCAAAGCTCCGAGAAAAGGCTTCGATTGGGGTCTTCTTGCTTTGCCAGCTTCTGCAATTCGGCGATCGCGTTGAACTTGATCCCGGCGATCGCTCGCTCGTCGCGGATCCCCGGGACGAGGCGAACGATCTCGCTGTATGGTTCGTTGCGAACGAATATCAGCTCTACCGCCTTGAGCTTGTGAAACTCTCCTTTTTTCCAATACCGCTCGACGAGCTTCCGCAGGATGTTCGTGAGGACGGCCCGTTCGCGTTCCGCGGATTCGCGGCCGACGGCGAGACGGCTCGGCGATTCCGTAGGATGCGCGAGGTTTTCGATCGCCCGAAATCGCCGCTTGTCGTCGTCGTCGCCCGTCGTCCCGACGGCCTCGTCGGGTCGATCACGACGAAAGTGGTCGACGACCTTGTTGCGTGCGATCCCGAAGAGGAACTGCTCGATGTTGTAGGCCTCGTCGAATCGGTCGATCCCACGGATCGCGCCGAGGAAGACTTCCTGGACGATGTCGTCGCAGGTGTCCGGGTCCTTGACCGATTTCTGGACATAGAAATAGACACGCCGAAGGTAACGATCCTGGAGCCGCTTCCACTCCGCGTCGTCCCCCGCCTTCAATCGCGCGATGTCACACAATCGATCGGCTCCCTGCGTTATCCGAACGGGCGCACGCCGAGAAGAACGCTGAAGAAGACACGAAGCACGAAGAAGATCGCACCGAACATCAGCGCCACGACGAAGATCTTCACACCGACGGCGAGGATCTTGAACGGGAGGATGAGCAGAAAACCCAGCGACTTCGACAGGATCCACGGCAAGTAGCGCAGCGGCAACAGCGAACCGAGCACGACCACTTCGACGAAGCGCCCGAACACGTGGAACGAGTTACCCACGAGACCGTGATCCGGAACGACGCCTTCCGGCTCGACGACGATCGGTTCGCCGGATCCCGGTCGATGCCGGTAGTGAGCGCGAATCCCCGCGCGCAGTCGCGCGAGAACGCCCGCGATCGCTCGCATCATGTCGTTCAGTGCTGAAACCGGGCTCGGCGTCGTGGCCGGCGATGTGCGGGTCGAATCGACGGTCGAGTTCGAGTTCGAACGACGCCCCAAGCCGAGACCGACGAGGAAGGGAGGCCCCATCGCCTTCGGAGTCGCGCTCGTGGGAGAGACGCTTGGCGACCCGGCGCTACCCGTCGCCGAGAGATCGGTCACGAGTTCTCGAACGGACCCATACCGCGCTTCCGGGTCTTTAGCCATGCACCGCGAGATGATCGCGCGGAAGCGCGGAGAGATCGTCTCGGGAAACGTGATCGGCTCGGTCTCGTGCTTCTTCAGCACCTCCCATTCGCTGTCACCCTTGAATGGCACCTCTCCGGCGAGGCACTCGAAGAGAATGACGCCGAGTGAGTAGATGTCCGAGCGCCGGTCGCCCTTCTTGCGGAGCATCTCAGGCGCCATGTAGTAGGGAGTGCCGCGTCCCATCGACAGCGTCTTATGGCTCTCGCTCGTGAGTCGCGACAGACCGTAGTCTCCGACCCGCGCTACGCCGGCCTTGATGAACACGTTCGACGGCTTGAGGTCGAAATGCACGATCGACTTCTCGTGGAGAGCCGCCACGCCTTCGCAGATCTGAACGAAGATCGCGACGGCTTCGGCTTCGGGAAGACGGCCTTGCTCGAGTCGCCGGCGAAGCGTTTCTTCGCCGGCGTAGTTCATGATGATGTACGGAATCCCATCGACTTCGCCCTTGTCCTCGATCGACACGAGGTTCGGGTGGTCGATCTGTGCAAAGTGGCGCAGCGATTCCAGCTCGCGAACGATCGCCGTCTTGGTCGCCTCGTCGTCCACCTTCAGGAACTTGATCGCGTAGAACTTGCCGATCGACGTCTTGCGCGCCTTGAACACGGCGCCAAACACCCCGGAACCGAGCTTGTTCACGATCTCGTAGCCGGGGATGTAGTCCGCTTGGCGATAGTTCCGGTAGAACTGTTCCCAATTCAGTGCGACGTCGGTCGCGGACGTGTCGCTCATGCGCGGGGATCTCCGCCGAGTCGCCACGGATCGATCGGGCGGGGGACCCTTTCGGCGTGACGCATCGGCTCACGAACACTCGGTGGCCGGATCACAAGCGCACTCCGAGGAGTGCGATCGAAGACGCGAGGAAAACCATCGCACACGCCACCTTCAACGCACGCGAGTGCGTTCCCCGAAGCCAGCCATCGATCGCCACGAATCCGCCGAAGACGATAACCGCTACGGCGGAAATCAGACCGCCTCGCAGAACCCAAGTCCAGCGGTCGCGCCGCATGAGTTCTCGGATCGCGCGCGCGAGCTTGTCGATCTCATTCTCCGGAACGGCCAGGAGCACGTGTCCTCGGTAGACCGCACCGTACGGTTTCGTTTCCGTCTCGAGGAACGTGTCTCGCATGAATTTGCCCCTGATTATAGGGCTCCGCACCACCCTTTCAATGACGCCCGCGTCGGCAATGGGATCGGCATCGGCCCGAATCGCTGCCTCGCGTCGCACCGACGCGAGTGCCGCCGCAAGCGCGCCGGCTTCTGCGTCCGCTGCAGCGCCCTCGATGTCGGATTGGCCGACGTAACACGGGTCCTCGCCGCGGCGGCGCTGATTCGAATCGGAACGATCGACCCACTCCTTGCCGAGAAAGCGAACGGCGATCGCCGCGAGGGGTGGACGAACGCACCTCAGCCGAAGAACTCCCCCGTCGCCGTCGCGTGCGAGACCGATTTCGACGACGAGATCCGCTCCGTCTGGCGCCGAACCGGTCGTCACCGTGAAGTCGCGCGCAAACAGCCTCGCGCGAAACGCGTCGAGCACGGTCGAGGGCAGGTCCGGCTCCTCAGGCAGGAGAGCCGCCTCCCGACATCGCACGGCTTCCGTCGCGCTCAATCGAGACGCGAGCTCCGCATCGGCACGGTCGACTGCGCGGGAGAGCGTGGGGACGACGGCAACATCGTCGGCGTCGATTCCCGCGAACGCTGAAAGGAGAACGATGGCTGTCGTGATCATGGCTCGATTCCAGCGTCCTCCAGTTCGATGTCGGCGGCCGGATTGCCCGGACGTCGAACGTCACCCCTGCGATGAATGGCGTGGGCCTGAATACTGCGCCCGGCCTCACTTATTCGCCCGTGAGATCACTCCACGTGCAAACGAACCGCACCAACCTGTATGCTCGATCCGCGCCGGATCGGCGCTTCGGGCACCACGGCGCCACCATCCACGGAGACGCCGATCGCCGAGCGGCAGGCAACGACCCCAGCGTCGCCGGTTCCGCAGATCTCGATCTCGCGCTCTGCAGCCGGGATCACGACATGACTCGACGCCGCCGACCCGAGGACGAGTCGGCCGTCCCGGCCACCCGACCAGAAAAGGAGCACGCGTTCGATTCCATCGACCGCCGTCGCTCCCTTGAGCAGGAGCATCGCGCTGCGGCTCTTCCCGGTCGGCAGCCGGAACTGGAGACGAACCGATTCGCCGAGACGCACCACGTCTCCATCCCGGAGGACCCGCTCGGAGACCCGAGTCGTCCCGATGAACACGTCCTTCCCGGGTGCGGAGACGATGGTGTATTCGACGCCTCGGTGGAACGAGACCGTCCGGCGGATCTCGGCGTGGCGACTCGACACGCTGCCGAACAGGGAAAGCTCGTTCCCTCCAGACAGCACGTTGCCGATCGAAAGCCGATCGGCAAGCAAGACGAGGTACTCGCTCCCCTCTTCGACGCGCATGACGAAGCTCGGTGCCAGTCCGGAATCGCGGGTCGTCCGTTCGCGCAAGTCGCGAAGACCTCGATGGGTGATTCCCGACAGCGTGGCGAGCTTTTGGCGCGCTTGGGTGACCTCTCGCCGTTGGAGATGCCCCTCGATGTCGTCGATCGCCCGATCGACTCCCTCTTCGCGCTCGAGCGAGGCACGGAGACGCGCGAGGTCGGGCTGATCCGCAAAGCGCGCTTCGAGCAGGTCGAGGGCGGCGCGGGCCGCGCGAAGGTCGCCTTCGCGAATGCCCCGCTCTGCGGCGTCGATGAACGGCTGCACTGTGCTCGATTCGTTCGCGACGCGCTCATTGACCGCGCGCATCCGCGCTTCGACGACGCTCGCGTCCGACGCCGCCAGCTCACCGATCAGCAACTGTGCGGCGCGGGCCGCAGTCGCGGCGGCCGCGAATCGGCGCTGACGCAGGAGTTCTTCGGCTTGATCGAGCTTCGCCTTCGCGAGCAACGATGCGACGCGGGCTCTCTCGCGAGTGCACACGCTGTGCGACGGGTCGAGCGTCAGTCCTTCGCCGTACCAGCGGTACGCCGATTCGACGTCTCCCTCGTGCTCCTTCGCGGCTCCCCAGTCGATCCGGTCGCGTACCGTGATCTCACGTTCGAGGCGCTCTCGGAGCGTCCGTGCAGACTCCGAGTCCGCATCGAGCTGGAGTGCTTCTCGGATCCGCTCGAGCGCCGCAGTGAGTTGTTCACGGGAGGCGGCGCGTGACGCAGCGGCCGTGCCCTCGACTTGATTGACGAGAGTTCGCGCGCGCGCCGCGCGCGCATCGACGCCCCGAATTCCCTCCTCGGCAGCCTCGCGCGACGCCGAGCTGAGAAGGCGTGTGAAGAGAACGCGAGCCTCACCGAGTTTGCCGGCGTCGAGCGCGACGCGCGCCCGGTCGAGCCCGTCCGCTTCCGACTGAAGGAAGAGATCGATACCGGCAAGCTGGTCCTTCGCCGCTCGGTGCCCGGGGACGAGTCGAAGCACTTCCAGCAACCGGGCTCGAGCGTCCGACATCGCGCCGTCGCGGACGCGCTCGAGCGCTTCATCCAACAAACGGTCGCAGTCGCGGGCGCGCGACTCGAACGCGCCGCTCTCCCGCGTGATGGAATCGAGTGGACCGAGGCAATCGCGAACCTGCTCGAGTGCGGAGATCGCTCCGACGAGATCGCCGGCGTCCGCTTTTTCTCGCGACGACTTCCAGAGCCGCGAAGCGCGCACCAAGCCCTCGAGATCTGCGCCGCGCAAGTCGGCCTCCCGAGCACGCCGGATCTGTGCCTCGGCATCGCTCAAGTCCCCGAGCGCGAGCGCCGCGCGGATGCGCTGCGTGGCGAGACTTTCCACGGCATTCCGGGCGGCCGCCACGAGCTCGTTCTCCGGGGGAAGGAACGCGCGAGCGCTCGCCAGAGCGTCTTCGGCATGCCCGGCGGTGAGCAAGGTCTGCACGCGCTCCAGGCGCGCTTGCCGCTCACGCGACTGGAGCTCCGACTCGAGATCGAGAAGGGCCGCATGATGGGAGAATCGCTCACGGGCCCGTTGGATGGCGTCGCGAGCCGCGTCGATGCGCCCGTCGCGAAGCGCTCGCCCTGCTTGTTCGACGAAGGCGTCCGCCTCCTCGATTCGGAGCGTCACTCGCACCAGGAGCATTTTCGCCTCAGGGACGTCCGACTCGATCAACCCCAGCTTGGAACGACCCTGGATGAGCAGGCCATCGCTCACGTCCTTTTGAGCCTCGGCCAAGATCTGTGCATGGAATCCGCGAAGTCCGTCGCGCCGATCGATGGCCTCTCGCACGTGTTTCTCGAGCGACGTCGCCTCGTCGAGCGAGCTTCCTTGAACGACGGGTTGCTCCGCGCTGGCAGGAGTTCCCAGGACCAATTTCACGTCACGGTAGGCCTGCGAAAGGTCGTTGCGATCTCGCGCACGCCGCGCGCGGTCCAGGATCCCTTCGAGCGCAAGAACGCGAATGCTCTTCGCTTTCTGGTGTTGGCGGATCTTCGGATCGGAGGCGAGGTGAAGCGCTTCCTCGTACGCTTCCCGCTCGAGAGCCCGGCGAGCCTCCTGGAGCCGGATCCAACCCTCAAACACCGCCATTCGAGACCTCCCCGACGAAGACGGCGACTGCAGTCGTGTTGTCTGCGTCCGGACTTCGCGCCGCTCGCGACAGGAGCGCGCGTACCCATTCGCGCGGGGTCGACGCAGTCCGGGACGCGAGAAGCACGCTGCGCTCCTCTCTCGACTTGAGCAAGCCATCGGTAGCGAGGAGGAATCGGTCTCCGGGCCGAACTTCGACCTCTCCTACCTGAAGGATCAACTCCGGAGCTCCCAAGTAGGAGAAGAGCGAGTGGCGGAATGGACTCGAACGGTACTCGCGTTCCGTCAAGCGCCCCGCTCGACGGAGCTGCGACGCAACCGTGTGGTCCTCGGTCAAAACGACCAAGCGATCACCGCGAAGCTGGAAAAGGGACGAGTCGCCGGCGTGGACGAAGGTCGCGTGGCCGCCATGGAACCTCGCCACCGTGACCGTCGTCCCCATGCCTTCGAGGCTCGCGTCCTCGGAGCCTCGTTCGCAGATCCGACGGTGAGCCCCGAGCACCACTTCCCGAAGCACGCCAGACGCGTCGCGGAGCTCGAATTCGCGAACCGTGTCGAAGAAATGCGCGAGCGAGTCGACGGCGATCCGCGCGGCCTCGGCCCCACCCGCATGGCCCCCGAGGCCATCCGCAACCGCGAAGAGGGATCCGCGACCCCGTGCGCGGACGATTGGATGGCGAGTATCGAGAAGGACGAACGCATCTTGATTCGAGGGCCGCCCGCCCCGAACCGAATCGCCGTACGCTTCGAGACCGAGCGAACCCACCATGGACGTTCGGGCCCCAGTTGAGAAATCGATTGGGAAGTGAAAATCAGGGCCCCGTATTCTGCCTCGTTCAGGAGTTATTTCCAGGCGTTTGAATGCGTGATCCAAAGAGAAGCCCTCGCGGCCGCTACGACCGCGAGGGCTTCGAATCGCTCAGAAAGTGAAATTACCGACGACTAGTCGACGTGGAACGACCACGGCCGAGTCTCGGCATCCTCACCCGCTTGGTTGCCCGGGAACGCAGCGCGCGCAGGCGGCTGGCTCGGGTGCTCCTCGAAGACGTTCAGGCAGTTCAGATTGTGCCGGTTTCGGTTCACGAAGAACTCGATCACCTCGGCGCCGAAAACGTCGAGCGTGCCGGAGAGATTGAATCTCACTCCGGTACCGGTTTCAGGTCGCAGCTGAACGCCGCAATCTGGCTGCGTGTCGCCGTCGACGTCCGGGCACACACCCGGATCGAACTCGACGACCTTGAAGTAGTCGAAATCGCCAGTCCCGAGGCGAGCGTGTGCGCTGTTGAACATGAGCGCAACCGTCGTCTCGTACGGCTTCCCGTTGGTGCTGGGCGGGAAGAGACTGCCCGAGTAGAAGACGTCGTTGAGGATCAGGCGCGGTGCGCGCGCGGGCGAGACTGGCAGGCAAATGTCCTCGCCCGTCACCGGAGCGCCCGGCGGACAGAGCGGATTTCGGCGGACGAAGAAGTAGTCGATCATCACGCCGTTCGGAAGTCCGCACGACGGAACTTTGATCTTGTCGACGACCACGAGGTCTTCGGGATCGACCGCGCCCGGATTCGCGTCGACCGGGAACGTGTAGACCTCGGCATCCGGCAATCCGCACTCACCGAGGCCCGGGGCCGAGTCGGCGAGGCACTGCGCGGTCGTGGTCCAGGCGTCTTCGTCGATCGGGGGCGCGTCGCATGCCGAAGGCACGCACGGGCCGAGCGACTTCTGGAGGTTGCCGCCGGGGCTGGTGGCGAAGCTCGTGATCTCGATCGTGTAGGTCACGCCAGCGATCGCGTTGAACGTGAGGAACGACTGCAGCGTGCCTGCGCACGGCCCAGCGGCTCCCGAGTCATCGTCGCACGCAATCTCCGTCAGCGAACCGCAAGCGCCGGTGAATACCGACGCGACCGTGTCGTAGTCGGATCCGCAGGTGTTGAGGAGGATCGATGCGGACTGCGCGGGCGTCCACGTGAACCAGACCGAATGGCTGTTCGCGTTCGGGCCACCGAAGGTGCAGGCCTGAGCCGGATCCGTGACGTTGGTCGTCCCGGTGTTGGTGGTCTGAGAGCACGTGATCGGGAACGGCCCAGCTGGAGGAAGAGCCGTCGCGTTCGCGCACTCGTCGTTCGGCGGAGGCGTCGGGCCGGTGCCGCAGTCGAGCCGCCAGTTGAGAGTGCCGCCGCCCGGGGTCGCGAAGTCCGTAACCTCGATGAGGTACGTCGTGCTGGCCGTTGCCGTCCACGTGACTCCCGACTGGAGAGTGCCGCCGCAATTCGGGCTGCCACCGTCGTCGTTGCATGCGATCTCGGTTCCGATCGCGGCGCACGTGCCGGTGAACACCGACAGAACGGTGTCATAACCGCTCGTGCACGTCTCGAAGCCGGCCAAGCAGCCGGCGGTCGGGGTCCAACTGAACCAGACCGAGTTCGAGTTCTGTGCGGCGCCACCGAACGTGCAAGCCTGCAACGGATCGGTCACGTCGGTCGTCGCCAGCGTCGTGCCTTCGGTTCCCGTGACGGGGAACGGCCCCGCTCCGGGGAGAACGGTTGCCGCCGCGCACGTGTCGTTGCCCGGAGGCGTCGGCAGCGAAATGTTGAGCGTGCCGGTTCCGGTCGCTCCCGAGAAGCCGTCGACCTCGATGCGGTAGGTCGTGCCGGACGTCAGCGCCGTGCTGAGGGACGACTGAAGACCGCAGAAATCGTCGTTGCACGCGACGTTGACGTACGGCCCACAGGCCGGACCCGTCCAAACGCCGAGCAACGTGTCGTACGTCGACCCGCAGCAGTCGATCTGGTAAGTCCCGCTCGAAGCCGGGGTGAACTGGAACCAAAGACTGTTGAACGGCGTGCCGCCACCGCCGCACGGATACGTCGGATCCGATGCCTGAGCGGTCGCACACGTGTTGTCGAACGGGAAGCTGCCGAGGCCGGCGATGGTCGGCGTCGCACAAGCGTCGTTCGTGGGTGGCGTGACGCCGAGAATAGGTCCGTTCGTCTCATCGCCTGGATGGGCCTTGCCGGCCGGCGGAAGCTGATGATCGAGCCGGAGCTTCTCTTCGACATCGACGTCGTGCGTGCGAAGCGCAGCGACCTTCGACTCCAACTGAGCCGGCGTGAGATCCGGGCCGCCCGCGACCTGACGGCGAATCTGCTCGCGCGTCATCGGATGCTGGCTGTCGCCGACCTTCACGACCTTGAAAACGGACGGATCGTTTCCGTTTACCACGTCTGCGCCCTCGAAGATCCGGTCGAGAGCGGCCTTGGGCGTCATGGGATGCGCGGCCGAGCCGGTCGACTGTGCAACCACCGGCAGGCTCAAGAGACCGGCCGTGATACACAGTCCGGCTCCGATCGCGATACAGCGCACTGGGTGCCTCGTCATGCGGAAGCTCCTTTTTCTCCGAACAGCGCGATTGCTCGCCGCCCGCAATCGCACGACCCCTGAGTGGCGTTCCCGAGTTCGAGCGGCGCCGACCCCCGGCGGGGAGAGCACGGGCCGCAATACCCCACGAATGCGGGGAGAACTCCTACAAAATCTCCTGGCGCTCCTAGCAAGCGCCAACGTACCAGCGCGACCCAACTGAAGCAATAGTTCACGACTCAAAAACTCGAACGCTCGGGTGCAGAACGGCGGAGGCGTCGACGGTTCAGTCGGTGCCGGTGAGAGTCTCTCCCAGAGTGCGTGGCGTCCATGACAGCCGAGGCAGAGTCGCACAGGATCCGAGTTCTTCGAACGAACCGCGCGAGGACGCGACGTCCGGGATCTTCTGAAAAAACCGAACGGCTGGTCCGGTGTTCAGTGTCGCCATCTTGGAGATCCTCGATGCCACCGTAGCCACGAACCGGTCTCATCGCGATGACGATCGACGAACCCCGGTCACCGCGATGCTCCGTCCCCTTGCGCTCCTTGATAGAATGCCGCCCCGCGATCGGGGTCGAATGACGAACCGACCGCAGCAGACGAGATGGAAAAGGAATTCATGGCCGATCTGCCACCCACGCATCAACGGAACCCCGCGCTCGGCGACAGCCGGCGTCAATCCACGCGAGAAGCGATGACCCAACCCGCTCAAACGAAGAGTTTCTTGTCGCTGCAGCGCGATGCACTCGTCGCCGAGCTCGGCCGCCTCGGGCAGCCGGCGTTTCGGGCGAAACAGATCCGACAGTGGATCTATCGGCGGCACGCTCCCGGGTACGACGCGATGACGGACCTGCCCGGTCCGCTTCGAAAAACCCTCGAAGGCTCGCTGCCGCTCTACTCGAGCCGCATCGAGCAAACTCAGGACGATCCAGACGGTACTCGCAAGATCCTCGTGAGACTCGCGCCGGGCGACAGCGTCGAGGCCGTCCTGATCCCGGCCCCCGATCGAATGACCGCGTGCCTTTCGACCCAAGTGGGTTGTCCGATCGCGTGCATCTTCTGTGCGAGCGGAAAGGCCGGCTTGCAGCGCAATCTCGAAGCACACGAAATCGTTGAGCAACTCCTTCACCTCGACCGATTGGTGCCGCGCACCGACGACGACGATCGACGCATCGATCACATCGTGGTGATGGGGATGGGCGAGCCGCTGCTGAACCTGGCCAACCTGATGCGCGCGCTGGAATCGATTCAGGCGCCCGACGGATATGGTCTAGGCGCGCGACGAATCACGGTCTCCACTTCGGGATTGCCCGACCGGATCCGCGCACTTGCAAACATGGGCTACGCTTTCAATCTCGCCGTGTCCCTGCACGCACCGGACGACGCACTGCGGTCGAAGCTCGTGCCCGTGAATCGCGGGATCGGCGACATCCTCGATGCAGCACGCGAGTACGTCACGAAAACCGGGAGAGAGGTCACGATCGAATACGTGCTCATCCGCCGAATCAACGATCGCCCCGATCAGGCGCGCAAGCTCGCATGGGCACTGAAGGATCTGCGCTGCAACATCAATCTCATCCCGTACAACTCGATCGACGAACCGGGACTCGAACCGCCGAGCGATTCGGACTGCGAGGCATTCGCGGCGGTGCTACGACGAGAGGGATTTCCCGTTCACGTGCGTCATCAGCGCGGTGACCGAATCGCCGCCGCGTGCGGCCAGTTGCGCGCGGCCACAGAGGCAGGCAAGTTCGCGCGCTAGCGTGCGAACGAATGCTCGGGTCGGCACGCTTCCCGAAACACACAACGCGCGCACACGCGCAAATCGTCGAGCTGCGGAAAGTCTTCGACGCGCGCAGCATTGGACGCCACGTCGACCAGCAATGAGCGCATGCGCTCAACCGATGCGTTGATCGACTTCAGCGCTTCCTGAATTTCAGGCGCGGAAATGAAACGCTCATCGGCAACCGCGTCGCCGAGGTATGCGATCACGATCCGAATCCCATCGGGCGCCACGCCCCACTTTCGACCGGCGAATGCTGCATAGCAGGCGAGCTGCAAGGCGTCGCGCTCCGTCGCCTTTCCCGTCTTCCAGTCGAACAGGTAGTGGAGCCCGTCACGGCGCAGCGCAAAATCGGGTTTCACGAACACGCGGACGCCGCCGAGATCGAACGAGTCCAGGTCCTCGACCGAGAGGAAGTCCTCGGGGCGGCTCTCGCGAATCAGCGGGTACCATCGAAGGGCGAAAAAACGGTCGATGCACCCGAACGCTTTGGCGCGCAGCTCGTCGATGCGTTCCGATTCCGGCATCGGCCCGTAGTAGTGCTCGAAGAGGCACGAGTACCGCTTGGGCTCGTCGCGCCATCGTTCTCCACGCGACTCCGACCATGACTGATTGAGCAGAGTTCGAACCCTCTCGCGCGCCGCCGTCGGGCTCGGCGTGCGGCCCGAACGAATCTCTCGCAAGATCTCCTCGATCGTCGTGTGGACCGCCGTGCCGATCTCGAGGTGGAGGTTCTTGATCTGTTTGAGGCGGTAGAGTTGGCGTGCGGGCTCGGGCGCCGTCGCGCTCCAACCACCCCACGAGCCATAGTATTGGTAGAAGTACTTCCGCCGGCATTCGTCGAACGTTTCGTGCCGTGACTTCGACCACGAGAATTCGTTTTTCAGTTCCGCCACGCGCTCACGCTCGACGCTCCGTCAAAAGCCCTTTCGGACGTACTCCTGTTCCGCGCGCTCGTTGAATTCGAATCCGTCGGGCAAGTTCACGCTTCGATAGATCGTGGGCTTGACGCCGACGGCGAGGCAGGCTGCCACGATCTCCGCGGTGAGTGACCACAACGCAACGGCTGACAGGACGCCCGAAGTCGGACAGATCTTGGTCTCGACGCCGGCCACCTCGACGACGGCGTCGCCCACGTGACTCTGGTTGTCGATGACGACGTCCGCAATTTCGAAGAGCCGCTTCCCGCACGGATGGGCTGGAAGAAGCGTCTCGCTGAACGCGACGGATGTGATCGCCACGACGGCGACGCTCGACCGTCGAGCCTGGAGCGCGAGCTCGATCGGAAACGGCTCCTTCCCGCTGTTCGAAACGAGGACGAGAACGTCGCCGGCAGCCATGTTCGACACCGAGAAAACGTGTGCCGCGAGCGCGTCGAGATGCCAAATGTAGTTCTGCTTGAGAGTCGGCTTGCGTGCTCGGCCGGGGGGGCTCGAATGATGAACTTCCAACCGAGCCTCGAGGTGGTGGAGTCCGAAAAATCCACCCGCGCGCCGGACGGGCTCATCCCGCATGTGACCCGTGTCGAAGTGATGGAGCGCGCCACCGGCCTTCACGCTGCGAGCGACACACTCCGCTGCCCGTTTCAGGCTCGGCCCTTGAGACTCACGAAAGCGCGAGATCGCGTCTACGACATGGTCGAGATAGTTTTCGAAAAGCACCCCTGCCGCCCTCCCGCGATGCGATGTGCCGATGCGAACGTCGCGAACGGGCGGGATCTTACCAGTCGACTCGCGGAGCCGCCATCACCGTTAGAACGCGACCCTCGACGTTCGATCACGAGCCCATCATCGAACGCAGTTTCTCGATCGCCGAGAACACCGATTCGGTGGCGCCGGGCGACGCGGGCGCGGCTGCCGTCGCGACCGCCGCAGTCGGGCTCGATGCGACGACGGGTGCGGCGTCGATGGATTCCTTCGCACTTAGTTCTGTTCCCACGGAAACGGGCGTTGCCGGCGTCGCGACGAATGCCGGATCGGGTTGAGATCGGAGAGCCTGGAGCGACGCCTCGACCTCGCGAATGGCTTCACGGATGCGTCGCGTTTCCTCGGTGAGGCCCGTGATGCCGCCTCGGAATTCCTCGATCGCTGCCAGGCGAGTCTCGAACCGACGGCGCACTTCCGCGAACTCGCGCTCGACGTCCGTGTTCGCACGCGTGAAATCGCCTTTCAGCTCGCCAGGGAGGTCGCCGATCCGATGCGAAAGCTCCGCCAGAGTCTCCTGCGATTGACCGAACGTCTGACGCAATTCGGTGATTGCCTGACGTTGCGCATCGAGCGCCTCGCGCACGGTGCCGAGCGGCGCCGCGGGATCCGGCAACGCTTCGAGCCGATTTCGCAGCCACTCGATCGACGACAGAACGCTTCGCAGCTCCTTCTCCGAATCGGCGATCGCGGTTCGGATCTCGTGCCGGATTTCCTCCTTGCGGTGCGCGAGATCTTCACGCACCTCGGAGAGTCCCCGGTTCCATTCTTCTCGCTGCGCAACCTGCACGCGAGCCCACTCGTCCCGGAAGTCGACGGGTCGCCGCTTACGATCCTCGTCGAGGCTCGTGCGCATGTCGCGAAACGAGCCTTCGATTCGTTCCGACACCGATCCGAGATAGCTTTCGATGCTGCCGAAGTGGCTTTCCGTCTTCGCGAGGTCCTCCTCCATGGTCGCGATCCGCGCGGCGACGTCACGGACCGCACCGCGCGTTTCGTCACTGGCGGCGTCGAGCTGTGAAGCCTTCGGCACGTCACCGGACCACTGGACGAGTGCACGAACATCCGCCTGCACGGGTGCGAGGTCGGTTTGGCGCGCGAGCGGCTGCATGGCGGCGCGCATTCCCTCCAGCCACTCCGTTCGAAGCCGATGAAGGAACTTCCCGAGATCCGCGAACTTGTTGCCTTGCTCCTCGAACGCACGCCGCACTTCGGGTGCCGGGAGGACGCGAGTCTCTAGCTCGCTCCGAAGTGTCGCCAATTCGGTTCGCACTTTGTCGAGCTGCGCCGAGAAACGCTCGGCTCGCGCGAGATCGGTGTGCCGTTTGACCTCCTCGAGGCTCTGCTGCAGTGCTTCGTTCTTCTCGAGAAGTGCCTCGTGCGACTCGCCGACGTCGCGGAACACGGACTCGAGCTGGGTGACGCGCCGCAAGCACAGTCCGCCGACGAGCGCGATCGTCGAGATCGCAAGGAGGCCAGCGGGACTCGCGCCCGCGTGCTCGAGCGCTGCTCGCATCGGCGATGCGCCGCCTCCGCTCCCGGAATCGAGCGCGGCGATCACGCACGCGAGCAAGGCGCCAAGCCCAGACAAGACGAACAGCACCCACGCGACCGAATCGCGACGGGAACGCTGGCGTCGCCGTCGTGATGGCTGGAGCGGACGATCGACGGGCTCGTTCTCGATCGGTTGCGGTGCTTCGGCGTCGTCGCAGGCTTCGGGTTCGTTCATTGAGGAGTCTCCGTTCGATGACATCGCGCGCGACTTTTCGGTTGGTCGTTCGTTACCCAAGCCCGAACGCCACCACGTCGCGCGAGGCCGTCGCGAGGGACCGTCGCTCGAGATCCCGCAACTGGACAGCGGACCTTCGTATCGGCAACGTTGGCGGTTCGAGTCCAGCATCGGTTCGCTTCGGAACGGAAGGAAGGAGGGGCGGGAGGCGAAAAGGCATTGCCGGCCTCGAGGTGCGCCCCTATAATCCGCGGCCTTTCAATGCCGGCTTCGACTCGCGGAGACCTCGATGAAAGTCAACATTCGACGTTCGAACCTGAAGAAGCGACGGAAGGTCAGCTTCCTTCGCCGCATGCGCACGAAGGGCGGGCGCGCCATCCTGAAGCAGAGGCGTCACAAGCACAAGCTGAAGCCGGGGCGCCGGGATGTTCGAAAGCGACGGAAGCAGAGCGTCTAGCGATCGCTCGACCGAACCGGTGTCCGGTCCGCGATCGAAAATCCAACGACGTCGAGCGACTAGCCGCCGGATCCCGGGCCTTTTCCGGACTGGATCGCCCCGTCTTCCTTAGGGCCTGGCCCGGTGCCACCGGGACCGAATCCCGATGGAATCTCGACGGAGAAACTCCACGGTCGCGTGAGCCCGTCTTCGCCGGGCCCGACGCCCGGAAAGCCTCGCGACGGCAACGGCGGGTGCGCCTCCAAGACGTTCAAGCAACGCGTTTCGCTGTGGCTGCCGTTCACGAAGAAATCCAGAACCTCGGCACCGATGTTGTCGGTAGCTGACGTCACACAAAACGATCCGAACCGGTTTCCCACTCCGAGGACGATTCCCGCATCCGGCTTGCCGTCGCCGTCGACGTCCGGACATGCCAATGGTTCGAACTCGGCGATCTCGAACCAGTCGAAGGCGCACGAGCTCGGACCCGTGCACGTCGCCGCGAGTCGGCTGTTCAGCCCGGGCAAGCAAACGGCAACCACCGCCTCGTAAGGACATCCCTGCGCGTCGGGCGGCATGGGCGGAAACTCGGCGTCGTCGATCATCAAGACGGGACGAGAGCTCGGATTTGGATGTGGGAAGCAAATATCCTCGCCGTCCGGTGCTTCAACCGTGCGCGGGTCCGCTCGAACGACGACGATGTCCGCGAGGAAGCCGTTCGGAAGCCCCTGTGCAGAAACCTTGATGCGGTTGACGAAACAGATGTCGTGCTGGTCGAACGCCGTCGGATCGCTATCGATCGGGAATGTGTAGGCTTCCGCCTCACCCTCGCACTGCCGCGAACAGTCCAACGACGACGTCCACGCGTCTTCGAGCGTCGCCGGCGCCGCGCACGAACTCGCGGCCGATTCCGATAGACCGAAACGAGACCCGTCCGGGATCTCGCGAATGGTCAGAACGACGACTCGGCACTCGTCGTGGTTGCGCCCATCGATGACGATCGTGCCGGAAAGCCAGCCGTCGCCGTCCGTCACCGAGAAGGAGGGTCCGCCGGAACTGCCGTCGGTGGCAGAACCCGCGCCGTGCGAGGCCGGGTTCGACCTCACCTGCCCGAGAGCCGAACCGGAAATGAGCACAGCAACCGCCACACCCACGCACGTCGTCATGCACGCCCCCTTCTTCCCACGCCGCCGACCCAGCACTCGGCTGGGTACCCCAGGCCGCGTTCAGTGCCGCACGCCTAGCACGCGCGACGCACACTCACCCCAATGAGCGCGAGGCTCGATCGATCTGCGGCAACCATCCGTTCGAATGGCGAGACGGCCAGTCGATTCGAGACGACCTGACGGCGATGAGGGCCATTAGATTCGCGTCGTGCGGTCAAGTCAAGACACGATTCCCGAGCGCTTCACGGCTCGGGAATCGACGCTTCCTCTCGCTTGCGTCGACGCGAAAACGACCTGCTGAGGGAGTCCTACTTCCCGCTCTCGGTGACGACGTTGCTGACGCTCGTCGTCACTCGCGGCTTCTGAGAACCGGACGACGACGAGCGAATCGCGAACGCCTGGAAATAGACCGCGGCGCCCTTGAGCCTTTGGACGACGCCCGCGGGAATGGTCGCCTGACCTTTTGCCGCCCCTTGTGCGTCGGTCGTACCCGCAACCAATTGCTTGGGCGACGCGAGGCCGATCTGGAAGGAGGGAACAGTCTGTCCTTGGAACGTGAGCCCGTTCACTTTCGTCACGCCCTTGCTGAACGATGCAAGCACCGCGAAGTGCGAGAGAGATGGCGCCCCCGAGACGTCGTAGCGGACGATGCCGGCGCCCGTTCGATCCACGGCGGCGCCGAGATGAAACTCCTGAGCGCGCGCGGGCGCGGAAGCCGCGAGGCCGAGCAACAAACCGATGCCGCAGAGACAGAGTTGGAGCGAGCGGTTCGCCATGAAGCATCTCTCCTTTATGCAGGTGCTCGGTCGAGCACGTGACGGGTGCCTTTGCGCCGCCCGGTGGGCAAAGGTCGGGGAGTTTACCTCAAGTTCTTCGGCGGTCAAATCCGATGAGACGAAGCGCGTGATCACCGACTCGATCGGGGGCGAACTCGTGTCACCCAGGCACACGGTAGGCGCGCGCTACGCTGCAGATCCCTTCTTCTCGA
This sequence comes from Planctomycetota bacterium, assembly GCA_016178505.1. Classification (GTDB taxonomy): domain Bacteria; phylum Planctomycetota; class JACOTG01; order JACOTG01; family JACOTG01; genus JACOTG01. The sequence continues at coordinate 45,972 of JACOTG010000018.1, forward strand.
GCCACCGACCGAGAAGGAACACGGCGCCGCCGCCTGCGAGAATCGACAACTCGAGCCGGATGTTGTCGGTCTGAAGTCCCACGACGAGAGCCGCCGCGACGGAGACGAGACCAAACGCCTCGAGAAACTTGCCGATCCAGTACGTCACGTGATCCCTCGACACCGAGAAAGCTCGACGATGCGTGCCATTATCGCGGCCGGCGCTGCGGATGCAACGCACAGCGACGGCACGAGCAGCGTTCGGCGAATCGTCCGCATGGTAGATTCATTGGCAGTCGCATCGGAAAGGTGCATCAGGTCTAGATCGTGCGGTTCTCCATCAAGATCGCTCGCCTCTTCGGCATCGACATCCGCGTCCACGCCCTGTTTCTTTTGCCCCTCGCATTGGTCGTGCTCGACGGAGCCCAGGACGGTCTGGCATCGCTCATCGAGATCCTCATCCTTTTCGGGGGGCTGTTTCTGTTCGTTCTCCTGCACGAACTCGGTCATTCGCTCGTTGCGATTCGAAAGGGAGTGCGCGTCCTGGACATCACGCTGTGGCCCCTTGGTGGCCTCGCGCGACTCGCCGGAATGCCCACGAATCCGAGCACCGAGCTGGCGATCACGATCGCGGGCCCGGCAGTGAACTTCGTATTGGCCGCCGCGTTGCTGCCGGTTTTGTTTGCGTTTCGGACACTGCCGCGACTTCTCGACGTTCACCTCGTCGGCGGCGGAATTCTCGAGACGTTCTTCCTCATGAATCTGTGGATGGGACTGTTCAACCTCATTCCCGCATTCCCGCTCGACGGAGGCCGTGTTCTTCGCGCTCTTCTCGCTCGACGCTCCGGTTACCTGCGCGCCACCGAACTCGCGGTTCGAGCAGGACGGCTGATTGCACTCTGCGGGTTCGTGTGGGGACTGTGGACGGGCCAACTGTGGACTGTTTTCATCGCCGTGTTCGTGTGGGTATCGGGCATGCAGGAGCTGTTGGCGGCGCGGTGGCAGGACGCATCGCGGCGGGCATTCGACGACGTCGGATTCCCTTCCGAGCCCGGCCACGATTTCGAACCCGACTCGGTTCGCCGCGACGACGGCCGAATCCCGGCAATGACGCCGGAGCGGCGTGCGGCGTTGGACGAGGCGTTGGCGCGACTCCGCCGAGATCGCGAGACACGCGACGATGGTGATGAGCCGCACGAGCCCTGAATCGAGCGGAGGCTCGGCCCCCAGAAGGCGTCCCTCAAACTAAAGACGCCCCCACAGTTAGCTCGATAGGAACACGAGCGGAGGCATGGATGGAGCGACGAGCGAAAGTGGCGTTGGCCCTCGGGGGCGGTGGCGCCAGAGGGTTGGCGCACCTCGGCGTGCTCCGCGTTTTCGAGCGTGAACGCATCCCGATCGATCTGATCGTCGGTACGAGCATCGGATCGATCATCGGCGGCGTGTACGCGCTCGACCCGCATGCCGATCGAATCATCGAACGGGGCCTCCAGTACCTCCGGAGCGATCGATTCCAGAAGAACTCGTTTCGCCGAGCGATGCCGATCGGTCGTGGGCAACAGGTCTCGTTCTTCGAGAGCCTGAAGCACAAAGTCCGGAAGCATGTCGCGTATCAACTGATGCTCGCGCGTACGTCGCTCTTCAAGCAGGAGCGGCTGTACCGGGCGATCGGCGGCCTCGTCGACGGTGCGGACTTCAAGGACACGCACATCCCGTTCTATGCGACCGCCCTCGATCTGGTCAGCGGTCGAGAAGTGATCCTGTCTCACGGCCGCCTGGTCGACGCCATGGTGGCGAGTTCATCACTCCCCGGCTTCTTCCCTCCCTTCCGTACGGACGGAATGATGCTCGCCGACATGGGTGTGGTGTGCGCCACGCCGATTCTCGCCGCACTGCGACTCGGCGCCGACGTGGTCGTCGCCGTCGATCTCAGCTCGCGGACGGCATTCACGGAGCTGTATCAATCCTCGTCGGGAATCGACGAAATGCTCCGCATCGCAAACATCGGCTCGGCGATCCTCGAGGAGATCGTGCTCGACAAGGCTCACGTGATCGTCCGGCCCGAAGTCGACGAAATCACCTGGGCTGATTTCTCGCGACCAGCCGAAATGGTCGAGCGGGGAAGCGTCGCGGCCGAGCACCAGGTGGACACGATCCGACGCCTTCTCGGAATCTCGGAGACCGAGACGCCAAAGGCCATCGCCTGATCCGACGACGACACTCCGGCGGCGAATTCGATAAGAACGGAGTGACGTGTGGGGTGCATTGGAGCGGGTGATGGGACTTGAACCCACGACAACAACGTTGGCAACGTTGTGCTCTACCAACTGAGCTACACCCGCTCGCTCCCGAGTGCGGCGCGGATTATACCGGTGCGCTCCCTCGTGTCAACGGTCGCTTGCCGACCGAGCGCCCCCGGGATGATCCGACTAAAATTCTTCGGCACAAGCGCTTGACACCGTTTTCAACAGTGGGGTATGCTTCGACGTGGCTTCCGAAATGGAGCACGAAGAGAGCGTCCAAGGAAAAGCTCGAAAGAGGGTCTCCGTGTCGAGCGATAAGTTCGCTTCCGCGAGCCAGCTCTTCTCTCCCCGACGCGAAAGCCGTCACGTCAGCCGCTCACGCTGGGCGCCGTTCGGCTTGATCGCACTGTGCTGGGCATCGCTCATGGCATTCCCGCGAATGACGCGCGCCGATGGTCCGTCGCCGTTGAGTGCGTTCACCGACCGCGATCAGGACGGGATCCCCGACGAACTCGAGACGTCGCCACGCATCAGCACGTCGACCGAGACCGCCGATTCCGACGACGACGGGTTCACGGACGGCCAAGAGATCGTGCAGGGTTCGAGCCCGATCGACCGATTGTCGACGCCGACGTCGAGTGGAAGCCAACGGGGGATTCGCATTCTCGTGCAGCCGACGTCGCCGACGACGGTCGCGCTCTTTTTCGTGACGTGGTGCGCCAACGCGGCGGCGGAGTTCGGTGGGTTTCGCATCATGTGTTGGCGAAACGATCGGGCCGCTGACGTGACTCGCGCGTATCAGTCGTCCGGCCAGGTCTTCCGGTCTTCCGATGGCCGCACCCGAACGCTCGCCGTCGAGATGAACGCCGTCGACATCCAGGGTCGGATGGAGGTGGGTGCGGAAGTCACGATGGACGGCAACTACCAATACGACGTCACGTTCTTCGGGCGACGCGGGAACGACATCTTCCAAGCGCGGCTGCTTCCGTCCACCGATCCTGATCCGCTGTGCCAGCAGCTTTGGGCCCAGTGCATCCTCGCCGAGTATCAATATCTCGGAAGTGTGCTGGTCGACGGATCGAGCCACTCGACGGGTGGAAGCGATCCCGACAAGATCTTCCAGGAAACGATCCTCGTGTACGCTGGCGGCCGATTCATCGTGATCCGGAACAACTGCGACTCACGCCCGAACGAGCGTTGCCCTCTGTTCTTGAACACGGTCGGCCAGACGGGCCGACTCGGACCCCGGGGATAGTCGGGACGGCGGCGATCGGCGCCCATCTCCGATCGGCGCTTCGACCCATGCGGCATTCCCCTTCCCGCGTTCATCTTCCGATCTGCTGCGTGAACCGATGAACGCGCGCGAAAAGGCAACCGGCCGCGCCCAGGAACGACCGCTCATCGACCCGGCGTCCGCGGGCGTGCAGCCGCAGCGACTCTCCGAATACCCGCCATCGCCGCTGCCTTCACGACTCCGCCTCGGTCCCCGCGACACGGTGTTCGCCGTGATCTCCCAAACCGCCGCATCGTTCTCTACGCGAACGGCGCTCGCGCGGCGGTCTGCGATCGATTCGAAACCCGTCTCGTTTCAAGACCTCGTCGAGACTGTTCGCGCGCTCGCGGCCGGCATTCGGGAGCTCGGCGTTCGACACGGCGACCGTGTGGCGATCGTCGCCGAAAACGAGTGGCGATGGCTCGTGACGGATCTCGCGGTGCTGTCCATGGGTGCAGTCGACGTTCCACGCGGCCTCGCCTCGGACCGCGAAGAACTGCGCTCGATTCTCGAGCACTCGGAGTGTCGATTCGCGTTCGTTCAAGATCGGACCCTCGCGGAGGAATTGGCGAGCGGATCGCTCCTCGGCAAGCGTCGCCTCGAATCGGTCGTCTTCATGGGAGCGCCAAACGAGGACGCACCCAGCGGAACGATCTCGTTCGATGCCGTTCTGACGCGTGGGCGCGCGGCGATTCGTTCGGGATTGGTGAACGCCGCGGATTGGGAGAGCCCCGTCCGACCGGACGATCTCGCCACGCTCGTCTACACGTCCGGAACGACCGGGATGCCAAAGGGCGTGATGCTCACCCACCGCAACATCGTCGCCAACATCCGAATGGTGCCGCTGGTCCTCGATCTCGACGAAAAGGACCGGTTCCTGTCGATCCTTCCCACGTGGCACATGTTCGAACGCACGCTCGAGTACATCGCGCTGTCGTGTGGAGCACAGATCATCTACACGAACAAGAAGCGGCTGCGCGAAGATCTCGCCGGACAAGAAATCACATTGCTGGGGTCGGTGCCGCGCATCTGGGAGAGCCTTCACGACGCCGTACACGAGGACATTTCTCATCGGCCGCCGCTCGCGCGCTGGATCGCGCGCGCACTGCTTTCGGTGGGTCGCGCCGAGCTTCGAGCCCGGCGAGCCGGCGCGGGGCACGTCGCTCGGTTTCCCGACCTCGGGCGCCGCGGTCAGCTCAGCGCGCGCGCGCGCGCCGTCGCGTTGCGTCCGCTCGCCGCGATCGGTGAACTCCTTCTCTTTCGCAAGATCCGCGAAGCGGTGGGCGCCGCCCTGTTGCCGGCCGATCGCGCCGAGTATGAGCGGCACCGGGACGCCGCGCGCGCCGCGCTGGGCGAGGCGACGTTCGCGGCAGCCTGGTCGGCCGGCCGAGCAATGCCCGTGGACGACGCGGTCGCCTACGCCCTCCAGG
>JACOTG010000019.1 GCA_016178505.1 Planctomycetota bacterium
CGTCGAGTCGCTCGGCGCGCTCGACCGGCGCGAGGTGGTTGAAGTTGAGATCCATCGTGAGGTCGGGCGTCACGAGCAAGTACGTGCGCAGCATCTCGGACCACTCGAGGACTCCGTCGAGCGCCTTCGTGAGCGCGCGCACCTTCTCGAGCCCTTCGTGGCGATCGCGGCTCGCGTACGCGATGGTCACGACGTCGTCGCGGCCGGACACCTCGCGCGCGACGCGGCAGAACTCCGCGAGCTTGTCGGTCGGCGCCGCGTGGAACTTGTCGACCGAGAGGCCGAGCCGCCCGCTGAAGCCGGTCGTGTTTAGGCCGCCGAGGACGTCGCGTAGGTGCGCGGCGTCGCGATGCCACACGCCGTTCGTCATCACCTTGTCGAACCGGAAGCCGAGTTGCGCCCCGCGACGCGCGAGCGCCTCGACGAACTCGGGATAGAGGAACGGCTCGCCGCCCGTGAAGCCGAGCGTGCGGATGCCGGCGGCGTGCGCGCTCTCGAGGAAACGAATCGCGACCGCGACGTCGAGTCGCTCCGTCCACTCGATCGGCACGCAGCAGTGCGCACACGTGAGATTGCACTGGTACGTCCCCGCGAACGAGACGTAGTTCGGACGAAAGACGTGGCGGCGATCCGCGCGAGCGCGTTCGCGCGCCTCGCGGCCGAGCGGCGGCAGCGGCGCGCCATGCGTCCCGGCGCGAGCACCGCACGAGCCTCCGAGCCGCGAATCGTCCGTCATGGAGTCCAACCTCTCGTTGCATGCCGTGAAGCCGAACCGGCCAGTCTGAGAGGTTCGCGGGATCGTGTCAACGACGGGCGGACGCCAAGCACTCGAGGCTCGCGGAAGGCCGAGGTCTGCGCCCCGTGAGATCCCATCGCGAAATCGGATCGAACCGAATGATCACGACCTACGCGCCGAGCGCACGCAACAGCCCCGGCCCGGGCTGGCTCTCGGCGAGCCGGCTCGGGCCGGTGTGTGAGTCGTCCTGCATCAGAAGAAACGCGTCAGGCCAAGCGGCTGCTATTGAACCGTGAAACTGCAGTGGATGTGCGTCGTCGAGTTGTCGCACTCGACCTGCAAATGGCGATAGCGACCCGAGGGCTGACTCCCGTTCATTGGATCGATCGATCGATTGGCCGGCGTGATGTCCGGACTGCTCCAGTTGTTCGCGTCGTTGCCGTCCGCGATTCGCTGGTTCGTGATGATGATCGGGCAGGTGCCGGTGTTTTGAATGCTGAACGACTTCGACGGCGGGCATCTGTCGTAGTTGTCGTACTCCCAACGTTTCTGACCGTGGCAAGTCTGATCGGGAATGACTTCGACGTTGCCGGGCGCGAACGCCGTGACGCTCAACGTCGCGCCCGTAGACCCGGCATCCGTGAAGATCGACGCCGAGAGGACCATGTGTTCGTTGCTCTGAACCCAGGCCCGTTGGCCGGGCAGAAGGTCTTTGAGCGCGAACGGCTGACCCGCCGCGTCGAAGAACGCCATGTGAATCGCGCAGTCGCCTGCCGTGTGTGCCAAGCGAAACCGGAACGGAAGCGGATGACGAAGGGTCCTCGTGACCTGTTGCCCGCAGCGGAAATTGAAGACCGCCGCTTCCGCTCTTACCGAACCCACCCCAAGGGAAGTCAGGACTATGCACACGACGCCCAAACCGAATCCGCGTGCGCTCATGGCACCGCTCCTTTCTCGCGTCCCGGTCGACGGGACCGATCGTGATCGCCAAGCTGGACGTGCGCCTTCTGCAATGCGCGCCCCTCCTCGCAACCGTGGGCGCTCGATTCTCATGAGGGTCGAGGCGACGGAATCTTTCGCCCTCTCGCGAGAAATTCGCCTCGTGAAGGAGTTGCTCAGTGACGGGAACGCGAGCGCGCGCTCGTGGATCGCGCGATCGAATGGAGCGCGCGGCGAGCCAACTCCGGCGGAATGGGGAACAGCGCGACGATCACTTCGTCGTCGACCGGTCCGCTCGCGGCAATTGCAGCGCGCAGGATTTGTCCGACGGCTCCCTGGGCGGTGAGTCGCCTCGCGGCGCGTGCGACGTCGGCGGGGACCCAGCTTCGCCAGGGGCGAAACGTCGCGACGTGGCTGTGCGACTCGCCCGCGCGGTCCTCGCTGCTCGCGACCACGAGCAATCGCGACTCGATGAGGTCCTTGGCGCGCTGGAATCGGCGTCGATCCGTCGCGGCCTCGAGCCCGATCGCCGAGCGCAGCTCCGTCGTTCGTGCGGCGCCGCGCTGCTCGATTTCGCGAAGCAACCGCCGCGCGTCGGGCGGCAGTGGCTCGCGGCTCGTCACCCTCACGACGAGCGCGTGGAGCGCCGGCCACAAGCGTCGATGCACGATGGTCAGCTTTCCGCCGACGAGCTTGCAACCGAAGACGTCCGCGCTCTCCTCGAGCCCGAGCGCGATCGAGTAGATCTTCTTCCCCGCGGGATGCCCCCACCAATTCGCCGTGGTGCTCGGCCCGCCGACGGCACGCACGAGGCTTGCGATCGGCGAGACCGGCGCCACCGTCAAGAGCCCAAGAGTCTCGAGAAGCTCGCAGGCCTCGGAAACCGTGGTGACTCGACTCGTGCGCGTCATTCGCCATCCTTGCGGCTCATTGACCCTCATCGCCCGCCTCCGTACGATGCCGCGCCGGCTTGACCATTCGCACGCGCTGCGCATCACGCTGGGGAGGCACATTCGTGAAACGCAAGGGACCCATCCTTCTCGCCACGGACTTCGGTCCGGCATCGCGCGGCGCCACGGCACAGGCCGTGAGACTCGCCCGCGCGCGAAACACCGAGCTGCTCGTTGCCCACGAGGTCGAGATCCCATCGCCCGATCCGCACGGCGCGTGGCTGGAAGGCGCACGCGAGATGGAAACGCGAGCCGAGCACGCGCTGGCGCGCCTCGCAGGCGTGATGCGCCGCGCGGGCGCGAAGGTTCGCACGCAACACTTCATCGGCCGGCCCGGCACGATGATCGTTCGATTGGCCGAGAAGGTGAAGCCCCAACTCTTGGTCGTCGGTACTCAGCGACTGCGCGGCGTGCGACGGTTCCTTC
>JACOTG010000020.1 GCA_016178505.1 Planctomycetota bacterium
GGCTCGAGGCCCCAGGTTCTGAATCGATCTGCTTCCCTGCGCGACCGCTTACACGATACCGTCTTGGGTGCACATCTTCATGGTTCCTGGGTGACGCATCCGCGCGTCATGACGACTGGATCGTTTTTCTCAGTTAGCGTTCACCGACGGTTGGACCCGTGAGATCACCGTCGTCCTGCGGCTCGTAAGTGGGAAAAAGGTTCCAGGCACCGTATGCGTCAGTTAGAGGGGACGGTGAGGACGGGAATTCGGACGTGGTGGCGGACACCGGATGCGGTTTCGCCGAGGAGGAGGTCGCCTAGGAGGCGGTGGCCGTGCGAACCGGTGACGAGAAGGTCGGCGCGCGACTCGTCGACCAGGCGCCGCAGCTCCGACTTCGGGTCGCCGTGGCCGAGCAGTGCCGTCGTGCGCACGCCGCGCGCGCGAAATTCCTCGGCCAGAACCTCGAGCGCGGCGCGATCGGCGCGGCTCTCCTCGTCCGACGACTGCGCTCCGAGGTAACGCCCCGCCGCACTCTCCGCGACGTGCAGGAGGATGAGCTCGGCGCCCGTCGACTGCGCGATCGGCCAGACGTGCTCGAGAACCGCGCGATCTGCGGGACCCATTTCGAGCGCCACCGCGATTCGGCGGTATCGCGGCTCCCGACCTGCGAACACCGACGGTTCCGCGACCGTCGCCGGAAACGCCGCCTCGGCGGGCAGCCGCACCAGCCCCGGGGCCACGCGGCGAACGAGCGGCGCGAGCGTCACGTATACGAGCAACACCAAGATCCCGGCCACGACGGGTGCGATCGTCAGCCACGGCCATACCGCGCCCGGGCCCGCCGCGACGAACCACTCCACGATGGCATCCTTAGCGAGCTTGCCGTTCAGCCCCACGATCACCGCGACGACCAAGCCCGCGAGCACCTTGACCCACATCGGGTTCGCGAACTCCCCCATCTTCAATCGATCGCTCGTGAACATGACGAGCGGAATGACGGCGAACGACAGCTGCAGGCTGAGGACGACCTGGGACAGCACGAGGAGATCGTCGACCGCGGACTCGCCGCGCACGACGATCACGATCGCGGCGGGAATGATCGCGAGGCTCCGGCTGATCAAGCGTCGCAGCCATGGGCGAATTCGAATCCGAAGGAATCCTTCCATCACGATCTGTCCGGCGAGCGTCCCGGTGATCGTGCTCGACTGCCCCGCGCACAGGAGCGCAACGGCAAAGAGAATCGGCGCCAAGGTCGTCCCGAGGAGCGGCGCGAGCAGCTGATGCGCGTCCTCGAGGCTGCCCACCTCCTGATGTCCGCTCGGGTGGAACACCGCGCCCGCGAGCACGAGGATCGCGGCGTTGACGAAGAACGCGCAGTTGAGCGCGACGATCGAATCGACGAGGTTCATGCGGCACGCCTGCCGCTTTCCCTCGACCGAAGTAGCGACGTCACGGCTCTGAACGAGAGAGCTGTGCAGGTAGAGGTTGTGCGGCATCACCGTCGCGCCGATGATTCCGATCGCGATGTAGAGGGATTCCTTGCCGAGTCCCAGCACCGAACCCTCCCCGACGATGCTGATCGCGCCGGACTCGTCGCGCGGAATGAAGTGCTTCAGGATGTCGGCGAACTCCGGCTTGGAAAGCAAGATCTCGATTCCGAAGCAAAGGCCGATCGTCGCGACGAGCACGACGATGAACGCCTCCATGCGCCGCATCCCGAACCGCGACAGCGCGAGCAGAAGCAGCACGTCGAGCGCCGTGATGAGAACGCCCCACAAGAGCGGGATCCCGAACAGGAGCTTCATCCCGATTGCGGCACCCAGCACCTCCGCGAGATCGCACGCAACGATCGCCACCTCGCACAGGATCCACAGCGGAAACACGATCGGCTTCGGGTAGAAGTCGCGACACGCCTGGGCGAGGTCCTTGCCCGTCACGACTCCGAGACGCGCCGAAAGCGTCTGCAGGATCACGGCCATGATGTTGCTCATCACGAGAACCCAGATGAGCTGATAGCCGAAGCGAGAGCCGCCAGCGAGATCGGTCGCCCAGTTTCCCGGGTCCATGTAGCCGACGCTCACGAGGTACGCGGGACCGGCGAACGCGAAGAGCCGGCGCAGCCACGACCCGGAGATCGGGATCGGGACCGAGCGATGCACCTCCGGCAGCGACGCCGTCGCGCGGGACGCCCGAGGCGGACCCTCGACGCTCATCGCCGCACCTTGCGCCGTAGGGAAGCGCCCGGCCGCACTTTCACTTGGGACGCCAGCTCGGCGCCGAGCACGTGTCGCGATTTTCCGACGCGAACGACGAGCGGCTCGCCGAACGGCCCTTTCTCGACGACGGTCACGCGCGCTCCCGGCACGAGGCGAAGTGTGGCGAGGTAGCGCAACTTCGCGCCATCCTGGTCCGCGACGCGGCACACGACCGCCGTCTCGCCCGGCGATAGATCGGTGAGCCCGCGGTGGCTCGGCCGCGCGACGACGCCGTTCTTCGTCGGAATCGGATCGCCGTGCGGATCGACCGTGGGATGCCCGAGAAGCGCATCGATGCGGTCTTCCATTTCCTCGGAGATGACATGCTCGAGTCGTTCCGCCTCGGCATCGACGCGATCCCACGAATAACCGAGCGCAGACTGCAAATAGAGCTCGAGCAATCGGTGGTGGCGAATCACCTCGAGTGCGATCTTGCGACCCGCAGGGAGGATCGAGACGCCGTAGTAGCGCTCGTAACGCACGAGCTTCATGGCGTGGAGCTTCTTGAGCATCGACGTGACGGATGCAGGCGAGACCGAAAGCGCGGCGGCAACGGCCGACGTCGTCGCCGGTCGAGGGGACTCGGACTCGACGATTTTATAGATGGCCTTGAGATAGTCTTCGATCTCATGGCTGAGCCGATTCGACTCCGGCCGGGTGCGCGCGTTCCTTTTGCGGTTCAAATCCATGAGTTTGATGCGCCTAAAATAATCTCCGTCTGGCGACGACGCAAGACTCTTGTTTCTCCGTCGTGAGGTGCTGTTCTGGGCTCCGACGCCGATCGTCGGGAGAAGAATGTTGTCCGCGCGAGGCGACGCGGATTATCATGCTGCTCAGCCATCCGACCCCAAATTGGGGTGATCCATCTGACCGATATTCGATCGGACTAGGGGATAACCAACGTCGTCGAGTCAGCTAGCAGATCGAGCACGGGCCACCGTTGCTCCGGCAAACGAAGGAGCGGAGCCCGTTCACCGAATTGCCATCCATAAGAGAACAAGGACGAGGTCGGTCGGCTCAAAGAGAAAAGGAGACGGTCATGCATCACTTCCGCTGTACCTGGGCCCGTGTGTTCTCCCTCGCGTTGCTGTTTGCGGTCGCGGGCGTCTCGCCCGCACTCGCGCAGAATTGTCCCCAGCCGGACGGGTTGGACCCGGGGCCGCCGCCGGTGAACTGCTGTGCCCCCGCGCAGCTGAACCTGCCGCAGTTCCCAGCGGTCTCGCAGGGGATGAAGTACATCTGCTTCGACAGCTGCAACGCGACGCTCCAACCCAACCTCTGCGTCGACATCGGCGCTCCGCAACCGGTTCAGCAGGGTGGGGCGATCATCTGCGGCATCTACCTGATTCGCTACCAGATCAAGACCTGCAATCCGGCGAATCCGATCGTGCTGTGGACCGGCACGATGCGCGCGCACTACTCCCGCACGTGGGGTGCCGCGGCCGGCGCCGCGCCGGACACGCAAGTCTGGCGGTTCCTCCTCAACGGTGATCTCGTCCCGTCGCAGGCATTGCTCGCGCACGCGAACAACACCTGCGTGGTCGCGCCGTGCCGCGCCGCCTTCAACAATCGCATCCACGTGTGGGGCTACATCGATTACGCGCTGGATTGCAACAACGGTCGCTTCCAGGCGGCATGGGGACTCAACCACGGCTGCGACTACTCCGAACACAGCCCCGGCTCGGCTCGACCGGGCGCGTTCCATCCGACGCGGTCGTACACGTGGCTCGGCCCGACCGCAGGGTTCGTGATCAACTCCTCGACCTTGCAGCCGAGCGTCGGCGCCCTCACGCAGGACTCGGTTCGGCTGAATCGCTGGGCCGCTGCGCCAGCCATCTGCGTCGTCCGAGAGCCCGCGCAGGGAAGCATCGATCCGACGCTCCCCTTCTGCCCGTGTTCCGGTCCGATCGCGGGTCCGGCTCAATACCTGCAGAGCTTCTTCCGAGGCCAAGGGGTTTGCAACACGAACTGGCAGCCGCTGCCGAACGCACCGATTCCGTTCATGCAGAAGCGGATCGGTTCCTGGACGAACCCCGCGGTCTTCCCCGGCACCCAAGAGCTCCTCTTCGACGAGGGGTTCCTTCAGTGGGTCGACGGCTGCATGCCGGGACTCGTCTCGACGCAGTATGTGAAGGGCGTCGAGACCATCGGCGGATTCCCCGCGTTCAAGATCACCACGCCGCCGACGCCTCTCGGCCGTCAGTTCGAGGACCTGGGCACGGCGAACCGCGGACCGAACAACCCGGCGCCGATCTTCGGCGCGAACTACGTCAGCTGGTACATCCTGAACTTGAACGCGCAGTAATCGGATCGTCGTCACTCGGGGGCGATCCGCTCGGCGGGTCGCCCCCTTCTCGTTTGACCGGCTCCCGCATCGGGAGCGCCGGAACTTCGAAAGGAAAACTCCATGCGTTCGATCGTCGCGTCGTTGATCATCCTCGTGGCCGCGCTCGTCGTCGTCGTGTTCGTGGGCCGACCGCTCGTCGTCGACGCGGGTGACGTCGGCGGACTCACTGGCCGCACGCACCTGATCGTCAAGGAGCACAACCTCAAGCATCTCAGCGGGTCGGTGACCGCGCACTCGCCGGTGAGCACGAACCTCTCGCTGAACCTCGTCAATCGCTCGGGCCTCGCGACGGGCCTCTACACCGTGCCCGCGAACCGCGTCTTCGTCCTCACGGACGTGCACATCGAGTCCGGCGCCGGGCAGCTCGACTCGGTCCTCTTCTTCGCGAAGATCGTCGGCTCGTCGGGCGACCGCTGGTTCTTCACGCCCGACAACACCAACGTGACGGACACAATGGACCGTCACTTCACCGCGGGGATCGTCTTCGATCCGAACAGCACCGTCGATTTCTTCCTGACGAGCCAGTCGCAGTCGGGATCGAACCTGCCGTTCCGCATCGACGCCCTCGGCTACGAGACGCCGTACGCGCCGTGACCGCTGAGCGACACACCGACTGATGGCTCGCGGCCATCCGGGACTGTAGGCGTGGACGGTTCGAGTGGACGTCCGGGATCGTCGGCGGCGCGCTACTTCACGAGGGCGCCGGTTTGCGCGTCGATGCGCACCTCGCCGGCGCCACCGGCGACGACCCACACGGCGTCGTCGCTTCGGTTGCGTTCCAACCGGATCGACTGCGGGCCGCCCCGATAGGCCGCCATCGCCGTCGTCATCGCGTCTGCCGGCTTGACCGGCAGCGGGCTCTCGAGCGCCGCGCCTTCGCCGCGAGCGCTGACTTGCTCGACGTGTCGTCGCTCCAGGCGACCGCGCGGCGGCAGAAACCAGATCGCGGTTCTCTGCCCCGAGTCCGAAACGTCCGTGATCGAGACGTAGCTCGCATCGTCGTCGTCGAAGCTCCGCGCGACCCGCGCCGCATTCACGCGAAGATCGCTCGCCTCGGCGGCACGCAACACGTCGAGCAGCGTCGGAAGATCTTCCGGCACGATCGCGTGAACGACGTTTCCGCCGAGATCCTGAGTCGGTCCCTTCGCGAGGTCGGTCCGAGCGACACCGTCGAACGTGCAGCCGTGGAGTCGAACCGAAGCCCCATCGTCGTAGCAGCCCGTCGATTGATTGAATGGCAACCGACAGCCGTCGGCGACCACGATGCTGCCGCGAACGGCGGGCCCGGTCGCGGTGAGGAACTCGCGGAGCTCCGGCATCAAGCAATCCTTCAAGTAGACGAGACCACGATCGCGGAGCGAGATCGCGCCGCCCATGAGCGGACTCCGCCCGAAGCCACCGAGGAATTCGCACCGATCGCAGACGAGGTAGGTTGCCGCGTAGACACCGACCGCGGACGAGTGCCCTCCTCCAGAGTCGAAACTCTTCGCACGCAGACGCTCGAGCAGCATCCTGCCGATGCTGCGGCTGTCGATGACGCATTCGCCTCCGACGCTGTCAACCGTCAGGTCGGAGAGCGTGAGGTTGGTGATGCCATCCGCGAACACGATGTCGCTCTGCGCCTTCACCAGCGTCTGATCCATGCCGGCGCCGCGGATCGTGATGAACTCGGCGTCCTTGAATCGAAAATAGTCGTGCGGGTGGAACTCGCCGGCGGAGAGTTCGAACGTCGTCCCGGCGAGCACTCCGTCGCGAAGCGACGCGAGCACGGAATCGATGTTCTCCGGGGTCACGCGAACGACGGTCTCCGCCTTCGCCTTCGTGGTGAGCGGCTTCTTGAACTTCTCGAAGCTCTCGAAGAGCGGCTCGGGGTCGGCGCCGCGATCGATGATCTTCCGAAGCATGTCGACGCCGGTGTCGCCGTCCGCGAACTCGGCCTCGCGGCGCCGCTTCTTCTCGGCCTCGAGCGCGCGGCGCATCCAGTCCCAATCCTCGTCCGAGTAGCCGTCCGGCTTGGAGTGCTCGCCCCGCGGCGCGTCCTCGCGGGCGTTTCGAGGGGGCGCGACAGTGCGCACGACGTGCTCGCCGGGACCGCTCAAGTCCATCGAACCAGGTTCCTCGTTCGCCCGCACGTCGCGCTTTGGGGTCGACACGGAGAACAGGATTCCGAAGAGAATCACCCCGGACACGACGAGCCCCGCGGCAAACGCTCCGACTACGACCCAGCGCCGGCGATCATCATCGGAATCGTCCATCGCTCGTTCTGCTTCGTCGAAGCGGGAGGTTGGCATCGATCGCGATCTTATCGCTTTCGGCGACGCCGTTCGACGGCCCGACGCGGTGCGTCTTCCTTGCGATTCCGAAAGACGCAGGAAGCAACGTGCGGATCAGACGTCGCCTGCGAACCTACTACGAGGCCGTGTTCGACGCCACGATCGCGCGTTTCCTCCTGGAACATCCGATGGTCGAATCCTCGTTCACACGCGGGCGCGACGACCGCCGATTCAATCTCGACCCGCCACTCTGGCGCCTCCTCGTCGCGCTTTCGGACCGGGCCCACGGCAGCGCGGAGTCGAGATTCTTCGATCGTTGCCGCGCTGCATGACTCGACCCCGTTCAGTCGCCGACCCGTTGGCTATAGAATCCTGCAATGCTCGTCTACTTCGATTTGTGTTGTTTGAAGCGTCCGTTCGACGACCTCACGCAGGCGAGAATCCGATTGGAGTCCGAGGCCGTGCTCGCACTACTTCTGGCTTCAGATCAGCTCACGTTCGTCCACGCACCCGCGCACGATCTCGAGGATGCGCAGAATCCAATGCCCGTGCGCGCCATGCGAGTCGCGAATTGGTTGCAGTCGATTCCGCTGGCCGAATTGCGCGAGGCCACCCTTGTTGCTCGAACGAAAGAACTCACTGCGATGGGGTTGAAGGGCTTCGACGCGCTGCACGTCGCGAGCGCGGAACTCGCAGGGGCCGACGCGTTCGTGACGTCGGACGATCACATCATCGGCCTCGCCGGACGAAACGCGGCATCGCTCCACGTTCGAGTCGTCGACCGCGTCTCCCTCGCCTCGGAGGTGCTCGCATGACGCCCATCATCCGCGATCCGGTCGAGCTGCGACGACGAGGGTTCGAAGTATTGGTGGAGGCCCTGGGTTGGGTGAACGCGGTGCGGTTCATTCAGCAGTACGAGGGCGGACAAGGCGACTACACGCGCGAGCGCCACGCGTTCCTGCCGGACTGGGATGCCGAGACGCTCGTGAATGAGATTCGCGACACGAAGCAGCGCTGATTCCCCTTCACACTCCGCGCTTGAGACGGCGGTCCCACTTCGTCCAGCGGTCGTCGCGGGCGAGCCACTCGGGGGACGACGCGCCGAGCCATTGGCCGAACGTCTCCGCGAACGCGAACGGGATCGCCTTCGCGAAGTAGCGGAGCTTGTCGATCGGCGGAAGCGAGTCGCGCTTCACGATCCTCCAGTAATGCGGCACGCCGCCGATGCCGATGCGCAGCGCGTCGCGAAAGCTCCCGACGAGCCTCAAGCCCACTCGCCGAAGTTTCGCGCGGCGTAGGGATGCTCGGCCCAGACGCTCCGGCGCATCGCGCTCGCGACGTCGTCGAACGCGATTCGTCGCAGCCGCTCGAGCGGCGGCAGCGCCTCGTACTCCGCGGCACCGCGGATCTCCTGAACGACGCGCGCGGGCTGCGTCGCGGCCCACGCACCGAGCCGCGCCTTGATGAACGGGCTGCAGTCGGGTCTCGGCACTTGCCGGCTGTACGCCCCCGCAACGCGCGGATCCTCGAACGGCGAAAGGAGCGTTTCGAGCCAGCGATCGTCGACGGGCATCGCGTCCTGGACGAGCATCGCCACGAACTCGCCGCGCGATTCGGCGACGCCGCGGTTTCGCGTGAGCCCGTGGTTGAACTCGCTCTTCGCGATGCGGACGACTCGCGCGCCGGCGGCGGCCGCGGCCTCGGCGGTGCCGTCGGTCGAGCCGGAGTCGATGCAGAGGATCTCGAACTCGCCGCCGGTGATCTTCTGTCCGCGCACGCGCTCGACCACGTCGCGAAACACCGCCCCGCCGTTGAGGGTCGGGATGACGACGCTCGCGCGCATTCGGTCGCGCTACATCCCCGTCAGATCGCGATAGACCAGCGCGTAACGGTCGGCGCACTCCTCGACCGTGATCACGGGCTTGTCCTCGTTCTCGGCGATCTGCTTTCGCAGGTCCGGCCGTTTGATCGACAGCTCCATCTTCGCGGCGAGGTCCTCGGCGCTGCCGCGATCGAAGAGGAATCCCGTGACGCCATCCTGGATCGCCTCGCCCATCGGGCCGTGATCGCTCGCGATCACGCAGCACTTGCCGAGGAATCCCTCGCGGATGGTGAGCGAGTAGGACTCGTACCAGAGCGACGGCACCACGAGGACGTCGATCGTCGACAGGATCTTCGCGACGTCCGCATTGTCGTAGCGCCCGTGGAGCTTCACGCGATCGCGGCGGTCCGGCGCAACCGCCGCCTCGAGCTTGGCGCGGTAGCTCGAGTCGCCGTGGTACGGAGGAATCTCGCCCCAGATGTCGAGCGTCACGTTGGGTTCGATCAGCCGATTGAACGCCTCGATGAGCAGGTGCGCTCCCTTCGTGGGAATCACGGCGCCGATCGCTTCTGTTCCTCTTCGATCTTCAGCCCGCAGTAGTCGAGGTACTTCTGCCGGTGGAACTGCGACGGGGTCGTCAGGAGGTCGGGAGCCTCGAGGGCCTTTTTGATCGCGGCCTCGTACTCGCGGATCGGAGCGTGCGCGTCGTTGCCGCGAAGGCGCGCGACGATTCCGGCACCCTCGGGCCACGGCAGGTGCGGCCACGTCTGGCGGATGCACGGGATGCACAGGTCGCGCTTGATCGGCTCGCAGATGTCGAGCGAGCGGCGAATGCGTTGGCCGAGCGGGCAGCCAAACCAGAAGTCGTGGAGCGTGAGGAGCTGCGCGATCTTCTTCGCACGCACCATCTCGGCGATGCCCGTCGACAGGCAAGTAAGGTGCTGGACGTGCACGAGGTCGGGACCGGCCTCGTCGAGGACCTCGGCGAAGCGTTCTTCGATGCGCGCGTTCTTGTAGATCCCGGCGAACTCGGTGAGGTCCTTGAAGTTGTTCACGACCCGCACGACGCGAAAGCCGTCCATCGTTTCCGCGCGGACGGAATACTCCTCGCGCGACGCGTCGCCGGTGCGCGTGAACACAGTGACGTCGTGACCGCGCTTCGCCATCTCGCGCGCGAGCTGCCACGAGTGGATCTCGACACCGCCCGCGGCTTCGGGCACGAACCCGTGAACTACGTAGAGGATTCTCATCGTCGTTTGGCCCTTCGCAAAACCGCCGAGATCCGTTTTCTCGCCGGCGTCATCGTCGTTTCGTCCTTCGCGCGATCGCCGAGGTCCGCGGGCGTGCGCGAGTCATCGCCGCTTCGCTCCGCGCCTCGACGCGACGAGCGCTTCGTACCGCTCTTCCGTCCAGGCGGCATCCTCTTCCATCGTCTTCACGCGCCCGATTCCCGCAGCGAGCCGCGTCCGCAGTCCGGGCTCCGTGACGCACCGCTCGAGAGCCCGCGCCAAGTCCGCGGCGGATCCGCGCTCGAAGAGGAGCCCGTTCACGCCGTCCTTCACGAGATCCGCCATGCCGCCGAGCCGCGTCGCGACGACGGGCACGTCCGCCAGAAACGCCTCGTGAATCGTGAGCGGGGAGTTTTCATACCACAGCGACGGGACCACGAGCACGTCCACCTCGGAGAGAATCTCGCCGATCGCCTCGTTTGCGAAGCGACCCTCGAGCCGCGCGCCCGACGTCGCCGCGAGGCCGCGGAGGCGCTCGGCGTACTTCGGATCGACGTCCAGGCTGCCGAACACGTGCAACTCGGCCTTCGCTCGCACGGCCTTTGGCAGGAGGCCAAACGCTTCGACGAGCACGTGAACCCCCTTGTACGGAACGGGCGTTCCGATGAACGCGATGCGCACGCGGTCCGCCGGCTTTCGGCGAAGATTCGCGAAGCGCTCGGCGCGGAAGCCGTAGTCGGAAAACACGACGCGGTCCGCGGGCAGCCCGAACTCGATCAGCTTCGTGCGGAGGAACGGCGACGGCGCGACGAACAAGTCGACGCGGCGAACACGATCGCGGACCACGCGGAGCCGCTCGCGAATCTCGCCGCGGAAGTCGCGGCGCGATGCCGGCGGCGGCCCGCCGTTCGCCGGCCGCATGAAGCCGTACTTCACGAGCCGTTTCCGCACCATCCGCCGCAGTCGCTCGGGCACCCAGCGCTTCACGACCCGATCCGTCTTCACGCGCAAGTGCGGCTGGATCGGCAGGTGCATGGGATCGTGCTCGAGGCAATCGCCGCACTGGACCTCGTCCGCCGCGGCGCACAGACGTCCGTCGTTCCGCATCATCAGCCCGTAGCGCGGGCACGCGAGGCAGTACTCGTGGAGCGTGTACAGGATCGGTATGCCGGCGGCGTGCGCGATCTCGAGGTAGTCGATCGAGTGGTACTGGAGCTGCTGAACGTGAACGACGTCGGGTCGGAACGACTCGAGCGTGGCGCGGAAGATCGCGTCCATCTTTGGGTCGCGATACGTCTCGTCGAAAGCCGTGAAGACGTGGTTGTGCACGACCTCGGTGAACGGGATCCCCTCGTAGCTGCCGTGATGGAGCGTGTACTGAAGCTCGTTGACGAAGACCTCGGTGTAGAGGAGGTGCACTTCGTGGCCGCGGCGCGCGAGCTCTTGCGACAGAAGGAACGTGTAGATCTCGCTTCCGGCCGCGTGTCGCGGCAGGAAGTCGTGGATGACTTGAAGGACCCTCACGAGATTCGCCTACCGAAGAGACGCAGCACGCCGCGCCGAACCGAGAGGATCGCGCGAAGCCACCACCTGCCTTCGAGCCGACGCCAGCGCTCGAGGTCGACTTCGGCGACGTCGAGCACGCCGCGAAGCGTTTCGCACATGCGCCTTCTCGTCTCCAACTCGGACCGCGCCTTTTCCGTCTCGCTCCGCGAGTCGGAGAGCGAGCTCTCGAGGTTCCAGCCGCGCTTTTCGAGGAACGAGACGCGACTTCGAAGTTCGAGCAGCGACAGCTCGCGCTCCTCGAGCTGGGTCGTGCGCAATACCAACGCTGCGTGATCCCGAGAGGCCTCGTCCGTCGGCGTGAGCGCCGGCGGCCGCGGTGCCTCGATCGCATGGCGATATGCCTCGGCCACTCGCTCCGCGTGCTCCGCCATGTCGGGAAGCTCGCGCTTCACCTTCGCTCGCTTCGCCAGAAGCAGCGTCGGATCGCGCAAGATCGAAGCGACCGTGTCGGCGAGGACGTCCGGCCGGCCCGCCGGCACCACGAATCCCGCCTCACCCACGCGCTCGGGGAGTGCCCCTCGATCCGACACGATCGTGGGGAGCCCCAGCGCGAACGCCTCGTCGAGCACGAACGAGTACGACTCCGCGCAGCGCGACGGAAACGCCGCGAGGTCGAGCGGCACCGCCGCCAGGTCCTCGGCCACGAACGACCCGTGCACGATCACCGGCCGCCCGCGCCGCTCGCGCTCGAGGCGCCGGCCGAATCGCTCGGTGATCGGCTTGCCGAAGAGGTGCAGCTCGACCTTCGATGCTTCGGTGGGAGAGAGGCGATCGAGCGCGTCGAGAAGGACGTCGGTGCCCTTGATCTCGTCGAGCGCACCCCAGTGTCCAATACGCAGCGGACCCTCGGGAAAGCTCCCCGCCTTCGCCCCAACGAGTCGCGCCGCGTCGACGATGCGACCGTGAGGGATCACCTCGATGCGCTCGGCCACGCCGGCAACGTCGAGCAGAGACGCGATCGCCGAGCGATGCACCGCCGACGGCGCGATGAGGCCCGACGCGCTCTCGACCTCGCGGCGCAGGTCCGAGCGGAAGAGACGCAGTTCCTCCTCGATCTCGAATTCCGCCTGATGCGCAGCGCGCGGCGCGCATCGCGAGCACCCTTCGCCGAGGAGCACGGCGCGACAGATCTCGCCGTCCTTCAGGCGGAAGTCGACCGGGCACGTCGCGAACAGGTCGTGAAACGTGAGAACGACAGGCACGTCGAGCGCGCGTGCCGTCGCCGCGAGGCGGCGACTCAGTCGCTTCCAGTGATGGAGGTGCACGACGTCCGGGCGATCGCCTTCCAGGAACGAGCGGAAGAGATCCTCGACCGCCGGCGAGAACGAACGCTGCCACTCCTCGACGAAGTGCGCGCGGCGGTGCACGCGGAACACGCGCAGGCCATCGACGAGATCTTCCTCGAGGGAATCTTCGCCGGCCGGAACGTTCGAGCCGCAAAAGACGGCTGACTCGTGACCGAGCACCCGCAACGCGCGGCACAGGCGATCGACGTACAGCTCGGACCCGCCGCGAAACTCGGGCAGGAACCCGTGCACGACGTGAAGGATCTTCATCTCGACGCTTGCGCCCCCGCGCGCCTTGCAACGAGCAGCTCGTAGACGCGATCCAACTCCGCGGCGTTCTCGTCGATCGTCTTCACGCGCGGCACGCCGGCACGCAGCTTATCCAGGAACGCGCGATCGTCGACGAGCCGCTGCAACGCGGACGCCAGCGCCGCGGGATCGCCGGGTGCGAAACGAAGCCCGCTTTGCTCGTGGACGACGAGGTCGCGCATCCCGCCGAGATCCGACGTCACGACCGGCAGCCCCGCGAGGAATCCCTCGCGGATCGTGAGCGGCGAGTTCTCGAACCAGACCGACGGCACGACGAGCACGTCGAGGGACGCGAAGATCTCCGGCGCGCGAGCCGGATCGAACTCGCCGCGAAAGTGGAGGCTCTCCGGCCGCGACGCGCGCCGGCACGCCTGCGCGTAGTCGGGCCGGTGCGCCGTTCCGCCCCAGATCTCGCAGGTCGCGTCGCCGTGCACGCGATTCCACGCCTCGACGAGGACGTGCACGCCCTTCGACGGGATCACCGCGCCCACGTACCCGGCGCGCAGCGGCCCCGGCGCGCGCGGCGCGCGGCGCGCGTGCAGGAAGCGCTCCGTCTCGAAGCCGTAATCCGAAAAGACGATCTTCGATTCGGGGATGCCCCAGGCGACGAACCGGTCGCGCAGATACGGGCTCGGCGCGATGAAGAGGTCGACTTTCGCGGCGATCTCGCGCAGGCGTCGCGTGCGCGCGCGTACCGCGTCGAGCGCCCACGGGGGAGGCGCGGCCGGCGCCGGCGCGCGCTCGGGTGCGAATCCGCGCCGCAGGACATGCGGCGTGTTCACGCGGATCGCGCGGGCGAGCGGCCACAGATCGATTCCGGTCGTCGCCTTCACTCGGCGAAGCGCGCGGTTCACGGCGATCTCGCGCGGCGACTGCATTCCGGCACCGGCGGCCACGCAGCGCGCGCAATCGGCCTCGGGCGGATCGTCGCAGCGGCGAAGATCCGGCAGGATCATCTGGCCGCCGCGCAGGCACAGCATCCAGTACTCGTGCAGCGTGAATACGATCGGGATTCGGCGGCGCGCGAGCACATCGACGATGCCGGCGCCGAGAAACAACAGGTGTTGCAGGTGGACCACGTCCGGCCGAAAGTCGTCGACGACCGTCTCGAAGACGCGAGCCATCGCGGGATCGTCGTAGCTTCGATCGAACGTCGTGTAGTTCTTGTTGTTCACGACGGTGGTCACGGGAATTCCTTCCCACGTCGATTCGCGCGGCACCCATTCGGGCTCGGCGGGCAAGTGGTCGGTCGTGAGGATGCGAAGCGCGTGGCCGCGTCGCGCCTGTGCGCGCGCGAGCGACGCCGTGTAGATCTCCACGCCGCCGCGGTGTCGCGGCAGGAAGAGGTGAACGACTTGGAGGATTCTCATGGCCACGTTACCGCGGAATCATCCCGGGCTCGGCGCGGCGTCCGAGGAGCCCGTGCCAGATCCCCTTGGCCTTCGCGCACACGACGCGCGCGTTTCCGCGCACCGACTCGACGACGAGCGCGGGAGCGAGCCCGGCGATCCCGAGGACGGAGAACGCAAGCCACTGTCCCGGCGTCCCGTACTTGCGGAGATAGCGGATCGAGTTCAAGCCCATCAAGTACTTTCGCCCGGGCGTGTAGCCGCCGCCCGTCGATCGCGACGCATCGTGCACGACGCGCGCTTCGGGCGCGTAACGCACGCGAAAGCCGGCGTCGCGCGCTCGTCGACATAGGTCCATGTCCTCGAGGTAGGCGAAGTAGTCCGGGTCGAGGAGCCCGACCTTCTCGAGCACCTCGCGGCGCACGAGGAGCGCGCAGCCCGGCACGAACCCCACCTCTTCCATGCGATCGAATTGCCCTCGGTCGATTTCGCCGTTGCCGCGAAGCTCGCCCACGTTCTGCCGCACCCGGTCCTCGCCGCCCGCCGACCAGATGCGGAGCGGCTCGTCCGGCCCGCGGCGCGACCACAAGATCTTCGGCCCGACGATCCCCGCAGGTGGAGCCCCATCGGCGTCGATCGCGCGCACCATCGCCGAGACGGCGTCGGGCTCGAGCGTCGCATCGTTGTTGAGAAGAAGCACGAAGTCTGCGCGATCCCGAAGCGCGCGCTCCAGCCCGCGGTTGTTGCCGTCGCAGTAACCGAGGTTCGCACCGTTGCGTAGGACCTCGACGTCCGGGAACCGCTCGATCACCCTGTCGAGCGAGCCGTCCGTCGAGCCGTTGTCGAGAACGAGGAGCCGAACGCGCGGATGCGTCTGCTTTCGCACCGACTCGACGCAAGCGACGAGCGCATCGCCTCCATTCCAGTTGAGCACGAGCACCATCACGAGCGGGTCGGCCAAGTCGACTCCACGAGGTTTGTTCCCTCGAACGAAACCGGTTATTCTACCCGCGCATCAGCCACCGGCTAAAAGTGTCAGTCACTTTCCGACGGACGCTCCCGTCCACTGGGGTCTGACCCCGGACGACGGACGCCATCGAGATCGCAAAAGAGGAGGATAGAAATCGTGATCGGACCCATCCAGGACGCCCTCGGCAAAGACGGCGCGAAGCTGCTCGAGCACCGCTGCACCACGATCCCGAAGGACCAGCTCCACTTGCCCGGCCCCGACTTCATCGACCGCGTCTGGTCGGCGTCGGATCGCACGCCGTCGGTGCTCCGCAACCTCCAGACCATCTTCGATCACGGGCGCCTCGGGAAGACCGGTTACCTCTCGATCCTCCCCGTCGACCAAGGCATCGAGCACTCGGCCGGCGCGTCGTTCGCGCCAAACCCGATGTTCTTCGACCCCGAGTCGATCGTCCTGCTGGCGCTCGAAGGCGGTTGCAACGCCGTCGCGTCGACCTACGGCGTCCTCGGAATGACCGCGCGCAAGTA
Organism: Planctomycetota bacterium; assembly: GCA_016178505.1. Lineage (GTDB taxonomy): Bacteria > Planctomycetota > JACOTG01 > JACOTG01 > JACOTG01 > JACOTG01. Next base: position 15,916 of record JACOTG010000020.1, read on the forward strand.
CGCGCACAAGATTCCGTTCATCGTGAAGATCAACCACAACGAGCTCCTCACCTTCCCGAACAAGTTCGACCAAATAATGTTCGGCACCGTGAAGGAGGCGTGGAACATGGGCGCGGCCGCGATCGGCGCCACGATCTACTTCGGGTCGCCCGAGTCCGATCGCCAGATCCAGGAAGTCGCGCAAGCGTTCGCACAGGCGCACGAGCTCGGCTTGGCGACGGTGCTCTGGTGCTATCTGCGCAACAACGCCTTCAAGATCGACAAGACCGACTACCACCTCGCGGCGGATCTCACGGGCCAAGCAAACCACCTCGGCGTGACGATCCAAGCCGACATCATCAAGCAGAAGATGCCCGAGACGAACGGCGGCTTCAACGCGATCAAGTTCGGCAAGACTGATAAGCGCGTCTACGAGAAGCTCACGACCGACAACCCGATCGACCTCACGCGCTACCAGGTCGCGAACTGCTACATGGGCCGCGCGGGACTCATCAACTCCGGCGGCGCTTCGGGCGAGAACGATTTCGCCGAAGCGATTCGCACGGCCGTCATCAACAAGCGCGCCGGCGGCACCGGCCTGATCTCGGGTCGCAAGGCCTTCCAGAAGCCGTTCGCGGACGGCGTGAAGCTCCTGAACGCGATCCAGGACGTCTACCTTGCGAAGGAAGTCACGATCGCATAGTCACGACGCGCTCGAGAGCTCGACCGCGAATTCGATCCCGCGATCCGTGCGCGGCCCTGCGGGGTCGTCGAAACTCGTCATCGAAATTCAGATGAAGAAGGACGGGCGCTGCGTCTTGACGTGCGTCCGGCCGGACGGGACGCGCACGTGGCAGCACGTGCACGCGATCTTTCCGACGCACGACCTCACGCACCTTGCCGTCGAGGCGACGCTCGGCATCCGCGACGCATTCTTCGGGCTCGTCGAACGAGGATGGAGCCTCTCGGATTTCGCGGCGCCGGGCGCGGCCGCGCGCCTGCCGCGCGAAGCCGTATGGGTGGAGGTCCTGGTCGGCGTCCTCCAGACGGAGCGCGCGGATCGCACGCTGCTGGACGTCACCGAATTCAACGCGACGCTCTCGGCGAGCGCGGCATCGGTCCACCTCGAGGATCCGCGACGGCTCACCTCCGGCGAGCTCGAGCGCATCCGTGCGGCGATGCGCGACCTCTACGCGCGCTGGTCCGCGCTGCCTCCCGGCGAGACGTTGCGCCTCGAGTTCGCAGCCGATCCCGGAGTCGATTGACGCGAGGAGTCGCTCCCTTCATCCGTTGCGCGAGTCGTTGATGATTTCCATCGACGCCGCGCGCTTCGGGTCGTCGCGCTCGAAGTGGATCTGTTGCGCCGGGAAATAGATCGCCCGATAGCGGGCGACGGTTTCCTCGGGCGACAGCCCCTCCTGCGCGCGCGAGACCGCGCGTTCGAGCGCCGTCTCGAACGAGCACTCGATCCAGATCGAGAAGTCGAACCGCCCACGAAGCTCGCGCGTCAGGAGGTAGATCCCCTCGAGGAGCACGACGTCGACGTCCGTGAAGTCGAAGCGCTTTCGATGGAACGCGCTCGCGGTCTCGAGCGCGACGTCGGCCTCGAGCGAAATCGAGCGACTCGCGACTAACGGATCCACGAGCCGCGCAAACAGCTCTTCGAATCGGATCGCATGCCGGTAGAAGTGCTCGGCTGGGTTCTCACGGCCGAACCGCACGGGCGGAAGATTCAGCCAATCGTCGACCGAGAGCGCGGCGACGCGTCGGCCCTCGAGTTCGAGCATCGCCGCGATTCGCGACGACAGCACGCTCTTTCCGCAGCCGTCGATTCCGGACACGGCCACGAGAACGCTTCGCGCACTCGGCGCGCGAGCGCGAACGGCGGCGATCCCGTCGACGGCTCGGCGCAGGTCTTTCTCGACGCTCAGGGTGACCCCTCCACGTTCGATTCGTAGGCGCCGGTCATCACCGACTCGCACGGCACGCGTCAGCGAAGAACGGCAAGACGGCGAACTTCGGCGAGCTGCGCCATGGCCTCGTGAGCTGCCGACGCGTGTTCACCGAGCGCGGCACACACGACGCGGCACGCATCGGTGACGAGCCGCTCGGCTTCGGGCCCACGGCCCTCTGCCGCGAGACACGCGCCGAGTCGACACTTCGCCATCGCGACGCGCCAGTGGCCGTGCGGGTACGCCTCGGCCACGATGCGCAGCACCTCGCGAAGCAGGGGGTTCGCGGCATCGGGATCTCCCTTCGCGATGAGCACGTCGCCGAGCCCACCGAGGAGCGACGCGAAGTCGAGCGAATCCGAGGGCTCATCGCGGCCGACGCCACGCCAGAGCCGAACGAAAGTAGCGTACTCAGAGTGTCCGTCGGGAAGATCGCGAAGATCCTCGCCGACGCGTTCAGCCGCGTCGAAATCTCTCGCCGCGGAACTCTTCAGCTGAAGGACGAGCGCGCGCCGGTAGAGCGATTCCGCCTCGTCGAGATCGCCCGCGCGACGCCGCAAGTTCGCGAGTCGCCCGAGCAGCGGCGCCGTCCACCTCTCGCCGAGGCGCCTCCGCGTGAGAGCGAGCGCTTCTTGCATCGACTCCACGGCCGCATCGAAGCGTTGCTGTTCGCCGAGAAAGTCGGCGTAGTCCGCGAGGCACTCGATCGTCATCAAGTTCTCGTCGCCGACGGTGCGCCGAAAGATGGCGAGCGCTTCGCGATAGAGGGCGTCGGCATTCTCCAGCCGCCCTTCGCGCCGGCGAAGCGCGGCCTGGGTGTGCAACACTCGCCCGACGGCGTAATGGCCGTCCCCGTAGAGCCGCCGTTGCAGCGGAAGAAGCTCCGCAAATGCCGCTTCGGACTCCTCGAATCGCGGCGGATGCGCGCAACGGAACAGATCGAAGGCGAGGACGTGAAGGAGGAACGTCGTGCGGCGATCCTCCGAGCCGTAGAGAGACCGGGCCAGGTTCGTGCCCTCGCGAACGACGTCGAGTCCTTCTTCCTGGTCCTGATAGCCAAGGACGATTCCGAGCTGCCCGATCGCATCGAGCATCTCGGGGTAGCGCGTCTCGCCGAGCGAGGCATAGAGGGCGATCGCCTGCCGAAGGTGCGGCTCGGCCCGGCGCGACAGCCACAGGCTGATGTAGGTCTTCGCGATCGTGAGGTGCAGACCGGCCGCGACGGCGGGCTGGTTGCCGAACTCCCGTTCCACGCGCTCTCCGGCGTCGCCGAGGAGTTCCAGCACGGTGAAGTCGCCGCCGTTTCGATTGGGGCTCGCCGATGCGAGGAGGTCCTGCATGAACGCGCTGACGCGCTCCGCGTCGCGCCGCGCACCGCTTTCGCTTTCGCGCGCGGCGACGGCATCGCGTCGCTCGCGATCGAGACGCGACGCGAGCAACGTTGCCGTCACCGCGAAGCCGGCGACGAGGAGCAAGATCAGAGCGGCAAGACAGGCGCCGACTCGATGTCGCCGGACGAACTTCGCCACGACGTACGCGCGGCTCGGCGGATGCGCGAGGATCGGCGCGCCGTCGAGGAACCGTTCGACGTCCGCCGACAGCTCGTCGGCCGACGCGTATCGTCGCTGAGGATCCTTGCTCATGGCTTTGGCGACGATCGTGTCGAGGTCGCCGCGCAGGCGTCGCCGCACGTCGGCCGGCCGCGCGACCGTGCTCGGCTTCGGTGCGTCGACCTCGCACACGATGCGCTCGGCGTCGAATCGCCGCGCGGGCTCGAAGCGATACGGACGCTGCCCCGCGAGCAGCTCGTACAGGATCACGCCGAGCGCGTAGACGTCGCTCGAGGTCGTGATCGGCTCGCCGCGAATCTGCTCGGGGCTCGAATACTCGGGCGTCATCGCGAGCGCGGCGGTCAACGTCGCGTCGCCGGCGCGATCGCCGGTTCCCGGAGCGAGGAGCTTCGCGATGCCGAAGTCGAGGAGCTTCGGATCGCCCGACTTCGTGACGAGAACGTTCGACGGCTTGAGGTCGCGGTGAACGACGAGGTTCTGGTGCGCGAAGTGCACCGCAGCACAGATGCGCCGGAAAAGCGCGAGCCGAGCCTCGATCGAAAGGCCGCGGTCGTTGCAGTACCGATCGATCGCTTCGCCTTCGACCAGCTCCATGACGAGGTACGGCGCGCCGTCGTCGCTCGTGCCGCCGTCGAGAAGCCGCGTGATCGATGGGTGGTCGAGGTTCGCGAGCAAGCGGCGCTCGCGGTGGAATCGCCGGCGCATGTCGTCGGTGCCCATGCCGGGCCGCACGAGCTTCAGCGCGACCGCGCGATCGTCGTCTCCGTCCGTCCGCACGGCGCGATAAACGGTGCCCATGCCGCCGACGGCGATCACGCTCAGGAGTCGATAGCGACCGACGATCGCTCCGACCCGATCGTCGGCGACGACGTGGGCGACCAGCGCGTGTGCGGCGTCGGGAAGCGGCGGCTCCATGAAGTCGAGAGCGTCCTCGTCCGCTCGAGCGAGGAGGTCCTCCACCGTTCGGCGGAGTTCGTCGTCTTGCCCGCACGCTTCCGATACCAGCGCCGTTCGCTCGCCGGCCGGCCGGTCGAGCGCGGTCTCGAGGAGTTCGCGAGCTTGGTGCCAGCGCTCGGGAGTCATGCGGCGCTCCGTCTCGTGATGAACGTCATCGGATCCAATCTGTCCTTTTCACTCCGACGTGAGCCACCAGCGACCGCGATCGGGGTGATGCCGCCCGGAATCGACCCGCCAAAGGTACCGCGAGGAATGGGCAGATCCAACGGCGCCTCGCCGGGGCGAGCCTCACCCAACGATTCCATGCCGCGGCTGGACGTTCGACTTCGCACGCTGGCACGCGTCCGGGGGGCGTGGGACACTCCCGCGTCATGAAACGACACGCTCCGTTCCTCGTCGCGCTCGCGTTATTCGGCTGCCACGTTTCGCAAACCGCGGGACCCGGACTCGACCGGCAGGCCGCGGCAGTCCAACGCCGCGCAATCGTCGTCGACACTCACGTGGACACGACGTCGCGCCTCCTCGACGAAGGGTTCGACCTCGAGGCGCGCGCCACGACCGGACATCTCGATCTCCCGCGGATGCGCGAGGGCGGGCTCGGCGCGCCGTTCTTTTCCATCTACGTCGCCGCCGAGTGGGTCGGCCGCGGCGCCTCGCGCCGCGCGCTCGACATGATCGACACGGTCTACGAGCAGTGCGACCGGCATCCGAGCGAGATCGCGCTCGCCGTGAGCGTCGCGGACGCCGAGCGGCTCCACCGCGAAGGGCGCGTCGCGGCGTTCATGGGGATCGAGGGTGGCCACGCCATCGAGAACTCGCTGCGCACGCTTCGCGAGTTCCATCGCCTTGGCGTGCGATACATGACGCTCACGCACGTCAACACCAACGACTGGGCCGACTCCTCCACCGACGACGCACGATGGGGTGGGCTCAACGCGTTCGGCCGCGAGGTCGTTCGCGAGATGAACCGTCTCGGCATGATGGTCGACGTCTCGCACGTCTCGGACGATTGCATCCGCGACGTGCTCGAAACCAGCGAGGCGCCGATCATCGCGTCGCACTCGTCGTGTCGCGCCATCTCGAACATCCCGCGCAATCTTCCGGACGATCTCATCCGCGCGATCGCAGCGAAGGGGGGCGTCGTGCAGCTCAACTTCGGCACGCTGTTCCTGAGCCAAGCCGCGGCGGGCGTCGCGTGGCCGGCGATCGAGAAGATCAACGCGCTGCGAAAGAGCGCGGGATCGAACCCCGTCACGGCAAACGAGGAGATCGAGCGGATGCGAAAGTCGATCCCGACGGTTCACGTTCCTGCCGAGGCGCTGATCGATCACATCGACCACGTCGTGAAGCTCGTCGGCGCGGATCACGTCGGACTCGGATCGGACTTCGACGGGGTGCCGTCCGTGCCCGACGGCCTCGAGGACTGCTCGAAGCTCCCGTGGATCACGAAGCGCCTCCTCGAGAAGGGCTACTCGGAAGACGACGTCATCAAGATCCTCGGCGGCAATCTCCTGCGCGTCCTCGGCGAGTGCGAGCGCGTCGCGGCGCGACTGCAACGCGAGCGTCCACCTTCGACGGCGACGATCGAGAAGCTCGTTCCAGATCTCCACCACTGAGCCTGTCCTCGCTCGTCGCGCGATTGCGCTAGTCCCGCGTGCTCCAAATCTCACGGCGCGAGGGATTCCGCATGAATGGACGTCGACTGGCGATCGCGATCGCTTTCGGGTGCATCGTGGGTCGGGCGCGCGCCGACGAATTGCTCGTGCGCGGCTTTCTCAGCGGAACGTTCCTTCGCTACGACGACGCCACCGGCGCGTTCCTCGGGACGATCGACACGGATCTCCCGGGCGCGAACGCGGTCGTGCGCGGGCCCGACGGCGACCTGTTCGCCGCGAGCGGCGCGAACGAGATCCGGCGATACGACGGCGAGACGGGCGCCCTTCGCGGCCGCTTCGTCTGGGACGACCCCGCGACCCCCGACGACGAGAGCCACGGGCTCGACCACGCGACCGGCCTCGCGTTCGGGCCGGACGGCAACCTCTACGCGGCCGGCTACGTGAGCAACTCGGTGATCCGCTACGACGGACGAACCGGCGCGTTCATCGACGTGTTCGTGGCGCCGCGAAGCGGAGGGCTCAACGGCGCCGACATCGGAATGGAGTTCGGGCCCGACGGCAACCTCTACGTGGCGAGCCAGCTCACCGACTCGATCCTCCGCTACGACGGCAACGACGGTCACTTCATCGACGCGTTCGTTCCGGCGCTGCGCGGCGGCCTTCGGCGACCCTCGGCGTTCGTCTTTCGGCCGGACGGATTCCTCTACGTGTCGAGCACGTCGACGGACCGCGTGCTCCGGTTCAACGCGACGACGGGCGCATTCGATAGAGGCTTCGTTTCGGTGGGGAGCGGCGGCCTCGATGCGCCAACGG
>JACOTG010000021.1 GCA_016178505.1 Planctomycetota bacterium
CGACGCTCCTAGCCGCGGGGAACGGCACTCCGGCGTGGCGCTGCACAGCGTTCGACTTCCTGGATTGGTCGCGCATCAGGAAGTGCTCTTCGGCCGGCCGGGGGAGTTGCTGACGGTGCGCCACGACACGATGAACCGCGAGGCGTTCATGCCGGGCGTCCTCCTCGCGGTTCGTCGCGTATCGAGCGTTCAGGGACTCGTCATCGGATTGGAAGCGTTGATCGCGTGACGAAACTGCGCGACCAGTTGCGGCTCGTCGTCGTGACGGACCGCAAGAAAGCAGCAAAGCCACTGGCCGAAGTCGTTGCCGCGGCGCTCCGAGGCGGCGCCACCGCGGTCCAGCTCCGCGAGAAGGATCTGGGTGCACGCGAATTGATGGCTCTCGCTCGTCGAATTCGTGAGCTGACGGCCGCAGAAGGTGCGCTCCTCATCGTGAACGATCGAGTCGACGTCGCGCTCGCCGTCGGGGCGGATGGCGTTCAGCTCGGATGGACGTCGCTCACGGTCTCCGACGGGCGACGAATCGCCGGACCGGCGCTGATCGTCGGCGCGTCGACTCACGACGTCGCCGAGGTCGCGGATGCGGAGCGAGGTGGCGCCGATTTTGTGACGTTCGGACCCGTTTTCGACACGCCGAGCAAGCGCGGCATCCTGGCGAAACGCGGTTGTCGGGGACTAGCCGCAGCCGTGAAGTCAACCGCGCTTCCGGTGGTGGCACTCGGTGGCATTCGAGTCGAGCGCGTCGCCGACGTTCGCGCGGCTGGTGCGTGCGGCGTAGCGTCGGTCTCCCGCATCATGAGTTCGCGAGATCCTGAGCAACGCACTCGGCTATTCGCCGAGGCATGGGACGCCGCGGGGAACTCGACCGAGAGCACTGTGCGGTCAGGGTAGATCTCGATGAAACAGCGGCGCTCGGACCCTACTCCGACGGACGAGGAATCGAAGTGAATCAAGGCGTCACGCGGCGATGGCCCATCGCATTCAGCTCGAACGCATTCATCCAGTTCTCGCTTCGAGATTGCGCACGAGAGCTGATGCGAGTGGGCTACGACGCCATCGAAGTGCTTGCCGATGTTCCGCACGCGTATCCCGGATCCCTGCCGCCCGACGGCGGCTTCGCGATTCGGCGTGAGATCGAGGAAATCGGCCTTCGCGTCTCCAACGTGAATGCGTTCATGCTCCGGGCGCTCGGGACGATTCATCATCCCTCTTGGATCGAACCCGACCCGCTCGAGCGAAGCAAACGACTGCGACATACGCTCGACTGCATCAAACTGACCAAAGACCTCGGCGCCTCCACGTTGTCGACGGAACCGGGCGGGCCACTGCCCCTTGGCGTCTCTCGCGAAACGGCGCTCGATTGGTTCGCAGACGGGCTCGCTGCCGTTCTTCCCGCAGCCGAAGCTGCCGGTGTCAAGCTGCTCGTCGAGCCCGAGCCGGGCCTGCTCATCGAGACCAGCGCGCAGATCGCCGAGTTCCTGCCCCGATTCTCGAGCCCTGCACTCGGGGTGAACTTCGACGTCGGTCACTTTTTCTGCGTCGGCGAGGATCCCGCCGTTCTCGTTCGCACGCTCGCTCGATGGATCCATCACGTTCACCTCGAAGACATCGCCGCGGATCGACGGCACTATCATCTCGTGCCGGGACGAGGTGCGATCGACTTCGACGCGGTGTTCGAAGCACTCAGGGCCATCGCCTACGAGGGCTTCTTGACCGTCGAGGTCTACCCCGAATACCGCAATCCAACCGACGCAGCCGCGGATTCGCTGGCGTACTTGCGTCGATTCCTTGAGCGGTGAGGCGTGCGACGCTCAGGCGCCGTGGAAGAGGCGACGCTCGTCGCGTGGATGCGGCGCCACGCCCCAAAACACGATGGCGTTCGCATCGGCATCGGCGACGATGCCGCGCTCGTCCGTACGCCGCCGGCGACGCTGGTGACGACGGACATGCTCCTCGACGGCGTGCATTTCGTGTGGGGCCGCGACCGGCCGGCCGAAATCGGTTGGAAGGCCATTGCCTGCAATCTCAGCGACATTGCCGCAATGGGCGGACGGCCCGAGTACGCGCTCGTTTCCGTGGGACTACCATCGTGGCTCGCGAAGAAGGACGCGGAGGCTCTGCACCAAGGGATGTTGCGCGCAGCGAGCCGATTCGGTGTCCGAATCGTCGGCGGTGATACCAATGCGAGCCTCGGCGGTGTCGTCGTGTCTGTGACGGTCCTCGGATCCCCGACCGGTCGACCGGTGACGCGGGCGGGCGCGCATGTGGGTGATGCGGTTTGCGTGACGGGATCGTTCGGCGGCTCGATCCGGGGACGCCACCTTCGGTTCGTGCCGCGAGTGGAAGAAGCGCTCGTTCTCGCCCGAGGATGGAAGGTGCACGCGATGATGGACGTCACCGACGGACTCCTCCTGGACGCGTCTCGACTCGCGCGCGAAAGCCGAGTCGGCATCGAGATCGACGCGCCGCGCGTGCCGATCGCGCGAGCGGCGCGGGACCTTGCGCGTGACTCGGGCCGTACGCCGCTCGAGCACGCTTTATCGGACGGCGAGGACTTCGAACTGCTGTTCACTCTCCCGAAGGCGCAGGCTCGTAGATTGGAATCGCATCCGCCCTTCCGTACGCGAATCACGCAGATCGGCGTCGTCGTTCGAAGGGGACTTTACGTTCGAGACGCGAGCGGAAACCGGACACGGGTCGAACCGAGGGGATATGAGCACTTCAAACGAACGGACCGCGGTCGTCACGACCGCGTCGCCCGAGGAAACCGAGAGCCTCGCACGTCGCATCGGTGAACGGTGCACCGGAGGAGAGGTTCTTGCGCTCTTCGGTGAACTCGGCGCGGGCAAGACGCAGTTCGTGAAGGGTCTGGCGCGCGGGCTTGGAATCGATCCCACCCACGTGACTTCGCCGACGTTCGTGGTACACCAGCGACACGGCGGCAAGTTCCTTCGCCTCGAGCACGTCGACGCCTATCGTCTGACGAAACCCAGCGATTGGGAATCGCTCGGATCGGACTCCCTGTTCGAGAACCGTTCGGTTCTCGCGATCGAGTGGGCGGACCACATCGGAGCCGCACTTCCGGTGGATCGGCTCGACGTCACCATCGAGCCGCAACCCGGGGGGAGTCGTCGCATCACTCTGCGCGCCACGGGAAAGCGACACGACCGCATCCTCGCTGGAGTACCGATCGGGCCGCGGGGCTAGGCGGAACCATTCGGACCATCGGGATGCTGCCTAAAAACCAAACGAAGTAACCCGCGTAAGTCGTCGGAATGAAACGCACCTGCGATCTGGAGGTCCACATCTAAGCCATTGACATCATTGCAGTTGAAAGTTGGCCTTTGCCGATTCTGCCGGTATGAGCTTGATGCTTATCAGTAAATGAGTTAGGATGAGCCCACTTATCGTCGTCTGGCGCTCTCGACCGTGTGCCGTCGAAACGGGCCTATGTTGCTCTGAACGAGCGATGGCGTCGTAGAGTGGTGGGGTGGAGCGGTCGTCATGGAAATCAAGTTTCACTGCAACCTGAAGGGCAAGAAGTTCTACAAGGTCCGTAAGGTGAACGGCCTAGAGGTTTTTCTAGGCACCATCGGCGAGTGCAAGCGCTTCATCAAGGTCCACCGCGAAAAAGTCCGCAAGCAGTTTTCACGCAACCGAATCGGCCGCGAAGATTCCTTCGAATTGCTGAACGACGGAGTCTGATCCCAGACCCACCCGGTCCCGCCCAGAACCGACCGCCGCATCTGATGAAGTCTCTCACTTCCGCATTCGTCCGTCGTCGATCCTCGAACAACGTGAATTGAACACCCGGCCGCCGCAGGTTATGGTTCCCGCCTCTCGTCCGGCGAGCGAAAAAGTCGCGAGTCCGTACTCCTGAGGTGTCGCAACGCCGCGAGTCGAGGATTCGTATCGGACATCCACGTCGGTGCAGAGGAGGGGTCGGAATGCCGCGAGCCGCCGGGAGGGGCTGTTGGTTTTTCTGGATCGTCGCCATCGCGAGCTCGGGACTGACTTCGCCTGCATTCTCGCAGGATGCCCCCGCAGGCTCCGACACGCCGACGCCTCGGGCTCCGGAATCGCCGTCGGTGCTGAAACTCGGTCTCGAGACTGCCATACGCTACGCACTGGTGAACAATCTCACGCTGCAGGCGCAGAGCATCGACGTCGACATCGCGCGATCGCAAGTCTCCGTTGCAGAGTCCGCGTTCGATCCGGACTTCCACTCGTCGTTCAACCGCGTCGATTTCCAAACGCCATCACCGAGCCTGTTGGAAACCGGAGGCGTGCAGCAAAATTCCGCAATCGAAGGAACGCGAGGCACCTTCGACATGGGGCTACGCGATCGACTGCAGACGGGAACGATGCTCGACCTGACGTACACGCAGGCCCGGAACTTCACCTCCGCGGCGAACCGATTCCTCAATCCGGATTGGAGCAGCAGTCTCACGTTGAGCGCAACTCAGTCCTTGCTTCGCGGCGGCTGGCTGCCATTCAATCAAGCGGAGATCCGCATTGCCCGAAATAGCACGCAGATTTCGAAGTGGAAATTCTACGAGATCGTGAGCAACGTCGTGCTCCAAGTGATCGAGGCCTACTGGGACCTCGTTTTCCTGGTCGAAGACGTCGACGTGAAGAAGCAATCGCTCGACCTCGCAAAGGACCAGCTCGAGATCAATCGTGTCAAAGTTCAACAAGGAGTGCTGGCACCGCTGGAGCTGAAACAAAACGAGACCAGCGTCTACTTTCGCACGGCCGAGTTGATCGGCGCGGAAAAGGCGGTTCGAGACGGCGAAGACGTGCTCCGCCGCCTGCTCTTTTCGCTCGAAGAGACCGAGCGATGGGAGGTCGGCTTGGATCCCATAGACCGGCCCATCGTCGATCCGAAGTTCGGCGCACCCGATTGGAAGGATGCCGCGCGAGTCGCTCTCGAGCGACGGCCGGAGATCGTCCAGGCCACGGTCGATCTCGAGAGCAAAGGAATTGCGATCCGAAGCGCGGAAACGCAGCTCCTCCCGCAGCTCGACTTGTCCGGAAGCTATGCGGTGAACGCACTCACCGGCACAGGCCAGACCATCCAAACGTCAACCGGTCCCGTCCAGGTTCCGATCAACGGCGATTGGTCGGACAATCTGTCTGACCTGTTCGACGGAAAATTCAGGACGTGGACCGTGGGGCTCGCGCTCGACGTGCCGATTGGAAATCGTGAGGGAAAGAGCAACCTGCTGAAGGCGAAGTACGAGCGGAGACAGGCGCTCATTCGCTATCGTGATCTCCAGAATTCGATCGTTCAAGACGTGCGCGAGTCCGTACGAGGAATCGACACATCCATCAAGACGATCGAGTTCACTACGAAGGCGCGCGAGTCGGCCGAAGAGCAGCTTCGCGCGGTTCGAAGCAAGTTCGACGTCGGCCTCGCCACGAACTTCGAAGTACTTCAACTCCAAGAAGACCTCGCGCAGAAACGACGCGACGAGAACAAGGCTCGCAAGGACTACGCGGTTGCGCGCGCGCGGCTCGACCGAGCGCGCGGCGTGCTCGTCGATCGGGCGGCTATCGGCATCGACATTCGGATCGACGACGACGATCGATGAGCCCAACACGAGCAATCGACCACAGGGATTCGACATGAACATCGGGTGTGCATCAACGACGAAGTCGACCTCGCGGCGCGAACGGCATTCCGCAATCTTCACGGTCGCATGCGTCGTCTCGATCGGATCGGCCTTGGAGGTGGGGATCGGATGCAACGAAGCCCGCGCTCCCGCGAGTGCGCCCAAGCCAACCGCCGAAGAGCTTGCGGACTTTCGGCCCGAGAATGCCGGCGCGGGGACGCCGGAAGCGCAGGCGCGGCATTGGGTGCAGCTTCTCGAAAACGGCAACGGGTCGCTCGACGGATATTTCCGGCAGCGACGCGAGCTCGTTCGGCTCGGATCCGCGGCCGTCCCCGCGCTTTGCGATGCGATTGCGAGAGGGGCGGAGGCAGAACCGAACCTCGTGGACAATTGCTGCGACATCTTGGCTGAGATCAAGGATCCGTTCGCGGTGCCGTATCTGATCGACCTCCTCGATCACCCGACGTCGCAGATCACCGTGAAAGCCGTCGAGGCTCTCGAGCGAATCCACGACTCTCGAGCGATCGCGCCGCTCGTGAAGCATGCGCTCGCGACGCCCGAGCCGAATCGTGCGCCCTTCCTCAGGGCACTCGGGTCGTTTCAAGACGAGGTTTCCGCAAGGCTGATCTGCGGCGAGATCGCCGACGATCGGTCACTCGAGACGCGAATCCTCGCGATTCAGCTCCTCGGCGGAATGGGGTCCACGGCGTGCGTCAGCGCGCTCGACGGCCTGCTTTCCGACTCGAACGGTCAAATTCGACTGGAAGCCGCCGGATCGCTGCTTCGGCTCGGCCGGGCTGACTCGGCCCTGTCAGCATTACGGGAAACGCTGAAATCGGGAGTGCCGGAGATGCGCGCACGCGCCGTGACGCTTTTCGCCCAATCCGGCTCGCCATCCGTCATTCCGATCCTCACCGACCTCCTGGCCACGGGCGATTCGCTCCGCGTCGTCGTCGTCGCGGCTCTCGGTCAATTCGGTGACCGCGCACGGGCACCGCTGCAATCCGTCGCCGACGACAAGGATCCGGCAGTGAGCCAAGTGGCACGCCTCGCCCTCGTCAAGTCGGGTGATGTCGGAATGCGATCGCGTCTCGTCCAGGAACTCTCGGATGGATCGCCCGACGTTCGACAACGGGCGGTCGAGATCCTCAAACAGGCGCGGGCGACCGAGGCCGTCGACCCGATGATTCGTTGGGCTCGAACCACGAAGGATCCGGTGGAACGCCGCGCTCTCGTTCGTGCGCTCGTCACGATCGGAGACTCGCGCGCACTTCCGTTCCTCGTCGAGTTGCTTCTGAGTCGTACGACCGAATCGGAATCGTTGACCGAGTGGCAGCAGGCCGTCGCGAACCTCGGGGAGCTCGCACTTCCGGCCCTCGAAAAAGAGTACGATTCGAGACTTCATGACACGGCGCAAGATCAGCGCCTTCGCATCATCCGCACGCTGGGACTCATCGCACGCGACGATTCGCTCGCGGTGCTCGAGCGACTCTTCATGAGCGAATCGAATCCTGCCCTCCGTATGGCGCTTCGCACGACCGCGCGAAGCCTTCGTCGCTGTCTGTGACCCGCTCGCCGCGTCTCGCCTCACGTAGCGTCGTCCATTCAACCGCGACGGTCGTCGTGCTCACGGTTGCCGTCGCACTGGCGGGATGTCGCAATCCGCAACGCACCCCGGACGTCCAGGTTCTGGCTCCCGACGAGATGCCGGATCGCGAAAACGGCGAATCCGATCGCGCACGCAGCAGCGGCGGATCCGGAATCGCCGCCATCGCCGGCGTGTACGTGCTGGAAGGCGTCACGTTTCTGTTCTGGGACGTTCCGGTTTTCGTGCTCTACCGCGTACCCAAGCTCGTCCTGTGGGACGGACCAACCGCATTGGTGCAATCCCTGCGAAGCAATCGCGGTCGGATCGACGCAGCCATCACCGAACTTCGCGATCGCCCGATGTCGTCGATCGAAGGGGAGCGCGAGATCTTTTCGCGCCTAGAATCACTGACTGGGTTGGTGTTCACCGACCGCGACGAGTGGATCGCGTGGTGGAACGAGTCTCGAGATCGCCCGCCGGATACGTGGCGGAGCGGATTCGTCGAAAACGCTCTCAGCCTTCTTTCGAACGACGATTACTGGGCCCGGCTCGTCGGAGCCGATCGTTTGCGTCGCATTTCCGGAATCGATCCCGGTTACGACGCCAAGGCCACCGAAGCGGAGAGATCGCGAGCCGCGGACGTGTGGCGCAACTGGTGGAGGCGCGAAGTCGGCGTGACTCGATGATTCGGACTACTTCGGCGTCATCGACCAGGCCTGCCGGTCGTTCGATGGCCGCAATCCGGCGTTCGGCCCGCACAGATGTTCCTCCTTTACGTACAACGCGGCATTCGCCGTCGGGCGCCGCTTCAATCCACTGTATTGCTTCACCCCGTTTTCAGTGATCAGGAATCGTCCGTCCGCGAGAAGGCAGAACGCGCGAATCCCGGTGCGTGCATAGGTCGCAGGCCAAGCGTATGCGACGAAGCACTGTTCGGACTCCTTCGGCGATGCGCGGTCAGCGTTCAATTCACTGACGCCGTGGCTGGCGTCGTCCGGCAAGAAGACAGTCACGTCGAAGGTCGAGTCTTCGGTTTCGTAGGCTCCGCGACCGATCGGGCGAAGCCCGCGAACGAGCGGCGACTTCGGATCCGCAGCGCGGATATCGAGCAGGAATCCGTACTCGCCAGATCCATCGCCATCTCGGTCGAGGTGGGCGGACCGACGAAACGCGTCCTCCGATTCTCGGATCGCTTGCAGGACGCTCGCGGCCCGAATCTCGTTTTGGGCAAAACGCCGTGCCTCGATGACGGATGTCGCCAGCGATAGCGTCCACCCGACGAGCGATGCGAGCATCCCGAGCTCGAAAAGGGTCACGACTCGCCGTTGCATGCCTGTATTCCTCGTGATGCTGGCCGTTATACTTCGCGCATTGTAGGGACGACCCACACCGGTCGCCCGACAATTCGGAATGACGCAGTCATCGGAGTGCACCGTGGAGCGCCGACCCGCATGAATGCCCGCGAGCAATCCCTTCGCATCGCCGAAACCCTTCGGCGCGAGGGCTACCGAGCCGTCCTCACCGGGGGGTGCGTTCGCGATTCACTCCTGGGGCGGAACCCAAAGGACTTCGACGTCGCGACGGACGCAACGCCCGTCGTCGTTCAGCGGCTTTTCGAGAAGACCCATGCGGTGGGTGCGAAATTCGGCGTCGTCGTCGTCCTGATCGACGGGCAGTCATTCGAGGTCGCGACGTTTCGAGCCGACGGCAAGTACTCCGACGGACGCCATCCGGAGGATGTTCGATTTGGCGACGAGGTCGCGGATGCTCGCCGCCGCGACTTCACGGTCAACGGACTTTTCTTCGACCCGACCACGGGCGAGGTCCTCGACTACGTGTCGGGCCTGGATGACGTTCGATGCGGTGTGATTCGCACGATCGGAAACCCTGCGGAGCGATTCGAAGAGGATCACCTTCGGCTCATTCGTGCCGTGCGCTTCGCGGCTCAACTCGACTTCGTGATCGATCCGGCGACGCGGAAGGCGATCGAAGAGCGTTCGGCGTCGATTCGTACGGTGAGTGCGGAGCGGATCCGCGAGGAGATCTGCCGGATCCTCGTGGGAGCAAACCCCGGCAAAGGCATGCGCGTTCTCCACGAGACCGGGCTTCTTCACCACGTACTTCCCGAAGTTGAAGCAATGGTCGGAATCGAGCAGCCCGCGGACTTTCATCCCGAAGGCGACGTGTTCACTCACGTCTGTTTGATGCTCTCGCGAATGCAGCAGCCGTCCGTCGAGCTCGCGATGGGAGTCCTCTTGCACGACGTCGGAAAGCCGGCGACGTTCGAGCGGCTCGATCGCATCCGATTCAATCGGCACGCGGAGGTTGGCGCGCAGATGACTCGCGGAATCTGCGAACGCCTTCGATTCTCGCGCAAGCAAACGGAGTGCATCGAGGCGCTGGTTGCGGATCACATGAAATTCCTCAACGTGCGCGACATGCGCCAAAGCAGGCTTCGCCGGTTCCTCGCGAAGGATGCGATCGAAGAGCATCTCGCCCTCCACCGACTCGACTGCCTCGGCTCCCATGGCAAGCTCGACAACTACGAGTTCTGCCGGGCCGCGCTAGGCGTTCTCGCCAACGAGCCGTCGCTTCCCAGTGCGATTCTCTCCGGTCACGACCTGATCGCAGCCGGATATGCGCCGGGACCACGATTCTCCATGATCTTGTCAGCGGCGCTCGACGCGCAGTTGGAAGGCGAAATCGTCGACCGCGAAGACGCACTTCGGTTCGTGCGGGAGCGCTTTCCACTCCTTGAATCAGGACGGCGGGATGGCGCGCCCCGCAACGAGGCAGACGGGAAATAAGGCGACGAGCACGCACGCCGTCGACCCTCTCCCGTTCCCGGCTAGCAACGCGGCGTCATAGAGAAGAAACCCGAGCACGCCGAACTTGACCCATCGGCGTGCATCGATGACCGACGCCGTTCGAACCGCCCGCACCGACGACGATACCAGGACGGCGCCGAGGAGCACGACGACGAGCACCGCCGGCCAGGGTGACGGAACGAAAAGGGATGCCACGATCGCGGCCAGCGCACAAACCACGCCGGATCCGATCAACCGGCCCGGCACGCTCGCCCCTTCCTCGTAGGCGGACCCCAGCGTGAGGCTCGCCGTGTAGACGCCGTGGAGAAGTGGAAAAACGATCGAAACTCCGCTGCCCGCGATCATTCCCAACGCGAGGTTCATCGCGCGGCAGCCCGCAATCAGCAACGGCCCTAGGACCGGCAATCGCTTTCCACCGAAGTCGTACGCTGCGATGAGCGCGGCGAGGACGAGCGATCCGCAGAAGACGGATCGACCTGCGCCGGCAGCGAAGCTGAATCCAGCGACGAAGCAAGTCGCAACGGTCGCGCGTGCCAGCAAGATGCTCAGCCTTCCGGACGGAATCGGTCGACTCGGCCGGTGAATCGCATCATGGTCGCGGTCCCGTAGGTCGTTGAGGCCCATTCCGGCGAGATAGAGGAACAGGGACGCGCCGGCCGCGAGGAGCGCCTCGGAGATCGGTCGTTGTGGTGCCGCGACGATCGCAAACCCCGCGATGACGTCGGCAGGCGCCGTCGGTGCAGCCGGCACGCGCAGAAAACGCAAGAGAGAGATCACGCGCGCCGACATCGCCGACGCCCCACCGTCAGAGGTGGAAGATCCGGAGAATGTCGTTGTAGGTCACGAACAAGATGAGCGAAAGGAGCAAGATCAGGCCAGCCCACTGAGCGTAGCCGATGACGTTCTCACTGACGGGCGACCCCTTGATCTTCTCGATGAGAAGAAAAACCAAATGGCCGCCGTCGAGGATGGGAATGGGAAGGAGATTGATGATCGCGAGGTTGATGCTCAGGATCGCGAGAAAATGAAAGAGTTTCGTCAGGCCCATCTGGGCGTAATGGAACGACAGCGACGCGATCATCGGGACCCCGCCTAGGTTCTTCGGCGACACCGTGCGCCGGATCACCATTCGATCGAGGATGAGAATCACGCGCCGAATCATCCCGACTGAGTTCTCGAAGCCTACTCTCAGGGCGTCCATCAATCCGCTCGCGCGAAACGTTTCTTGAAGGAACTGAACGCGGAGCCCGAGGTTGTTCTCCATGTGCTTTTGAGGGTTCACACGGATCGTTTCCGTCGTGTCGCCTCGTCGCACCTTCAACGTGATCGGATCGGACTTCGATTTCGTGATGACGTCGTGGATGTCCGCAAAACTCGAAACGCGCACCTCGTTGACGAACAAGACTTCGTCGCCGGATCTCACGCCCTGCTGCATCGCTGGTGCATCGTCGACGACGCGGATGACCGTGCTGTTCGGACCGAGCGCGACGTCGTCGCGAAGACTTTCCCGGATCGAGTCATCCGCAACGAGTGCGCGCAGTGTCAGTCTGTTCTCACCTCGCTCGACATCGATGGAGAACGGGTCCCCGGTCTTCACCGCATCCAACGCTGCCGAATAGTCGTCGAACGAAAGAACCGCCGAACCCATGGCTGCCACGACCTCGTCGCCGATGCGTAACCCAACAGCGTCGATTCCTACGCCGGTTCTCAGTTCCTCGACTCGATTGTCGGCCGATCGAATCCCGATCCATGGACTTCCGACATCAACCCAATTGGGCTCGAGAGTCAGGGGGATTTCGTGATCGCCTCGCCGTACTTTGACCTGAACTTCGCCCTTTCGCTTCGATAGTGCCAGGTTCAACTCCGCGACGCCTCGCGACGGATCCGTTTGCTTTCCGTCGACTTCCGAGACCTGATCGCCGGTTCGAAGTCCCTGCCGGAATGCAGCCGAGTCCTCGTCCACGAATAGAGAAGCGATCGGAGGTTGTATGCCGATTTCCGAAGCACCGATCGTTGCGTTGTGGCGCGGCTTCACCGTGATCTCGAATGGAGCTTGAGCGCCGCGCTCGACTAGCACCCGAACGCCGGCGGGATCGTTTCCGAGTGCGAGCAACGTCTGCACATCCTCGAACCCGTAGACGTGCTCGCCGTCGACCTCGAGGATCCGGTCTCCCGGCTGCAGTCTGGCTTGCCACGCGGCTCCACCCTTGTCGACGAATCCAATCGTTGGCGAGTCGAATTGGACGCCGACCTGGAACACGATCGGGAAAACGACGAACGCGAACAGAGCATTCATGACGACGCCTGCGGAAATCACGGCGGTGCGTTGACCAACCGTTTTCGACCGGAACTCGTCGGGGCCTCCGGTCGACTGCTCACCGGGGCTATCGCCGGCCATTTTCACGTAGCCGCCTATCGGAATGAGGGAGATCCGATAGTCCGTCGCCCCGCGCTGGAAGCCGAAGAGGCGGGGGCCGAAGCCGAGGGAGAAAACCTCGACTCGGATGCCAACCTTCTTGGCGACAAGGAAGTGGCCGAGCTCGTGGATGAAGATGAGTAGACCGATCGCGACCGCCGCAACCACAGCACTCGTGAACGAGTCGAGTCCAACCGCTAGGAACAACGATCAACCTCCCGGCGTGCCCATGCATCCGCCGCGAGAATCTCCTCGACGGACGGCGGCGAGCCCGCGCGCCGTTCACCATTGCGGCGTTGGAGATGTTGCTCGAGCACGGTGCCGACGACCTCCGCAATCTTGACGAACGAAAGGTCCCCCTCGAGGAAACGTGCAACCGCGCGTTCGTCGGCTCCGTTCATGACGCTGGCGGCGACTCCACCCGCCTCGCCGGCGCGGTAGCCGATTTCGAGGCAGGGAAACCTCCGCCGGTCGGGCCGCAAGAACGTCAGGCTGGACAAGTCCGATACCTCGAGCGATCGCGAATTGCTCCGATACCTATCGGGATAGGACAAGGCGAACTGGATCGGAATCTTCATGTCGGGAACGCCGAGCTGTGCGATCACCGAGCCGTCGATGAATTCGACCATGGAGTGCACGATCGACTGGGGATGGACCCAGACCTCGATTCGGTCGAGCGGGACGTCGAAGAGCCAATGTGCCTCGACGACCTCCATGGCTTTGTTCATCATCGTCGCCGAATCGATGGTGATCCGACGGCCCATGGTCCAAGTCGGATGACGAAGGGCGCGTTCGGGAGTGACGGATTGCATCTCTGCCTCCGGCGTGTCGCGAAAAGGACCACCGGATGCAGTCAGTATCAGGCGACGAACTTCCGGTCGCGCGCCACACCGGAGCGCTTGAAATATCGCGCTGTGTTCACTGTCCACGGGAATGATCTCGGCGCCGTTCTCCCGGGCCAGACTCGTCAGGGTCTCTCCGCCAATCACCAACGCTTCTTTGTTGGCGAGTGCGAGCCTCTTTCGCGCTCGAACCGATTCGACCGCGGGCATCAATCCCGCCGCCCCGGTCATCGCCGAAAGGACGACGTCGACGTCGCGGTGAGTCACCATTTCCCGAATTCCGTCGTTGCCTGCGAGAACCGATGTTCCCGTTCCTTCGAGCGCGCGGCGAAGTTCCGCAACGGCCGCCGGATCGGCGATGGCGCAAAATCGAGGTCGATAGCGAAGGACCTGTCTTGCGAGGTCTTGCCAGCGCGAGCCGGCGGCGAGGCCTTCCACCCTGAAGCGATCCGGGTGAGAGTCGACGACTTCGAGAGCACTTCGCCCCACCGAACCGGTGGATCCCAGAAGCACGATTCGCTTCAAATGTCGTCGCTGCCTCCCCAACGGCCATTGGCGGCAGAGGTACTTTCGGCGTTGAAGTGCGTGTCCATCGACTCACGTTCGCCCGAAAAAGCCCCCGCTGCAGCGCACGATCACGTGCGGGAGGGGTCCTGCGCAGCGCTATCCGGGCGTTGTGCCGCGGGAGTATAGCACTCCGCGCTCCGCCGTCGCAAAACCTATGTCCACAAGGACGCTCGTGATATCCTGTGGCGCTCGCGGCTGCAGGGAATCGAATCCGCGACCGGGGTTCTGTCCGCTGTGCCGTCACCGATCGCTCGCCTTCGAGGGAGGTGAATGAACCACACGGATCGCCTGACCTATCGAGACGCCGGCGTGGACATCGACGCGTGGAATCGAACCCTCGAAGGGATCAAGGGTGTCGTCCGCTCGACGTTTACGAGCGGAGTCCGAAGTGACATCGGTCATTTCGGTGGCCTTTTCGATGCCTCGTTCCGAGACCTCCACGAGCCGGTGCTTGTCTCGAGCTCGGACGGCGTCGGCACGAAGCTCAAGGTGGCGTACCGAACCGGGCGCCACTCGGAGGTGTCGGGAGATCTCGTTCGCCACTGCGTGAACGACATCCTCGTCCTCGGTGCGAGGCCGCTCTTCTTTCTCGATTACATCGGCATGGCCCGGCTCGATGGGTCGGTCGTGCAATCGCTCGTCTCGGGAATGGCCGATGCTTGTCGCGCGTGCGGTTGTGCGCTCCTCGGCGGCGAAACCGCCGAGATGCCCGGCGTGTATCACGATGGCGAATACGACCTCGTCGGATTCATCGTCGGAGTCGTCGATCGTGAACGCATTCTCGATGGCTCGCGCATTCGAGAAGGAGACGTGGCGATAGGGCTTGCGTCGGACGGGCTGCACACGAACGGCTACTCGCTCGCGCTCAAGATCCTGTTCGAGAAGCAAGGGCTTGAACTCGACGCGCGGCCCGCTGAACTCGGCGCCAGCATTGCGAACGCGCTCCTCCAGCCGCATCGATGTTATCTTCCAACGATCCAGCCCATTCTCGAGGCGGGCTGGATTCGTGGCATGGCGCACATCACCGGCGGTGGATTCGTCGACAATGTACCCCGCGTCATTCCCGACGGACTCGGGGTTCGCGTGAAACTCGGATCTTGGGAGATTCCGCCGCTGTTCCGGATGATTTGCTCTGGCGGACCCGTCGCTTTCGACGAGGCGTTTCGGGTATTCAACATGGGAATCGGAATGGTCTTGTTCGTCGGCAGCGAGGATGCGGGGCCGTGCATCGAGCGTTTGAATGCACAAGGTGGCCGAGCCACACGGATCGGACACGTTGTTGCTGGGAGCGGGGTTCATTTCGAGGGGTCCCATGAGCTCTGGCGGGGCGCGATTTGATTTTCTCCCATTGGGACTCGATCTTTGGATTGTCGATGAGAGAATCGAGCGCGTCGGACGTGCTCGCTAGAAGAGGAAAAGGACCATCATGAGTGCACGCTTCATCGGGTTGGCGATCGTGTCCGCCGCGCTGACGATCTTCGGACAACAGGCATCGGTCGAAGAGGGCCGAAACCTCCTCAAACAAGAGAAGTTCGACGACGCGCGCAAGCAGTTCGAGACCGTCTTGGCGGCCACGCCCGATGATCACGATGCGCTCATCGGTCTCGGCCGAGCACTCCTTGGCACGGGAAACCTCGAAAAGGCTCAGGCCACATTCGAGCGTGTCCTGTCCAGAGTGCCGAAGGATGTCGAGGCGACGTCCGCGCTCGGGCTCACCGCGCTCGCGCAGGCGGACCGCATTCACGCGGGAGGGCCGACTACCCCGGCCGCGCAATCTCGCTATGCCGATGCGGCTCGCCTTTTCGAGGAGACCACGGCAGCACAACCAAACAACGTCGAAGCATGGCTGCAGCTCGGACGAGCCCGAGTCGGACTCGACGATCTTCGAGGTGCAGCGCAGGCGCTCGAGCACGCAGTGTCACTCGCTCCGAACGACGTCAGTGCAAACCTACGGTTGGGTGAGCTCTACTCGCTGCGGCAGTCCGAATACTCGAAGGCGATCGCACCGCTTCAAACCGTGTTGCGCGCCGTTCCCGAAAACGTCGATGCGCGCCGTGCACTGGCCCACGCCCTTGCTGGACAAGGCCGAACTGCTGACGCGATCGCCGAGTTTCGCCGCGTGATCAAGGCGCAACCTGCGGATGACGCCACGTGGAAAGAGCTTTGGGACATTTACGCAGGCAAGGGCAAGTACGATGAGGCACGAAAGCTCTACCGTTCGATCGTCGAGGACGATCCGAAGAATGCATATGCTCACTATCAGCTCGCATTCGTCGCCTACACCGAAAAGAAGTTCCCACAAGCGATCGATCTCTTCCAAAAAACACTCGAACTCAATCCAAAGTTCGACGCTGTAGAGCGGTTTCTTGGAGAGTGCTACCTCGCGCAAGGCGACTTTAGCAATGCTAGCAATCACTACTTGGCAGCCATTCAAATCAACGCCGACAACAAGGAGGCGTACGACGGTCTCGCCGCCGTTGCGCAGGAGTTGGCAAAGCAGAAGAAGTACGATGAAGCGCTCGACATCTTCAACAAGGCGCTGGCCGTTCGTCCCAAAGACGCATTGCTACAGGCAAATCTCGCACTGACGTATAAGGACATGGGCCGAATCGACGAGGCGATTCAAACCTATGAAAAAGCGCTCGCGCTCGGTCCAGCCGATTCTCAAACGCTGAACGATTTGGGCCTCCTTTACGAGGGAAAGCGCCAATTCGACAAAGCAATCGATTGCTACCGGAAGGCCGAGGCGATCGACGGCAACTTGGACGCAGCCGAAAACCTCGGCGTCGTATTCTTGAAATTCGGCAACTACGACAAGGCCCTCGCAGAGTTCAAGAAGGTCGTAGAGAAGGATCCAACCCGTGAGCGTGCGAGCGCGTTGTACAGCGAGAGCCGACGATTGAAAGTCGAGAACATTGGACACTGACAAAGCTCTTCACTCGGCCAAAGGAGTCGCCATGAATCGGTTCTGCGTGACGACGGTGCTCGGACTCGGTCTCCTTGCGACGTCGGATTTGGCACGGGCGGCCACTCCGCAGGATGCGCCGAAGCCCGACGCAGCCAAGCCGGCCGCGGCGAAATCTGAGGGTGAGGAGATGATCAAGCCAGCGGATCGGCCCGCTGTGCTCAAGGCTCTCGCCGACTACATCAATGCCGACGAAGACGACAAGAAGCGATCGGACCTCTATGCCGACCTCGAAAAGAAGCTCGAGAAGGCGCTCAAGCCGTCCGGAATCGACGAAATGTTGAAGAGCCCGGGGTATCTTGGCCGGCTCATTCAAGACTCGCAGGCTCGGAAGTCTCCCAGCGGCAAAGGTCACGTCATCCCAAAGCAAAATGGAAAGCAGGTTTTGCAGGGGAAGACGTATCAAGTCGAATACTCGTACTGCGTACCGAAGGCCTACAATCCACAAAGCGCATATCCGCTAATCCTCGCGTTTCCACCGGCTGGGGTCGCCGGCGACAAGTACTTGGACACGGCATTCAAGGACGAGGGATTCCGCGAGAAGTACGTTCTCCTCGCCCCGACTCTCGCGCAAGGCGAGACCTGGTTTTCAGACACCGGTCAGTTCAAGGCGATTGCAATCGTATTGAAGACCGCACTCGACGATTTCAACATCGACATGAATCGAATCTTCGTCGACGGCACAGGTGAGTCCGGAGAGGATGCCCTAAGGCTCGCGGGATCGTTTTCGGACATCTTGGCGGGCGTCGTTGTCCGATCCGGGATTGCCCAGAAAGACGTTTCGGCCGTGAATTTCAGGAATCTTCCAGTGTTGTTCGTACACGCAGCAGACGACCCGAAGATGCAAAGTGACTCCCTGAAGAAGTTCGTCGACCAGCTCCAAGCTTTGAAGTACGACGTTTCCGATGAGAAGGTCTCAGGTCGTGCCCACGACTCGTGTGTGGAAGCAAATCCGAAGATCCTGGCGTGGTTCGAAGGGAAGCGTCGTACGGTGAGCGTCCCGGAGATTCAGTGGTCCGTTTCCGATCGGAAATTCGGCCGGGCCTATTGGCTCCAAATCACCCGAATGGAAACAGGCAAAGACGTGGTCGCACAGTTCACGGCGAAATCCGATAGAGTGAAGAACAAGATCGAGATAACGAGCACGAACGTGTACGAATTTCGCCTGATGCTCAATGACGAAGTCGTCGATCTGGACAAGCCGCTAGAGGTTCTCGTCAATGGCGAACAAGCGTTTAGTGGCAAGAAGGAACGTTCGCTACGACACGCGCTCGACGAATACCACCGAACGGGGGATCCCACACGGGCATTCACTGCGAGTCTTGCGGTAAACGTGCCGACGACACCCACGAAGTAATGACCCGCAATCCAACCGAAATCGGCAGCCAACGCTGAACTGACAATTTTCACCCCCCCCCGGCAAAGCGACGAGCTTCTCTCGCACCGCAGTCGGAGTGAGGTGACCGTTGAACCGCCCCCGGTTTGTTGGACACCAGCCTGACAGTGTTCACGCGGCGACTCCCGAGGGAGCGACGAGCTTCTCTCGCACCTGAGTCGACGTGAGGTGGCCGTGTCGTTCGACGAGCCACTCTAAGTTGTAGCGCAGTCGGAATTCATGCACCGCCAGGCGCAGCTCTTCGACTGTTGCAAATCCAAAGACCCACAGGACTTGCTCCTTCAGCATCTTGATGAACCGCTCAGCGACTCCGTTGCCTTCCGGCGCTCGCACGAATGCCGGACTCGACTGGATTCCGAGGAAGGCGATCTCGGCTTGGAAGTAGTCGCTCATGTTCGCGCTGCCGTGATCGTGGCGCAACGCGAGGCCGACGGCGACGTCTGCAGCGATGCCGCCAAAGTACTCCCTCACGCCTTGCCGGATCGGTTCCAGCGCCTCGAAGCGCGTGCCCGACTTCGCGGCGTGGATGCCGATACACTCGCTGGTGCAGTGGTCGACGGCGATGAAGACCACGGCCTGGCCCTCCTGTGTCGTCACCGTCGTCGTCGCGTCCGTGCCCCACATCGTGTCCGGTTGATCCGTCGTGATCCTGCCGTCATGTGCGCGAGGTCCGAGCACCCGCTTCGCTCGGGCAGGCGCCAAGAGGTTCGCTTGCCTCATCAGTCGAAGCACTCGAGCCTTGGAGGCACGCACGCCCAACATGCGCAGCCGCGCCCACGCCTTGCGGTGGCCTTCACTGACAAAGCCCGAGCCCTCGAGGACGGCGCGGATCTTCTCGGTCAGCTCGGTGTCGCTGTACTTCGTGCGAGGGCCACGCTTGCCCGCAGGACGCGATGGGTCCTTCTCCCTCGACGACGCTGCGTAGTATGTCGAGCGCCACACGCCCAGCTCCGTGCACACTCTCTTGACGCCGTAGGGCCGCTTCACGGAGAGCGAGTAGGCGCCGCTCAACGACTCGATCTCCGCTGTGCTAAAGGGTGCTCGAGCCCTCGCATCCGGATGAACTCCTCGTGCAGCTCGATCCGCATCGTGAGATCACCCACCTTGGCCTTGAGGCGACGGACCTCGTCCTCCTGCGCCGTGGTGTTGCGGCTCTTGAGGCCCGCACGACCGGAGGCGAGGAACGACTCGTGCCAGTGCGACAGCGTCGCAGCCGTGACACCGAGCTCGCGAGAGAGCGTGTCGAGCGACTCGCCTCGGATGAGTCGCACCACGGCGTCGGCTTTGCGCTGCGTCGAGAAGCGACCTCGGTCATCGCGCTCGCGCGCCGAGTCTGCTGCAGGGCCCCTACGGGCCGCATCGGGGGCCCTTCGGGTCCCTTCCGCAGACTCGGGGTTGGTGTTGCTGTTCGGTTTCATGGACGACCCTCCCTTCGGGGCACATCATGCCCCAATCGGGTGTCCAATCAAATCGTGGGGTGTCGAACATGCGTAGTGAATGAAGCCAACGGCGAAGGAGATACCGTTCAGTCAACTTGTGGAAACGGGCTCTCGCGCACACGCGCGAGAGCCCGAATGAATGCGTCGATGCCGAAATCAGAGAATGGTCAAGAGCTCCTGAATCGACTCAACCTGTGCTCGGTAGTTGTTGTTGATCGAGATCACGTGGAGCTTGGGAAGCGCTTCGTCCTCGCCGATGATTCCGAGCGCCGTCACGGCGTTCGCACGCGCAAGGTCAGGCGTTCCCTTTTTGTCCTTCACCAAGGTCACCAACGGATCGATCGCTCGCCAGTCACCAATGTAACCCAACGCGAGCGCGGACGAACTGATCACATACTCACTTTGGGCTTCCTTGAGAAGCTTGGTCAACAGCGGCACCGCAGCGCTATCGCCCATCAAACCCAGGGCAGTCGCCGCCGATCTCTGAAGGTCGGGGTCTGCGACTTTGGAGTCGTTGAGGACGGACTCGATTGCGGGTTGCGTACTTCGAGCATTGATCATGCCGAGCGCGACCGCAGCGTACCCGCGGAGATCCGGGGAGTTCTTCTCTTCCAGAACACTGGCCAGATCCTTCTCGGCCGCCTTGTCCTCGAGAATGCCGAGCGCGATGCACATGGATCCACGGACGCTCTGATCGTCGTCGTCCTTCATGAACTTCCGAA
Organism: Planctomycetota bacterium; assembly: GCA_016178505.1. Lineage (GTDB taxonomy): Bacteria > Planctomycetota > JACOTG01 > JACOTG01 > JACOTG01 > JACOTG01. Next base: position 20,379 of record JACOTG010000021.1, read on the forward strand.
TCTGCTCGGCGATCGAATCGTCCTTGAACTTCTTTCCGTAAATCGCGACTCCAAGTGCGGCAAAGGCGCGCAACGATTGGTGCTCTTTTTCTACCGTCGCTAGCAAGGTCTTCTTCGTTTCCTTGCCACCAATCTGGCCGAGCGCGATGCACGCCCAGTTGCGCCCTTGCGGATCCGGACCTTTTTCTAGGATTCCGCGAAGGGCAACCTGAGTCTGCTCGTCGTCGGCGTCGCCAAGCAGGCCAAGCGCGATGACGGCCGAGCGACTCACGTGAAGACTGGAATCACGAAGCGCGTTTCGAACGCACTTCAGTGCATCCTTGTTGCCGATCTTTCCGAGGGCGATGACGGCGTAGCTACGGGTCAAGTCATCGACATTGGTACTGTCCTCAGCGAGCTTCGTCAGTCGCTCAACGGCGGGATTCGCCTGCATGATTCCGAGTGCGACCAGCGCGGCGATCGGAACATCCTTCTGACTCTCCTTCTTGTCCAACGTCGCGAGGAGGGCCGGAATAGCAGCCTCGTCTTTGAGGAGACCGAGCGCGACCGCGGCAAAGGCCCGCGTGCGAAATGGGGTTTCGGGGCGCGCAACGAGCTTGCGACCGTCGGCATCATCATTTACGAGATGAATGAGCGTCGGGGTGGCTTCCTTCTCCCCGAGGATTCCCATCGCCAGCGCAGCCGATTCACTCACTTGCTTGTGTTCGTCGGCAAGGGTGGTGATGAGATCGGGAAGGACGCTCTTGTCGCCGACTTTCCCGAGTGCGATCACGGCTGCAGCGCGGACGTCGAAGTAGCTGTCTTTGAGTGCTTCGCGAAGGGCAGGAATGAGCTTCTCACTGACGACCCGTTGACTGGGTCGGCTGCTCGTCGTCGCGTCTTCACGATTCCCCTTGCCCAGGAGGAAATCCGCGCTTCCCGACTGGATATCACCCTTATGGAGTCGGTTCTTGAGATTCAGAAAGGGCTCACGGTTGTACGCCCACCAGAACTCCCACCGTTCGAATCCTTCAGTTTTGCTCGCCTTTCGACCTCGACCGCCACCGGTTGCGCCACCGGCCGTGTGCGGCCCACCCGTCGTTCCGCCATGCGGTGCCGCCGCGGGTCCGCCAGGGGTGATCCCGCCAGGGACGCCGCCGCCGCCAGGCGTTCCGCCGCCTCCCGGAGAAGGGGGCGGGGTCGGATCATTCGGGGTTCTGCCAGTCGGCGGCACTTGCCCGGACGGGCCGCGGTAAGCGCCACCATGAGCGAGAGCCACCTGTCCACCAGTGAATGCGGCGGGCAGGAGGAGCACTAACGCCTTGGCCAGGAATCTGAGGTTTTTCATTGCCATCGCCTCCCTTCGAACGGTGCGGAAAGAAGAGACTCAACTTGCATTGCTCTTGTCGCCGGGGCAAATCGGTCTTTCAAACCCCGGGCGGGCAGCACCATCCTTTTATCAAATGCCGTGCCCTGCATGAAGCCCGCACTTGATCGCCGGATGGGAACGAACGAATCGCGCAACCTGTTGTTCTCCACGCGATTCAACGACGATGAACCGACAGCGCTCCCAGTCGTCGCTTCGCGACGGCGTCGCGTCATCGTTCCGTGGCGGTAACGACGGAACGGATTCGTAACTCACGACATCGAGCCGTCTCGAGATCACGACGTCAGTCGAATTTCGAGTGCATCGCTGGCGTTCGCTCCTTATAATTCGGGTTTTCACCGAACGCACCACGTGCCGCCAACGTCATCACAGCAATGTCGTTCCGCGCTATTCGAGTCGCAATCGAGGGATCGTCGATGAATCGCAGCGGACTTGTCGCCAGCGTCATTCTGCTCATTGCCGTCACCGCCGGTTTGGTTTTCTGGATGACGCGTGAGCGTTTAATCGATGTTCGAACGGTCCAGCTGCCGCCGCCGACCGACCCCGTCCGGAAGGACTCGGATTCGGCGGCGAAGTCCGCAGAGTTCGACCCAATTCCCGCTGCTCCGGAGCCGACTGCTTTCACATACGTCGTCGACGGGCATGAGCACGCCATCTCGATGAAGGACTACGAGAGCATACGCCACCGCCTCTCGATGTACGCGGATCTGGACTACGCCGAACCAGTCGGCGATTACGATGTGTTCGAGTTCGTCCTCGGCAGCTACGATGTACGTGATTCTGGAATCGCTCTGACCGATGCCGAGGTTCGTGCAGATTATGCCCGTCTCTTCGAGACGGATGACTTCGAGGAGAAGCTGAAGAGCTATCTCGAACTGAACAAGGTGTCTCGAGCCGAATTCGATTTCATCGTCCGCGGACGTGTCGCCGGACGCAAGCTGTTGGCGATCCTTGGAAGCTCGGGAATGTGCTCGGATCGGGAAACCCAGGACGAGATCGGTGCTTTTTCGACACAGTACAATCTCGCGTACGTGCGATTTGAAGCGGCGTCCTATCGGGCGAACTTCCCAGGCTTGCCTCCCGACCAGGTGAACGCTCGAGCGTTCAAGCAGTGCCACGACGAAACCCAGAGAGTGAAGGATGAAATCAAGGCGTTGAACGACGCCATGTGCAAGTCTCAAATCGATGCGATCGCAAATGAAGAAGCCGACCTCGCGGAAAAGGAGATCGTTTCCAAGGGCAATATCACTCCTGATGACGCGGAGTCCATTCGCCGGCAGCATCGAGAAGCGGCGACCGCCAAGGCAGACTTGGTCAAGTTGGACAACGGCGGCAAGGCGTTCGATCAATACACGAAGGAGAAGCAGCTCGTGGTCGAAGAAACGGGCTGGTTTTCGCTTCCTTCTCCGCTGAAGCCCGTTCTTCCTGCCAATGCGAATTTCTTTCAGAGTCACGCACTTGCGACGAGATTGGTGAAGGGCCGATTCGGCGGCGTGTACGATGACGACCCGACGGCATGCTACCTGGCGAAGAAGATCGATGAACGTACGGTCGAGGTCAAACCTACGACCGCCGAAATCATTCGTGGACGCTATCGCTGGAGCCACCGACACAGTTTCAAGCGCGAGCTGACCCTTCGCTATCCGGCGCTGATGCGAAAGTACCAATGCACTACCGTCGAGTTGGGAACGACACCTGGCACAATTGCGGGCGGACCCGCTGGTGGCACAACCAGGAAGAACCCGGCGAGCGCAAATCTCCCCAAGGGAGTGCCCGACCAGGGCGAAGATCCGAGCCGCGAATTCGATGAAGAGAAGGGGCCACCTAAACGAACGACTCCTTCCGCGTCGGATTCACCGAAGGAGCCCAAATGACGCGTCGAGTCGCAATCATATTGTTTGAGGCGGCCTTGGGACTAGTCGGTTCAGTGTGTGCGCCGGTATGCGTGTTGGCCACATTTCGCGCCGCAGACGACATCCCGAGTCCAAGAGTCGCGACCGGTGATGAAGCTGTGCTGTGGCAGCAGTTCGCCGAAATCAAGGACAAGATTCGATCGTACCGCTTATCGGCGGATCAGGCGTGTTCCGAACTCTCTGCGCTCGCAGTGAAATCAAAGGGGACAGCTCTCGAGCCTTACGCTCGATTGACTCTCTCAACGACGCTTTTCACGGCGTGCGAGTATGCCCATGCGCTGGCTGAGCTGGAGTCGATAAGAAAGGACTTCCCGAATCACTATCTCTGTCAACCACAAGCAACGCTCGGTTCCCTCATCGACCAAGACATCGAGCTCTGCCGCTCACAGGTCGAGTGGTTGAAAGGTCACCCGATCGATCTTTCTCGCCCAAAGCCTGACGACGACGAGGTGGCAATCGTCGAAACGTCCGAGGGGTCGTTCAAGATTGGGTTTTTCAAAGCATTCGCACCGAAACACGTCGAGCGATTCAAGGAGTTGGCGAACAATCATAAATTCGACGGGACGTACGTCTTTCACGTCTTTCCGGACTTCTGGGTACGAATGGGCGACCTTCAAGCAACCGATCCGAACGACAAGTCACTATGGGGCGCCTCGGAGATGCCCGACACACTTGCTCCAGAACCGAGTAAGTTACTCTGTATTCGGGGGTCGGTGTTGCAAGAGCGGCCGTTTGGACCCAACACGCAGGGACTTCCGGATCACGGATCGCAGTTCAATCTCTGCTTGGCCAATCCGAGTTTTCTGGATGGAGTTTCGACAGTTTTTGGTGAGATCATCGAAGGGCTCGACGTCGTCGAGTCGATCTCCCGAATTCCCTATGATCCATTGAAGCTGACTCCTCAACGAGACGTTCAAGTAAAGTCGGTGACGATCGCGCATCGCTAATGACGAGCGCGCCGCACCTGCGCAGTCGTGTACTCGCGGAAGGGACGCCGGATCACATGGGCCAAGAACAAATCGTCGATCTCTCCAAGCTCGATCTCGAGAAAGTCGAACTCGACATCGAAGGAATTCGGCGTTGCATTCCCCAACGATACGAGATGGAGCAGCTCGACGGGATCATCCGGTATGACCCCGTGCAAGAATTCATCGTCGGGTTCAGAGACGTCCGGAACGACGAGTTCTGGGTGCGGGGCCACATTCCTGGACGGCCACTACTTCCGGGCGTTCTCATGCTAGAAGCGGCTGCACAGCTTGCTTCGACGTACATCGGATTGACACTCAAGCAGCCGGGCTTGTTCATCGGTTTTGGGGCTGCCGACCGCGTCAAATTCCGAGGCACTGTTGCGCCGGGCGATCGCCTTCTGATCGCCGCCAGGTGCCAGGCGATGCGGTCCCGCGCGGCGGTTTTCGACGTGCAAGGCCTCGTCGCCGGGAAGGTCGTCTTCGAGGCGCGGGTCACCGGTGTGCGTGTATGATCGCAGGCCAGAAGATGTCCGCGGACGAGCGCTAGGTACCGAAACAACAAAGAAAGAGGGACCGTGCACCCGCGTGCGCCGGTCCCTCTTTTGTATTTCAGAAGGTCATGCCGATGACGGCAATTCCCTCATGATTCAAGTTACGGCAGGTCGAGTCCGTCGATCGAGCCCGTGAAGTGAAGGGCATTGCCGACCGAGAACTCCGAACCCGTAATCGTCTGCATGAAAACGCCGAGGAGCGGGGCGTTCACGATGTCGCTGCTCGTCTCAGCATCGACGGCCTGATTGCCGGCGAGGTCGAGGACGCGGCCACCCGCGATCGAGACCCAGCCCGTCTGAATCGGGCTGCGGCCGAGCTCGTTCGGATCGCCATTGAGGCGGCCCGCGACGTTGCTGATCGACTTCAGGTTGGTCGCCAGGAAGCACTGGAACTTGATGTTACGCGAGAACTTCTGCTCACGGTTGTTCCAGATGAGGAAATTCACCTCATTCTGGTAGCTCATGCCGGCCGTCGAGAGAAGGACGAGCAGGTTGCCGAAGTTGCCGGTCTCCTGGAAGAACGAATCGATGAAGAGGGTCTTCGGGAACGTGTCGTACTCGGAGCCGTCGAAATCCGCGAAGCCGTCACCGTCGGCGTCCGTCGGGATGCGCGAGCAATCGGTCTGCGTGTCGTCGTCCGCGTTGCCGCGGAAGGAGTAGGGCGTGTAGCCCCAGAGGAAGTTGAAGTCGCTCTGCACGACGATCGCCGAGCCGATCAGGTAATCGAAATCGATCGCCTCGAGGGTGACCGGATCGAGTGCCTTCACCGTGAGGAACCCGCTGTCCATCTCCGGATTGTGATTGTCCGCGAGAACCGAAAGCGTGTCGCCAGGGGTCAGAGGCTCGTCGCGATCGAATTCACGCCAGGTCGCGCCATCGATGTAGACGTAGTGAAGGACGACGTCGCCAGCGCGGAAATCGTCGTCAGGGCAGTAGGTGCGATCGTCATTCGTGTTGGTCACGCTGATGATCGTGCCCGCGCCCGGGGCC
>JACOTG010000022.1 GCA_016178505.1 Planctomycetota bacterium
CCTGGCATCGATCGCTCTCCTGCCGCTCGGCTGTGCCATTCGACCCGCAGGCGAGCAGAGCGAGCGCGATCGCAGTCGAGAGTTGGGTCGCGCGTTCGAGGAACACGCCCTGCCGCCGACGCTTCCCGCCGACCCGACAGCCGACGACTATCTCCGTGTCGCGTTCCTCTCGAACGCCGACCTCCAGGCGCGGTACTGGGAATGGCGATCCGCCATCGAGCAGATCCCCCAGGACTCGAGCTTCCCCAACGTCGCCGTTCCCTTCAGCGTGCTCTTCAACTCGGAGAACATGAAGGCGTGGGATCGGACGACGCTCGGCATCACCAACGATCCCATGACGAACATCCCCTTCCCGACCAAGGTCGCCGCCGCGGGACGGCGAGCGCTCGAGGAGGCGCGTGCCGTGGGGCTCCGCTTCGAGGCGGCCAAGTTCCGCCTCCAGGCGCAAGTTCTCACCACCTACGACGACCTCGCGTTGCTTGCGGAGTCCTTGCGGATTCAACGAGACAACGTCGCCTTGTTGAGGCAAGTCGTCGGCCAGGCCGGAGTGCGCGTGCAAACGGGTGGAGCGAGTCCGCAAGATCTCCTGAAAGCGCAAACGGAGATGGACTTCGCAGAGAACGACCTCGCGAACCTCCAGGCACAGGTGCCAGCCGTCGTCGCCAAGATGAATGCGATTCTGAATCGACCTAGCGACGCATCGGTTCCGCTTCCGCCGAGCCTCCCTGCTCCTCGCTCGTTGGACGTGCGCGACGACGAGCTGCTTCGGATCGGCTCCGAGCGGAGCCCCGAGTTGGGCGCGCTGGCTCGCGAAGTCGCGGGCCGCGAAGAAGCGGTTACCCTCGCGAAGCAGGCCTACTTCCCCGACTTCTCGCTCTCTTTCAGCTTCATGGGCAGCGTCGCTCAAACGGTCGGCGGAATGCTCATCCTCCCGACGAGACTCGAGGCGATCCGCGCGGGCATCGAGCAAGCGAATTCCAACCTCCGCGTTTCCCAGTCCGCGCGGAGCCAGTACGAGCGGGATCTGGCCGCGAGCTTCGTTTTGAACCTCTATGTCCTCCGCAACGACGAGCGCCAGGTCCGCCTATTCGAGGAGAGCATCCTTCCTCGTGCTCGCCAGACCGTGCAGCTCGGCCAGACCGCGTATGCCGCTAACCGAGTGAGCTTCGTGGAGCTTCTCGACTCCCAGAGGACGCTCCTCGACGCACGTCTCACTCTCGCGAAGTTGCGGACCGAGCGGGAAAAGGCGATCGCAGCGATCGAGACCTGGTCCGCGGTGGACGTCGAGGTCATGCGTCCCAGTGGAATGACCGCTCGCGCGAGCGCCATGGGATCGGCTCGATCGGCCGCACGGGCCATGAAAACGAACAGTAGCAGCACCATGGGTAACGATCGATAAGGAGGTCATCCACGTGTCCAACCAAGAAGAACTCCGGCGACGACTCCAGAAGCTCCTGGACGATGCGCGACGGGAACGTGACCGGCGGCGCCAAGTCACGCAAGTGGAGATGGCCGAATTCGAGAGGCGCCTCAAGCGCTACCAGGAGGCCGTCCGCGTGTGGGTCGACCAAGCCGTGCTTCCGAGACTAAAGACACTCACGGGACTGTTCGCGAACAGCGCCTCGCCCGTCGTCTGCCAGCCGTCGGATCACGTGTCCGTCCTCTTCCATGCGAACGAAGAAATCCCAGTCGATGCCCGAATCGAGGTCGGTTTCATACACGATCCCGCGATCGAACACGTGACCGTCGTGTTCAAGGTGTCCATCATCCCGATCCTCATCGACTACGAAGGCGAGGCGAGCATCGAGCTCGGGGTCGACCCCAACGCCGCCCGCACCCTCGAGAACTTCCTCGATGCACGCATCGAACGATTCGTGAGCGACTACCTGCGTCTACAGGACCCCGACTCCCCATACCAACGAGACCTGCTGGTCACCGATCCGGTGTGTGGGATGACGATTCAGCGCGCAGAGTCCGTCGGGAGCGTCGAGTTCGACGGGCGCACCTACTACTTCTGCGTGCAAGCGTGTCGCGATCGATTCGAGGCCAATCCGCAGGCCTTCGTCCGTTGATGTGAATCGGCGAGGTATTCGATGGCACTAGGTCGCGGACTGATAGAGAGCGGGTCGGCGCGAGTGCGCTCGCCACACGGCTCGATCATCCGAGGCGTTCTGACGTTGTTGCTGATTCTCGCCATGGTCGCAGTCGACATCCCCTTGTCGGCTCGTTGCCTCTTCGGATCGTGTGCGACTCGCTGCCGATGCGAATCGACGCTTCACGGCGCGACAGCCGGCCGAGAGTCGTGCTGCTCGAGTGCTCCGTCCGGCCGAAGCGCACGGGATGCGTCGGTGAGTCCGCGATCGGGATGCCGCTGCAGCTCGAGCAACGATGGCTCGCTGGACGGGCTGCTGAGCAAGTCGTCGGCCTCGAGCCCAACTGCGTCGCTCGTCACGGGCGATTACAGGGTGTCGACCAGCCCGCCGGTCGGTGTCTCTCATGAGATTGTGGGCCGCCGTCGGAGCCCGCACCGTCGCTCGGCGCACCGCCTCCAGCACGTGCTTCGAATCTAGGACTCCGACTCGCGCCAAGGACGCAGGCTCATTGACCTGCATGTCGTGATTTCGACGATTCCGTGTACGAGGAGAAACAGATCATGCGAAACAAACGACCGCAACCGGGTCGCGAACAGACGTCGTCCGACCCGAAGACCCATCGTTCGGCGCCGATTTGCGACGCAGTGGCCGAGGAAGTGGCAGCCATCTTCCGCGACAGAGGCGCACTATCTCTCTGCGAACTGGAGGATCGATTCGCCCTCAGCGCCCTTCGTTTGCTCTCGACTCCAAGCCGCGAAGATCGCGTTCCAGCGACGCGAAGGGAAGCTTCCGTTCGAACTCGAGTCGAGCCCGAGCCGCCGCCGTACGTGATCGTCTTGGCGGGGGGCGACGGTCAACGACTTCGCGCCGCTGCGAAGACGCGCTTCGGCGTCGCGCTCCCGAAGCAGTTCTGCCCCTGGGATGGAGAGCGGACGATGATCGATCGAACGATGGATCAGGCGTCCTCATTGACACCGGCCGACCACGTCTTCGTGAGCTGCGTGGAAACCCATCGACCGATGACGGAGGTCGCCCTGCGATCGTGGCCTCGGTCAAGGCGTATCTACCAGCCGTCGAATCGAGACACCGGCCCCGGCATCCTCCTACCGTTGTGCCACGTCGCGCACGAAGAGCCCGGCGCCGTGGTCGTCGTCCTGCCCTCGGACCATTACGTCGCAGATGCGTCCCAATGGGCGGACGGGGTGAACCGAGCGATCGACATCGCGCGCGAAGGGCCCGATCGCGTCTTCCTGCTCGGTGCAAGCCCCGATCGACCGGAGACGGACTACGGATGGATCGTCCCGTTCGAAGACCCAGACGATGGCTGGCAACTGGTAAGGCAATTCCGGGAGAAGCCGAGCCTCGCCGAAGCCCGGCGACTCTTCAGCGAAGGCGCGCTTTGGAACACGCTCATCGTCGTGGCCCGGGCGCGTCCGCTCTGGTCCCTGTTCGCCGCGTGCGCAATGCAGTGGACCGAAGCTCTTCAAGCGTGCACGTTTCATGAGGAGAACTTGAGACGCTGCTACGAGGAGCTTCCACCCTTCAACGTGTCGCGAGACGTGTTGGAACCGTCGTGCGACCGTCTCGCCGTCGTCCCCCTCGACGAGTGTGGTTGGAGCGACTGGGGAACCGAAGAGCGGATCGAGCGAAGCCTCCGCGAGCGACGAGAGCACGTTGAAGTTGGGGCGGGGGCCGTTCGGAGTCCGTTCCCTTCGAGAAAGGGTGATGATCGACCATGCTGAGATACGACGTCACGACGAACGACTGGGTGATCTTCGCGCCAACCCGGGCACGGCGGCCGCACGAACTTCGAAAGCCGACCGACCGTGGCGACCCCGCGGTGGTCCATTCGCCGTCGTGCGCCTTTTGTCCGGGCAACGAGCGAATGACACCGCCCGAGATCTACGCCGATCGCGGAAGCGGCGCTCCCAACTCGCCAGGCTGGAGCGTTCGAGTCATTCCAAACAAGTTCCCGGCGCTACGGATCGAAGAGGACGATCGCCGGCGAGAGGACGGACCGCTCTTCCGCTACACGGGGAGCTGCGGCGCACACGAGGTGATCATCGAGTCGCCGAATCACGATCTCTTCTTCGGGCATCAACCCGTGGATCAGATCGAACGGGTGCTACGCACGCTTCACAGCCGCTTCAACGACCTCATGGGGGACCGCCGCTTTCAGACGATCGTCATCTTCAAGAATCACGGCGAAGGGGCCGGTACTTCCCTGCGTCACCCGCACTGGCAGCTCATCGCGACGCCGGTCGTTCCTCGTCAGCTGCGACTCAAACACGAGGTCTCCACGCAATACTTCGATCGAACGGCGCACTGCATCTACTGCGAGCTTCTAGCCGAAGAGTGTGCCGCACAGACGCGGGTCATCGCGTCGAACGACGACTTCGCGGCGATCCTGCCGTACGCGTCTCACGTTCCGTTCGAAACTTGGATTCTCCCGAAAGCACATCAGTCTTCCTTTGGCCACGCAGACGTGGGTCGTCTTCGACCGCTCGCCGAGCTCCTGAAAACCGTTCTCTCTCGTCTTCATCGCGCGCTCGACAATCCGGACTTCAACCTGACCATCAACACCGCGCCGCGGGGCGACGAGGACAAGACCTACTTTCTCTGGCACATCGAGATCCTTCCTCGTTTGACCACGCCCGCCGGGTTCGAACTCGGAAGCGGCATGTCGATCAACACCGTATTGCCGGAAGAAGCGGCGGAGTATCTGCGTGACACCACTGTCCATTCGTAAAGGAGGCACATCATGAAGAAGTCGGCGGCATTCGCGGCGATCGTCGTTTCGATGATCGCGGTCATTTCGCTTCCTGGCTGTGTCGGCTCGGGTGGAGGTGGCTGCATGGGCGGAGGCCACGGCGGTCACGAATCGCCGTCGGCGCCTCCTGCAGAGGCTACCGTCGCCGTGTACTCGTGCCCGATGCATCCGAACGTGACGTCTCCGGACCCGGGATTCTGTCCGAAGTGCGGCATGGCGCTGGTGCGCAGGTGACGACGAGCGTGGACACCAGCGGATCTGCTGGGCTTCGCTCGATGCCAGGGCGCCTGCGCTTCGAGCGCCGGAGAATCCAGATCCTTCTCGCCTCGAGTCTCGTCATCGGCTGTCGCGGCGTCGCGCCTGTCCTGGCCGAGAGGAGCCCTCCCGAGCGATGGGGACAATCCGTCTTCACTCTGTTCGTGGTCGCCCAGAATCATCCCTGCCCATTTCACGCGATCGAGAGCGACGATCTCTTTGGTCCGTTACCCGGGCACGGATGCAAGTCCCGCCGAATCGGATCGGGCTTCTTGATCGGCGAGGACGGTTCGGCTCTGACCAACCACCACGTCATCGAGAATGCGGTCCTCGTCGAAGCGGCCTTCGGCGACGGAAAGCGCATCTCCGTTGAAATCGTGGGATCGGATCCCGAGACGGATGTGGCGCTGCTTCGCCTCAGCCCGCAGACCCTGTTGTCGCCGGCCCTCACAGTCGGGCATCCCGAGCGAAGCCGCGTCGGCGACACCGTTTTCGCGATTGGTAGTCCGATCGACCTTCCGGGTACTACGAATCGTGGGATCATCAGCCACCTGAACCGCGTGCTCGCCGACAATCCGTTCGTTGCCTACATCCAATCCGACGTGGGACTGCATCCGGGAAACAGCGGTGGCCCGCTCTTGGATCGCGATGGGCATGTCATCGGCATGAACACGGCATTGATTCATTCGGAAGGTCTGGGGTTCTCCGTGCCGATCGATCTCGCGCTACGCGTCGCAGACACCCTTCGATCGTTCGGCCACGTCCCGCGCGGGTCGTTGGGGATCTTCCATCAGGCGCTGACGCCGGACCTGGCCATCGCCCTCGGTGTGCCATCGAAGACTGGGCTTCTCATCACCGACGTGCTCGACGGCGGCCCTGCCGCCGACGCTGGCTTGAAGTCCGGCGACGTGGTGGTTGCTCTCAACAGACGAAGGCTCACTCCGGAGCTTTCGTATGAAGCGGCGATCGCCAACCTCGAGCCCGGCTCCACGGCGCTCCTCGACGTCGAAGGCGAAGGAGCTATGCGACGCATGTCGGTGCGAGTAGTCGAGCGAAGCCTCCCGCCTCCACCGTTCGCCGCGTCGGCCTCGTCGCCGCTCGGCATGACGCTTAGCGACCCACCCGAAGGATCGTTCGGAGCGCTCGTCTTGGACGTGGAGCCGGGCGGTCCTGCGGAGCGTGCTGGGTTGGAGCGCGAAGACGTGGTCGTCGAAGCGGCTCGCCAGGCCGTTCGAAACTTGTCCGAGTTCCGAGCCGCGGTCACTTCGTCCCTCTCGGGATCCGAGCCCATTCTATTGCGCATACGACGGGGATCCAGGCATCTGTTCGCCGTCGTCGTCCCCGCACAGAATTCCACCAATCGCAAGTAAACAACGTGTCGCTGAGAAAAGGTTCATGGCATAGCCATCCACCAACACTCGATTGCTCCTCGACCTCGATTCCCAGAGCGAAAGCACAATCATCGCCATCCGGCAGCTCGGCAATCTGCAGCACCGCTACGACCGCGCGGCCGTAATCCGGCGACTCGACCTGGTGATGTTTCGCCTCGCGATCCCGCCGATCTCCGTCGAGCGTTCACTGAACGGGCCGCGATCGCATCCACCACGATGTCTTTGACGCGACCGACCCGACGCAACAAGCGTTCGCATCCCCGCGAGATCGACTCCGATGCGCCGGACACTCCTGTTGCGCCCGTTGCGACGATGGCGCCGATGGTCCTTTTCGGGAGCGAGAGGTGGCTCGCAAAGCGACGACGGACAAATCCCGGAGACGTGGCACGCGATTCGGTACGATCCAACCATCATGCGTCGCACACTGATCGCCCTAATTGCCATCGTCCTCGGGCTTCCGAATCTCCAGCCCTGCTGCTGCGGGCTGTTCGGAGCACTCACGGCGCGAAGTGCGGTGGCGGCAAGTACCCAGCCGACGGCTTCTTGCTGCGAGCAGCCACCGACTGCCACAGTTGCCGACGTTCAGATCGCACATGGCTGCTCCTGCGCGAAGTCCGACGCGACTCCGCGTGATGGCGCGCCGAGCCCGGACAATTCTCGGGAGCGAGGGCGTGCGGACAATTCCCTAACAGTTGCCCAGACACCGATCCCGTTCACGGCCCGTCAGGCCAATGCAATCGCCAGTTGCGGTCGGATGGTCGACCGAGAACGCACTCTTCAAGAACACACTCCACTCCTGATTCTGCTCTGCGAATTCCGGATCTGACCGTCCTCCTTCGCCTGCCTAAGTCGCAGCGAATCCACAAACAACGTCCGACTCCCGGACAAGTTCCCTGGCTTCTAGGAGGAACTCCTCATGGCGTCCAATCCCGCGGCCGACGAAGGCGGTATCAACTATTCGTTGGCCTCGATGTCGGCGCGCGGACAGCCTCGCCGACGATTCCCCACGGAGTGTGGAGAAAAACGCACCGCTTCGGCCAGTGACCGGAATTGCGGCGGCGAGATTTCGCCTTCGACTCCCACGGCAGACCACGCGGACCATTCACGGTCCGGCGCGCCCGAGGTGCAACGGCCACGAGAACGGGACGAAAACCCCGAGGTCGACTGCGACTGTCCAATGCACCTTCGCTACACAACCGATCGATCCGGCGATTGCCCCATCTCCAACGTCGCGTTCGTCCGGCGAGAGCCGGAAGCGGAGGGACCGTCCTGAATCGAACCGCATGCCGCCGTCCGTGCAAGGCAAAGTTCGAAGCGGCTCCGGACGGCCACGCGACTTGGTGAAGTGCAGCGAATGATCTTGAGGCCGGACGCACCGCGGGCGACGAATCGCGAGTACGACCACGAGGCCCAACGGAGATGAAAGATGAGTGAATGCAAGACCAAGAGAGGCGAACGGGAACGCGAGTTCCTCGCACAGCTCCAGAGAGTCAGCAATCGGTGCGTCTTCGGGCCCTCTTTCTTCGTCGAGCACCTCGCAGGCTTCGTGAGGGATCGCTGTCCGGACCCGGCAGAGTCGCTGCCGACGGTGGAGATCCACCTGACGAGCGGAGCTGTCCTCGAGATCTGCCACGTCATCGGGCTCGGACCGCGATGGGTGGCGTTGGCCGTCGTCGACGGAACCGTCTCGCAGCTCCCGCTACCGATGCGAACCGAGTTGGTTCCCTATGAGACGATCCTGCGCGTCACGATCCGGCCGATCGAGCCGCGCGAGGGGAGCATCGGCTTTCGCCTAGAGGAATCGTCCTGCGCAGTATTGTCTCCGGAAGAGGCGCTCCGGAGGGTGTCGGAGCCCTTCGCCGGAGAAACTCCAAACGGTCATCCGACTGCAAAGGGTAAGTAATCGTGCCTCACCTGCTGCTCTCTCGTCTAATCGTCGCCATGACGATCTTGACACTTCTCTTCTCCGCGATACCGCCGTGCTGTTGCTCGCTCCTATCGTTCTCAGGCGATCGATGCCGATCGATGCAACCCCAGACGACCGGGATGATGCGCTCGTGTTGCCGAGTCGATGCCGATGCCGTCGATTCGTCGTCGGTTTCGGTCTCGGCATCTCATCGATCGTGCCGCTGCACGAAGACCTCGCCGGTGGTTTTCCGCGAGCCCACGATAGCGCCCCATGCCAAAACGTGGGTTCCGGCGGCCGGAGAGATGCCTACTCCATCCGGAAGATCCTTCCCTGCGGACACGATCACGACGACTGATCGCGGAAGATTCATCGTCTCTCGGGGCCGTCTGTGGCTCTTGCTACGGATATTCCGCATCTAGGACTCCGCTCCTTGCGGGTCGAAAGCGCCACCGAGTGTGACCGCTCGTTCGTGCATCCTCCGTCATCCATCGAAAGGGGTTCATCATGTCTGACCGACACGGAAAAGAGCTTCGCCGTCCGGTTCAACCCAGCGTGAAGGCGACGGCGAGCCGTTCAACTGCAGAGCAGATCGGCGAGGACGTCGCCGACGTGTTTCGAGAGAGAGAAGACGAGAGTCTCGAAGACGTGGAAGATCGCTTCGTTCATGCCGCCCTCGCTCGCCTGCTGGGCGACGAGGGCGCTTCGCATCTCCTACCGAGGACCTCGTACGACGAGGATCCATGCGAGTCCCAGTTGTTCGTCATCGTTCTCGCTGGAGGCGAAGGGCGGCGACTTCGAGCGGCCGCACGGAAGCGGTTCGGCCGCGAGCTGCCCAAGCAGTTCTGCCCCTGGAACGGGCGCTGCTCCATGCTCGAGGAGACCCTCGAGCGCGCTTCCATGCTCGTTCCCGCCGATCACATCCTCGTGAGTTGCCTCGAGGAGCATCGGGACCTAGTCGAGGGCTGCCTGGAGAATTGGCCGGCCGTTCGGAGGATTTATCAGCCGGCGAATCGAGACACGGGGCCAGGCGTCCTGCTCCCACTCTGTCACGTAATCTCTGAGGCACCGGGCGCAACCGTCATCGTCCTCCCATCCGATCACTTCGTCTCCGACGCCGAACGACTCTCGCTCGTGATTGGACACGCTGCGCAGCTCGCCGAGACGGACCACGAGAGGGTCGTCCTTCTCGGCGCGATTCCGGAGTCGGCCGAGACGGAGTACGGCTGGATGGTTCTAGGTCACCGCGCCGACCGACCCTGGTGGCCGGTCCGGCGCTTCAAGGAGAAGCCGAGCGCACGGGAAGCCGAGCAGTTTTGGCGAAGTGGAGCTCTGTGGAACACGCTCATCCTCGCCTCGAAGGCGCGACCACTCTGGTCCCTCATGGCGGTGTGCGCCTCGCGTTGGACGGACGCGCTTCTCACCGTGGACGACGAGACCGCGATTCGCTCCGTTTATCTCGGGTCGCCCTCGTTCAACGTGTCGAAGGACGTACTCGAATGCTCTTGCCGAAACCTGGCGGTGCTTCCGCTCACTGGCTGCGCTTGGAGCGATTGGGGCACCGAGGAGAGGATCGAACGGACCTTGTCGCGGGCGTGAACCCGTCGATCGAACGGAATGGCGCTGGTTCGTCGCCGAGCGGCGCGAGTGCTCTTGGCTTGCACTTCGATCCCAGCAAAGGGCACTGCACAGCTCGAGAGTTCGAACCCAAGAAGAGGAGGTTCCCATGCCCGACCTCGAGGGCATCTACCTCGACAATGCTTCCACATCGTACCCAAAACCGAAGGCTGTCTACGAGGCTGTCAGCGAGTTCGCTCTCAGCTGCGGCGCGAGCCCAGGGCGCGGCGCCTACCCGCGTGCCCTCGAAGCCGAGGACATGCTCGCTCGGTGTCGATCCGACGTCGCCAAGTTACTCGGCGTTCGGAATCCGACGCGCATCGCCTTTGCATCGGGTTCGACCGAAGCGCTCAACTGGGCGATCAAAGGAGTTCTCACGCGTCCGGGCGACCACGCGGTGGTCACCGCACTTGAGCACAATGCCGTGCTACGTCCGCTTCAGTGGCTCAACCGAACGCGCGAGGTGACGTGGTCCGTCGTGCCCTGCAATGACGACGGCCACGTCGAGCCTGCGGACATTGCCGAAGCCATCCGCCCGGAGACCCGGCTCCTTTGTGCCGTTCACGCCTCGAATGTGCTTGGAACGCTCCTTCCGATCCGGGACATCGTCGAGGTCGCGCATGGGCGAGGTGTGCCCGTGCTCGTCGACGGTTCCCAGACTGCCGGCTCCGTTCCGTTTTCGGTGGAAGATCTGGAGATCGATCTCTTCGCGTTCACCGGACACAAGTCTCTACTCGGCCCTCCGGGAAGCGGCGGGCTTTACGTGCGGCCGGGTTTGGAAATCGAAACTTGGAAGGAAGGAGGCACGGGGCTGCACTCGGAGAGCCTCGATGCGCCACTCGAGATGCCGGCCAGGCTCGAGGCGGGAACCCCGAACACATGGGGCCTCGCGGGTCTGATCGGAGGTGTCGAGTGGCTTCTTCACACCGGCGTCGAATACGTGCGCGGGCACGAGATGCACCTCGC
>JACOTG010000023.1 GCA_016178505.1 Planctomycetota bacterium
GCCGGAGTCGCGGTCGTCGCCTCGACGAGCGGCGGCCGGGAGCCGCAATGGATTCGGACGAACGGAACCACCGAGACGGTCGCGCAGGCGCCTGCCGTGAGTCCCGCGCCCGCGCCCGAACGAAAGCTGAGGAGCCTCGGCTACATCGGTGATCCTCCTCCGAACGCAGATGCACGCCGGAGTGAACCCGTCGCCGGCGACGTCCTTCGTGTTTCGGGCATGGTGTACGATCGCGCGACCGGACTTCCCCAGGCTGGAGTCACCGTCGCGCTCGAACAGGTCTGGCCGCTTCCGCCGTTCGCACAGACGAAGGATTGGAAAGACCGTCCGCCGGTGACCGACTCGACGGGTGCCTACTCGGTCGAAGCCACGCACGACCGCCCGGCGATTTACCGCTTGCACGTCTGGCCTGGTACCGAGAAAAAGACGGCGACCGAAGACGCGGTCCTCGAAGTGACCGGCGAACAGACCGTGCGCATCGACTTCCCCGTCGGCACGGCCACGCAAGAAGACTACGAGCGCCTCCAGGCGGAGCCGGAACGCAAGCTCGTGATCGCGATTCGCGACGCCGTCATCCGCGATCGCACGCCCGCGATCGTCGGAACGATCCGCCGCGCCGACGGTAAGCCGCTCGCGCATCACCCGTGGATTCAACTGTTCGACGAGAAGGGCGCGGAGCACTGGCAGCACACGCTGGCGATCGACGTCGTGTCCGGAGACTTCGTCCTCGCGCCGGCGCCTTCCGGCCCGGTTCGGCTCGACGTCGTGGCGACGGGCGAGGGATTCGCCGTCCTCGACCGTCTCGAACTCGTCGCCGAAGGCCCCACGACCGGCGTGCTCGTGACGCTTCGCTGCGGCGACGCGGCGATCGAAGGCATCGTCGTCGACGAAACGGGTCGACCCATCGCCGAGGCAGGCATCAACGCGATGCCGATCGACCTCCGTGATCCCGCACGCCTGCTGACGGCGATCGCGGAGGCTCGAACCGACGACGGAGGCCGATTCCGGCTCGAGAACGTCGGTGCGGCGGGCGATCGGCTTCGCTTGATCGTGAGCGCGCCGGCGATGCGGATCAACACGCTCGATGACGTGAAGGCCGGTGCTTCCGAGCTGCGCATCGTGCTTCGACCGTTTGCGCGCGTCTTCGGCCGCGTGCTCTTGCGCGCCACGGGCGCCCCGCCCGACGACTTCGAGGTGCACTTCGGCACCCCCCGTGCGTCGAAGTCCGATCGGCCGGTCCAGATCATGCTCCCCGGCACGACCCGCACGCCGAGCGAAGGCCGGTTTTCTTCGATCGATGCGCTCGGCGGCGAGGTCACGGTCACGATCTCGGTGGAAGGCCACGAATCGGTCTCGAAGACGGTCACCGTCGGCGACGACGACTTGGATCTCGGCGACATTCTCATCGACTAGCCGAGGCTAGCGCGCGAATCGCGCAAACCTTTTTTCTGGGGCGTGGCGCTTCCATTCGGTCGACTCTATAATCCGCACTTCAAACATCGGCGGACAACAGACCAAGAGACCGAACATCGACGGGACGGGACTCGACCTCGACTCACCCCGGAAAGGCTTGCAACCGTGGCGAAGAAATCTACCTATCGACTCCTAGCGGAAAGCCAAGGCGTCGTTCGACCGTTCGAGATCCTCATTCACATGCCCGGCGAGAGCCGGCGGCTCATCGCGCAGACTCTCGACTGCCCGCTCGGATCTCTGAACGAGCCGGAAGCCGAGGCGTGGTTCGTCATCAACCGCGACCTGCGCGGACTCCAGGCGCGCACGCACCGGCTCGACGAGCAGCTTTCGCCGTTCAGCCGCAACAACAACTGGTGGGAGATCGTGACGCGCACGGCGGAGCGTTGCGGAGTGAAGTTCTACCCCGGCCTCAAGGACGAGGAGGTCGAGCGCCTCCTCTTCGAGCACCTCGCCGACCTCTTCGTGCAGCGCCTCGCCGCGGCGGACCTCAAGGCCGTCGACGACATTGCCGAGGCGAACCCCGAGTTCTGCCAGGCGATCGCATCGCTGCGGCTTTCGCGCAACGCGACGCGCGCGGTCCTGACCGCGATCGCGCTCGGCGCCGCACGCACGGGCGAGAGTCTGCGCGACGGCGCCGCGAAGGCGAGCGAATGGATCCAGTCGTGGAGCCGCACGCACTCGTGGACGTTCTCCGTCAGCGTGGGATTGCGCGCGCTGCGACAGAAGCTCGCCGAGATCTACGGGGCGTGGAACTCGCGCGGACTCGCGGAGCCGCCGGTCGGCAACACGTCGAAGGTGTGCGCGGCGTTGGCCGCGATCTTCCTGCAGGATCTCGTCGACCGCACGCTCGAAGAGTTCGATACCGTCGGCGCGTAGCGAAGCGACCGCTCAGGAAGTCCGGCGCCGCTCACGATCTCGTTCGGCTCGTGCGATCACCTGCGTCCTTCCACAGGCGGAAGCCGCCCGTGAACGCGTTCGCATTGCATCCGAGGCGGACGCCCGGCGGCAGCCCGTCGAGCTTCTTCGCGTTTCCCCCGCCGAGCACGACGTCGTGCGGAAGGAGCGCCGCGCGAAGACGGGCGACGACGTCGTCGACGGTCTTCCGCCACTTCGACTTCCCGAGCCGCACGAGTCCGCGCAAGCCGACGTAGTCCTCGAACGTGCGACCCTTCTTGTAGGGAAGATGTGCCAGCTCCATCGGCTCGAGCTGACCGTCGAACACCATCGCGGATCCGAGGCCGGTGCCGAGCCCGAGGAACAGCATGCGCCCCCCCTCGTAGCAGCCGAGAGCCTGCATGGCGGCGTCGTTCACGATCTTCACGGGCCGGCCGAATGCCTTCTTGAAGTCGAAGGCGACCCAGCCCTTTCCCAGGTTCTTTGGCTCCGCGGCGATTCGGCCATTCACGACCGGGCCCGGGAAGCCGACCGTGACCACGTCGTACTTCCAGTCCGCGACGAGCCGCTTCACGTCCGCGACCATCTGTCGCGGCGTCAGTGACGGACCGGATGCGATCTTCCGCGGAGTGCGCTTTCCGCTGACCAACACCTTCACGTTCGTACCGCCGACGTCGATGACGAGGATTTTCATTTCGCGCCTTTCGGGCTGGCCCAACCGCCGACACCGGCGGTCAAGCGATCTGCCTCGGCTGGTCCCCATGTGCCCGGGTCGTACTCGTGCACGGGCGTCGCATTTCCCAAGATCGGCTGCACGATGTCCCACGCTGCCAAGACAGCGTCCTCGCGCGCGAACAACGTCGCATCGCCGGCGATCGCGTCGCCGCGGAGACGCTCGTAGGCGTCCATCTCATCGCTCGACGCGTGGTGCACGAAAGACAGCTCGGTCGGATCGGCGATCAAGTCCTCTCCCGGTTTCTTCACGCGCGCGCCGATGGCGATCGTCACCTCCGGACTCAGACGGAGTCGCACGTAGTTCTCGTACCGCGAGGCAAGCTTTCGGATCGGAGGCCGCTTCAACTTGACGACGACTTCCGTCGTGGTCACCGGCAGGCGCTTGCCCGCTCGGATGAAAAACGGGACGCCCTCCCAGCGCCACGAATCGAGGTAGAGGCGAACCGCTGCAAATGTCTCGACCGAGGAGTCGAGCGCGACTCCTGGCTCCGCGCGATATCCGCGAAACTGCCCGCGCACGAGGTCCTTCGCATCGAGCGGCCGCACCTCGCGAAACACCTTCACCTGCTCGTCGCGGATCGACTCGTGGTAGGAGATCGCCGGCGCCTCCATCGCGAGGAAGCCGACGACTTGCAACATGTGATTCTGCACGACGTCTCGAATCGTCCCGGTCTCGTCGTAGAAGCGGCCGCGACCGGCGACGCCGAACTCCTCGGCCATCGTGATCTGCACGCTCTCGACGTAGTTTCGGTTCCAGATCGGCTCGAGAAACGTGTTGGCAAAGCGGAAGAAGAGCAGGTTCTGTACCGCCTCCTTGCCGAGATAGTGATCGATGCGAAAGACCGCCGTCTCGTCGAAGACGGTGTGGAGCGTTTCGTTGAGCGCCTTCGCCGATTCGCGATCGCGGCCGAACGGCTTCTCGATGATCACGCGCGCATCGTGCGCCGAGCCCGACCGCCCGAGGTGCTCGACCACGATCGGGAACAGGCTCGGCGGGATCGCCAGATAGTGGATCGGGCGCGCCGCGCTTCCCAGCTCGCGGCGAAGCGCGTCGAAGGTGGCGCCGTCGCCGTAGTCGCCGCTCACGTAGCGGAGACGCTTCGCGAGCGTGGCAAACGCGGCCTCGTCGACGCCGCCCCCGTGCTCCTGCACGCTGGCCCGCGCGCGCTCGCGCAGTTGATCGACGGTCCAGCTTTCCTTGGCGACGCCGATGATCGGCGCGTCGAGGTGTCGGCGACGGATCATCGAGTGGAGCGCCGGAAAGATCTTCTTGTAGGCGAGGTCGCCGGTCGCGCCGAAGAAAACGAAGGCGTCCGAGCGGGACGTGCTCATGGGGCGACAGCTTGCATCGGGACCCGGGTCCCCATCAAGACGCTACGGCGACGATCCGGACTGGAGACGCCGCGAGCGCGGGGCGGCTATGATGTCCGCATGCTGGAGCTCTACCGTGAGATCGCGCGCATCCTCGAGACCGGCGGCCGCGCGGCGCTCGCCACAGTCGTGAAGGTCGTCGGGCCCACTCCCGGCCGCGAGTGCATGAAGCTGCTGGTGCGCGACGACGGCACCACGCGCGGCTCGATCGGCGGCGGGTGCGTCGAAGCGGACGTCGTCGCGGTCGCTCGCGAGGTGATGGACACCGAACGGCCGCGCGTGCTGCGATTCGAGCTTCGCGAGGACCACGTTGCCGACGACTCGGGGCTGATCTGCGGCGGAAACCTCGAGATCTTCGTCGAACCGATCGTCGCGCCGACGCTCTACCTCTTTGGCGGCGGCCACATCTCCGGCGCGATCGCGCGCGTGGCGAACGGCGCGGGATTCCGCGTGGTCGTGGCCGACGACCGCGAGACGTTCGCGAACTCGAAGCGATTCCCGATGGCCGAGGAGCTTCACGCGGGCGAGTACCGCGAGACGATCCCGAAGATGCGCTTCTCGAAGGCGGCGTACATCGTCGTCGTCACACGCGGCCACGCGCACGACGAGGAAGTCCTCGAGCGACTCATCGGTGTCGAGGCGCGCTATATCGGAATGATCGGCTCGCAGCGCAAGGTGCGAAAGGTCTTCGAGCACCTGAAGGCGAAGGGCGTTTCCGCCGAAGCGCTCGCGGTCGTTCACGCGCCCGTCGGCCTCGAGATCGGCGCGGAGACGCACGAAGAGATCGCGATCTCGATCGTCGCCGAGATGATCCAAGTGCGCCGCGGCCTCGCGCGCCTCGGCGTGCAAGCCATGTCCGTGGCAGTGCGAATCCCGCGTCGCGTCTGATCCCGCCCGGAAATTGACAGCGTCGATCGTGCCGCCTATCCTGCACGGCTCTCTGGACCAGACTTCGTTCTGAAAGGAAGGGCTGCCATGTCGTATCGCCTCCTTGCCGGATTGCTGCTCGCCGTGTCCAGTGGTGCGCTCGCGCAAGATCGCATCATTCAAAAGGACGGGAAGACGATTCCCGCGCCCGGCGCTCAGCAAAAGATCCAAGTCACGGAAGAGGGGATCCAGCAGATCACCTACAAGATCGTCGGCGTTCCGGCGCCGCAGGGCGTCGCGACGTCGAAGGTCGACCGCGTCGAGTACGGCGAGAAGTCGACCGACTACGATCAGGCGACGCAATCACTCCGCCGCGGCGACTTCGCGGACGCGATCGAGAAGTTCACGAAGCTCGCGGAGACGAACGAGCCGATGTGGGTGAAGCCGTACTCGCTCTTCAACATCGGCGAGGCGTATCGACTGAGCGGCGAAGCCGACAAGGCGATCGCCGCATACAACAAGCTCGTCGGCGCGCTCCCGAAGAGCCGCTTCGTTCCCGAGGCGAGGCTCGACGTCGCCATCTGCTTGACGATGAAGAAGGACGTCGATGGCGCGAAGGTCGCGCTGCAGAAGCTCAAGGAAGACGCTGCCAAGCAAGGCTTTTCGGAAGCATGGATCAATCGCGCGAACTTCCAGGAGATACAGATCGTTCAAGGGACCGGCGGCTATCCCGAAGCGATCACGCGTTACAACGAGCTGGCTGCGAAAGTCGAAAAGGACGACCCGCAGCTCGCGAGCCAGTGCCGCCTGCAAATCGGTGACTGCTACTCGAAGCAAGGGGACCACAAGAAGGCGTTCGACTTCTACAAGGCCATCGTCGAGAGCGCGTCGGCGAGCCCCGAGATGCTCGCGGGCGCCCACCGCGGCATGGGGCTCGCGCTCTTCAACATGAAGCAAATTCCGGAAGCGCAGATGGAGTTCCTGCGAGTCGTCGTCATCGGCGATCAGAACGAGGGCGACATCCCGGACGACACGGTGGCGGATTCGATGCTCTACGCGGGCCAGTGCTTCGAGCTCCTCAAGGAGAAGCAGCCCGACGGCCCGGCGCGCGGGCAAAAGCTCTATCGCGAGATCATCCGCAACTACCCCGGAACGAAGGCGGCGGCCGACGCCAAGCACCGTTTGAAGGGGCTCTGACGCTCCCGGCATCGTGAGCGCCGCGCGAGGCGACGTCGCGCGCCACCGGATCCGCCGAGCCGCGGATCGCGCGCTCTTCGCGTTCCTCTACGTCTTCGGCTGCGCGCTCTTTCGCCCACTCTTTCGCATGCGCGTCGTCGGACGACTTCGCGTGCCGCGCGGGCGCGCCGTCATCCTCGCGCCGAACCACTGCTCGTACCTCGATCCGATCGTCGTGCAGGCGGCGCTGCCTCGGCGCGTCCGATTCTTGATGACCGAGGAGATCTACCGCGTGCCGTGGGCGCGTTGGTTCTTCGAGAGCATGGGCACGATTCCCGTGCCCGATCGAGGCGTGCACGTCGCCGCGATGCGCGAGTGCGCGGACGTGCTCGAGCGAGGCGAGCTGCTCGTGATCTTTCCGGAAGGTCGCATCAGCCACGACGGGACGCTCGGCCGCGGCTTTCCGGGGGTCGCCTCGCTGGCCGCGCGAACTCGAGCGATCGTCGTGCCCGTGCACATCGAGGGGACGTACCGCGCGCTGCCCAAGCGTGCGCGCTTCGTTCGGCCGGCGCCGATCACCATTCGATTCGGCGCGCCGATCGACGTTGCCGGCGGGGAAGCGTTGGATCGCCGCGCGCTTCGCGCCGTGAGCGATTCGATCATGTCGGCAATCGCCGCGCTCGGTCCGTCGTCCGGCGGTGCCCGCCAGCTAACCTAGCGTCGCAAGAGAATAGGAAGGGCGCGCGACGGTTTGGCCCATCGCGCGCCCTCTATGGCATTACGACTACTGCGTCGGACTAGGGCAGGATCGAGAATCCGGACACGTTCGCTACCGACGGGATGCCAATGTCGGTGGAGCGGACGAACAAGTCGAACGTGCCGGTCGTGTTCGCGCCGAGGTTCGTGGGTGCGAACCTCAAGATTCCGGACTTTCCGCCCGTCGCGCCCGTGACGGCGAAGTTGCCCGTGGTCGAGAGGTAGAGCCGCCCGTCGGTCGCGATGAACGCGGCGTCGACGATTTCCGTCGACGTGGTGAGGCCCACGTCGGATGCGTCGAAGTACATCGAGAAGCTGCCGGCCGTCACTGCGCCAAGGCTCGTCGCCGTGAACCGCACGAGGTCGGAGCCTGTGATGGCGGACTGGCCGGTGCCGGCGCCTGCGCCCGTGATCGACAGCACGAGATTGCCGGCCGAGTCGAGCGCGATGGCATCGACGTTTTCGGTCGAGGTCGTGAGGCCAACGTCGGAGCCGTCGAAGTAGAACGCGAACGTCCCCGCGGTGACCGCGCCGAGACTGGTCGGATGGAACCGAACGATGTCGGCGTTCGCGACGCGAAGGCCCGTCGGCCCGCCGGTGAGGCCGGGCACGGTGGTCGTCGTGGCGAAGCTCAGGAGAAGGTCGCCGTTGGGCATGCGGCAGAAGGCATCGATTCTCGAGAGCGCGAGCCCAACGTCAGACACACGGAAGTACGTCGAGTACAGTTGGGTCGCCGGATCGTATCGGAC
>JACOTG010000036.1 GCA_016178505.1 Planctomycetota bacterium
TCCCTGTCGGGCATCCCAGCTTCACTTCCTCGACGAGCAGCGCCTGCTGCGGATCGTCGGCCGGCCCCGCTGGGGGATCGCTCAGTCCCGTCTCGAGATCCGTCCCGAATCGCTCGAACGTAAGCGCCTCGCGTTCGGCACGGCTGCGCCGCACATTCAACAAATGGTTCGTCGCCACACGGAACGACCATGTGCGGAAGGCGCTGTCCCCGCGGAAGGTCGCGAGCTTGGTCACGATGCGCAACAGAATCTCCTGCGTCGCGTCCTCGGCGTCGGCCGGATGCCACAGCATCCGGACGGCGAGATTGTAGATGTCGTGACGAATCGCAGCGACCAGCGCCTCGAGCGCCTCCCGGTCACCGTCTTTCGCACGTGCCGCCAACGATTCGAGTGACGGCGTGGTCGGAGTCACGCAGGACACACCGCACGCGCGCGGATCACGCTGCTCAGCACCCGCAGTTCCTCGGTGAGCGCGGAGACCTGCGCTGCGAATGCCGCGTCGGGCATTCCCGGCGCCTGGAACTGCGTGAAGACGTATTCGGCGCCGTTGCCGTTGGGCACCACACGCGAGAAGGCGGCGATTTCGACGCCGGGCGCCGGCGAAAAGTAGAAGTCGATGGTCCCGCGCCCGCGGTCCGTCTCGTATCGGATCGGCATGTCTCCCTGCGCCGTCGTCACGATCCATGTCGCGCCTTCGCGGCGGATGCGGCGGCAAAACCCGACGGCCCACAGCCGGAGCGTTTCCGGATCGGCGATGAACTCGAACACATGGGTCGGCGACGCCGCGATGCTCACGGTCTGGGTGTTTGTCTGCTCCATTCTGCCCTCCCTGAAGGACGCGTCGTGCGTCTCTCAAGATTAGACAGCGGCGATCGGCCGTTTGTGACCGGCGGGCGCCATCGCAATCACCCAGCCGTCCTACATCGCGCCGTGGACCCCGGTGACCTGAAGCACGTCGCCCTTCTCGGTCCCGGTGATCTGCGCTTCGTGCCCGGCGACCTTGTCGAGCTGCGCCTTGAGCTTGTCGTTCGCCTTCAGTCTATACACCTTGTCCTTCGTGATCAGGGCGTAATCAGCGTGCTTCGCGCATTCCCTGGTGCACGCCTCGGCACTGCCTTCCATCTTGTGCATGCGGCCACACATGGCGTCGCCAATCGTGCCCGTGATGGTCATCTCCGCCGCGGAGATCCCGCTGGTCGCCGCGAGGACGGCCGCAACCGTCCAGAAGCCGAGCCGCTGTCTCATCGTACGCATGATCTTTTTCCTCAGTGTGATTGTCGAACGCCGTCGTCACCGCGCAGCCAGTCCGTTCGCCCCGATGGGCAACCCCCGGCAGTTTCGTCGAGCGCGCCCTTGGATCTGTCAACAGTGTGAGGAGAGGAAAAAGTTCCTCGATGATGGGCTGGCGGCGCCCACTACGTCTTCACGGCCTTCGCGAACGCGAGCGCGATCGTCTCTTCAGCCGGCATGTCCGAGACGACGACGCAGAGCACGTTCGTTTCGGGCCAGAACACAGCGGTGTAGGCTCCGCGCCGATAGATGACGAACGGAATGCCGTTGTGTTCGCGGCGTTCAGAGGGCTCCGTCAATTCAGTCAGCGTGCCGACAAACATCTCGCACACGAGGTGTCGATTGTCTGGCCCCGCGTACACATATAACGCCGCCGCCCGCCCGCCGAGACGATCGACACGCCCGCCTGCCAGTCGGTAGTTCATCATCCCAAAATCGAACACGCGCGTATGAAAGGGGACTCGCGTCCGGAAAAGCGCGTCGAGCGCCGGCGGATCCGGTGTCTCGGCGTCGAAGGGACGCCGGCCAGCCCGAAACTCTCGGTACGCGTCGATCGCCTCATTCGGCCAATCGTGACCGCGTCGCACGTACACGGCCGTGGCAAGACCTGCGGCGACGGCTCCCGCCCCAATTGCGAGGAATCTCCGACGTCCGATCCACGTGGCACTGCGGGATCGGGTGGCACCGTCCAATCGCCGCCTCAGATCGTCGACGAGGTCGGGCGGCACATCGGCAGCCGGCAGCCCGTCTCGCGCCCAGGCACGGCCACGCCGCAGATCCTCGAGCACCGACCGACACTCCGCGCACTCATCCACGTGTGCCTGCACTCGGGCCTGCTCGTCAGGATTCAGCCGGCCATCCAGCAGATCCTGGAGCGCGAGGTCGAAATGCTCACCGCTCATCGTGGCCGCCGGTGCGCCATATCGTAGTCCCGCAAACTCGCCGCCAGGTGTTTCCGGGCGCGGAACAGCCGCGACCGGATCGTGCCGACCGGGCAGCCGAGGGCCGCCGCCGCCTCTTCATACGACAGCTCCTCGACGTCCACCAAGAGAATCGCGGCGCGATACTCCTCGGGTAACTCCGCGAGTGCGGTCTCCACGTCGGCGGCGACGGCAGCACGCGCGGGCGTCGGGACATGTCGTGCATCGGTGGAGCCTCGGCCGGGTACCTCGTCGTGCTGGTCGAGGGGCACCACGTGCGGATCACGGCGATCGCGGTGATAACGGTTCACGAAGAGCGAGTATGTGATAGTGAACAGCCACGCCTTGCAGTTCGTTCCCGGCGCGAACGTGTCGAATTTTCGGTACGCGCGGAAGAACGCCTCTTGGGTGAGGTCGTGCGCGTCTTCATCCCGGCGTGTCAGGCGCCGCGCGACGTTGAAAACGGCCCGAAAATGAGGGAGCGCCTCTGCTTCGAACCGGGCGCGGAGATCGTCGGTCACTCGGAGATCGTCGTACGGGAGCCGGCCACGTCCGCTGCGCCGAGGATGCGGCAGGTGGGCGGGGTATACGCGCCGTTCCCTCGAAACGCCTGGACGGCGTAGTCGCCTTGGCGCACTGTGAATTGGGGAGAGGAGAAGCGGTCACGCCAGCCGAGACGGTCCCAAAAGTCCACGTGCTCGCTTAGGCCGATCACGTGGACACCAGCCACGGGCTGCTCAAACACGAGTCGCCTGAGCACGTCATCGGCCGGTGGACAGCTCGAGATCGTCGCCAGCACGAGCCACAGACTCCACCACGCCCATACGACCACCGCGGATCCTCCTCAAGACGTCCGGGCACGCTTCCGCGCCTGATAGGACGTCGGGGCACAGGGGACGGTTTCACTCGAACGGGTCGATGGGGCGGGGAACTTTCTGAGACGCGACGGTGTTATATAGGGGTTCGCGAGATCCGATGTCATGAGGGGAGGCCTCAATGCGTTTGATAGTGGCTGCGTGTGTCTTGAGTCTCATCTGCAGTGTTCGGGCGACGGCCCAAACGCGTTTCGACGTCGGATTGTTGCTGGGATCGACCAAGGCCAGCGACGAGGGGACCGTGCTGCAGTTTGAGCGGGCGACGACGTACCAGGCGACCTTCGCCTGGAAGGTGTGGGAGAGTGGCCCAGTGGCGATCGCCATCGAGGTTCCGTTCATCGCGTCACCGGCGTTCGATGTGGCCACCGGCGGCAAAACCCTGCCGAAAGAGTATGCGTCCCTCTATCTCACACCCGGCCTTCGGGTCACGGTGGGCACCCGAGGGCCTGTGTCCGTCTTTGGCGCGGCCGGCGCCGGTTACACGCGGTACTCGGAATCGAAACTCCGGGAAGATGGCGGCCCGAATCCGGCGCAGCAGGACACCAACACCGACGCTATTCAATTTGGCGGCGGCGTCGACGTGCGCTGGATCCGATGGTTGGGGTTCAGAGGCGAAGTACGGGACCTCTATACCGGCGCTCGCAATTTCTCGCTCGCGACGCCCCATGCGCGCGTGCACAATGTGGTCTCGTCGGGAGGACTGGTGCTTCACTTCTGACCATCGTTAGCTTGCAACTCATACGCAAGATGCAACTCATACGCGCCGCTCGGATGTCGGTCGTGATGGCCGTCGCATCGTGCGCCCCCGTCGGCGTCGCCGTTGACACGCAGGCGATCGACCGCGACCGATCGACGCTCACGATCGATGTGGACAAAGGCGGGGTCTTCTCGGCCCTCGCCGACCGCCATGTGATCCGCGCGCCCATCGCCGCGGGCCTCGTCACGCTCGAGGGAACCCCTGCAGCCGAACTCACCGTCAATGCCGCGGAACTCGTGGCGGTCGACCCGGCGCTATCGGCCGCCAAGCGCGCGGAAGTGACGGCTCGAATGATTGGCCCCGACGTCCTCGACGCCGCACGGTATCCTGAGATTCGTTTTTCGTCGACCGCGATTACGCCCGACGGAGCGGACCGGTGGCGTCTGACGGGAATGCTGCTCTTGCACGGCGTCTCTCGCGCCGTCGCAGGGACGGTCTCCCTGCGGGACGCGCACTATCGGGGACAGCTGGCGCTGAAGCAAAGTGCGTTCGGCATTCGGCCGATCAGCATCGCAGGAGGAACAGTGAAAGTGAAAGACGATGTGCGCGTGATGTTCGATATTGTGGTGAGCAACCGATGAGCACCCTGGCCGATCCTCGTCGTTGTGCCGCGGGCGCCGTGCTGGCGGCCGTGATCGCCGTGGCCGTTCACGGCCACCGGACCGTCGCGCTGCAGCGCGGCGGTCAGCCGACCGCCAGCGTGGACGTGCAGAAACTGGGCCCCCAGCTCGGTGAGCGCGTCCCCGACTTTAGCCTTCCCGATCAGCGCGGCGAACTTCACAGCCTGCAGTCGCTGATGGGTCCCAAGGGCGCGATCTTGGTCTTCTTTCGGTCGGCGGACTGGTGACCGTACTGCAAGACGCAGCTCGTGGAGCTGCAAGGACGACTGGGAGACATCCGACGCTCCGGCTTCGGCGTGGCGGCGATTAGCTACGACCCCATGCGAGTGACCGCCGACTTCTCACAACGCCGAGGCATCACCTTTCCGCTGCTCTCGGACGCCGGATCCGCAGTGATCCAGCGCTACGGCATTTTGAACACGACCGTGTCGCCCACGAATCAGCAGCTGTATGGCATTCCGTTTCCCGGCACATTCGTGGTCGACCGCGGCGGAATCGTCACGTCACGAGTCTTCGAAACGGCCTACCAAGAGCGCGACACGATGTCGAGCCTCATCGTTCGGCTCGGCGGCCGAGTCGACGCGCCGGCGACGAAGATCTCCGCGCCGCATCTAGATCTGACCGCATTCTCGACGGACCAGACCGTGGTGCCCGGCACCCATTTCTCTCTCGTGATCGACGCCGTTCCCGGGAAGCGCGTGCACGTCTACGCTCCGGGTGTCTCCGGGTACAAACCGATCGCGCTCGTCATCCAGCCGCAGGCCGGGCTGCTGGTGCAGGACGTTCGGTTACCAAAGCCGGAGGACTACTTTTTCAAGCCGCTGAACGAGCACGTCGCGGTCTATCAGAAACCGTTTCGGATCGTGCAGGACGTCACGATCGATCCTTCGCCCCAGAGCGAAGCCGCACTGCGCGGCGTGCCGACGATGACGATCCGAGGGACGCTCGACTACCAGGCGTGCGATGACAAGGTCTGCTTCCTTCCGCAGACGACACCGCTCGAGTGGACGATCAACGTGAAAACGCTCGATCGGGAGCGTGTGAAATGACGATCTCGCGCCCAACAGCGCCCCTACTCAGAAGTTAAACAGCAGCGCGAGCCGCATGAGCCGACCCTGCAGGACGTTCTGCGGTTGACCGAGGCTCGATCCGAACGATTGAACCTCCTGAAGCACGGTGTTGGCATTCAAGACGTTGAACACCGCAAGCTGCCCCTGGATCTCTTTCTGGTGGAAGCGGAACGTTCGCTTGGTGCTCAGGTCGAGCTGGCTCCAGCGCGATTCGAATGTGGTGTTCGGTGGAACCAGATTGAAACCGGGCGCCTGCGTTTGCGACCCGGCCGCCAGCAGGATGGGCGCCGACAGGACCGCTCGAGTCCGCTGGCCGTTCGGGAACGCGGACGCCGGCACCGTCCAGTAGACGCCGAGCGACGGATCCTGCGCGCTGTAGCTGTTGCCTTTCCCGGCAAAGCTGATGAACACGCCGCTGACTTCGAGGCCCCACTTGAGCGGGTAGTTCGCCGACAGCTTGAAGTCGTTCCTGAACGGCGGCATGCTCGTCTTCCCGTATTGCTGGAAGGTGTCCCCGGTCTGATCGCAGAACCGCAGCTTGTTCGGATCGTACTGGTCGCAGGAGATCGTAATCAGCCGGTCGTTACTCCATCCGCCGAACACATTTGCCCCACGGGGCAGCCGGGCATTGAAGCTCACCTCGAATCCGTCGTAAATCGTCCGATTGATGCTCGAGTTGATGTCCGTGAGCTGCTTCGCATAGAGCCCGGCTTTGGCGGGGTTAAGGTTGAACAGCGTGAGCGTCTCCCCGGTACCTAGCGGATTCGCCACTTGAATCGGCGTCCAGTCGTTTATCGTCAACAGCGGATTCTGCTGCGCCTCCTGGTTGTAGAAATGACGATGGTAGTAGCCGCCGAACACCGACAGCGTTGGCAGCAACTGGTGCTGGACCCCGACCGTGGTTTCGACGTTGTACTCGCGAGCGAGTCCGTCTGCCGGAGACCTGCCGGTCGAGATGCCGAAGTTCGCGTTGCCGCTCGGCCCGATCTCGTTGTCCTGGGCGATGCTGTCGCGATTGAGATCGGTCCAATTGCGCGATTCGCTGACGGTGGTGAACGGGTCGTAACGTTTGGCCCAGCCGCCCGCCCACGGCAGCATGTATTTGCTGACGCTCGCTTTGAGCGCCGTCCTGGCGTCGCCGAACAGATCGTACACGGCGCTGAACCGCGGCGACACGTTGTTCCAGTTCGGCACGTTGGGGACATCGGGTTGGCAGAAGGCCGCCACGAACCGGCCCGCGGTGCGGCATCCGCCTTCAATCTTGGCGTTGAAGTGATCGTAGCGGAAGCCCGGACTGATCGTGAGCCGCTTCAGCGTCCACACGTCCTGGGCGTAGATTCCGAGGTCGGCGTTGACGTACTCAAAGTAGCGCGTCGGGGTGTTGTAGACCGTGACGGAGTTGGCCGTCTCGACGCCGGCCGCGTTCAAGATGTAGTTCTGGACGATGTCGCCCGTTCGTATCTGCGAGTTGCCGTCCACGCCGAACGACCACTGTGCGCCGGTCTTCAGCGCGTGAGATCCGGTGACGTAGGTCAACGCCGTCGAGAAGACCCGACGGTCGGGGTACGTGCCGGTCGATCCGTTGGGCGCCGCGCCCGAGACGTTGGTCGTCGTGTTGTTGGTGTGCGTTACCTGCGTGTACCAGGCGGGCGTGAACGGGTGTTGAGCGA
>JACOTG010000037.1 GCA_016178505.1 Planctomycetota bacterium
CGAATGCGAACCGTCCTCGCCTTGCTCTCGGTCGTTGCCCTATGCGTCGCCTGCAGCGCAATGGGATCTCACAGCGACGACGCGAGCGCCCACCGTGCGCACGAAGCTTACGTCACGGCCATCAACTCGAACGACCTCGACGCGATCCTCGGCATGTTCACCGACGACGTCGTGCTCCTGTCGCCGGGCGAACCGCCGATCGTGGGCAAGGCGGCGGTTCGCCCGTGGGTGGATGGGTACCTCAAGGCGTTCAAGACGCACTGGGACAAGACCATCTCCGAGTTCGTCGTCAACGGTGACTGGGCGTTCGAGCGCTATGCGTGGAAATCGACCGATACGCCGCGCGGCGGCGGCGACGTCGTCCGTGACACGGGCTGGGGCCTCCTGATCTACCACCACGACGCGGACGGCAAGTGGCACGTCGCCCGCGACGCCTGGGGCACCGACCACACGCCGTCAGCGAAGTAGCTATCGATAGACTGGAAGGCGTCGAGAGCGCTTCGCGGCGCCACTATTGGGAAGCGTTGGGGTGCGAGATGCCAATCGCAGACGTAACGCGGCTAACGCCAATACCAGATCTCCGCGAGAGCTATCGCACTCTCGGCTTCTCGGGCCTTTCGGAGTTGGTCACGGCGGGTGAACCGATCTTCGTGACGGATCCGATCTACCTCGCGGACGTCTACAACCCGAATGACGACGCGAACGCGACGTACTTACGCCAGAGGGCCGTGATCGTGTCGGACTTCGGCGGCGATACGGCTGTGCCCGTTTGGTGGGAGCCGCCGTTCCTCGTCATACCGACGTCGTGGTACGACGAACAGCACATGCCTGCAGGCGCGACGGAAATTGCCGAGCACGTCTGCTGTGATTCCGCTTCATTCGCGTTCATCGGGTTGAATGACGACGTGCCGCGAGGCTTGCGCGCGATGATCGACGAAGTGGAGCGCAAGAAGAGCGGCGCCAGATTGAAGCTGCCCGCGGGGACGTACCGATTTCACCTGGAGCAGTTCACGCCGACGGACGAGCACAAGCAGTGGCCGCACTTGCACCGAAACGTCGTCGCACGATGGACGAGTGGTTAGGATGCTCGTCGTTCCAACGACGCGAGGCCGCTCGTTCGTCCATTGAACTGTCTCCGGTCAGGTGAGATGGCCAATGTTTCCGACTTCCATAGAGGGCGAATTGAAGCCCGAGGATGCAGTCCCAGCGGGAACTGACGTAATCCTGAAACGAATCGAGCGTGCGTTGTTGGACGCACGAGCCATCGACATCCGGCGCTCGGACGACGCGGTGAGCTTTCGCGGCGGCCTCTTTCGATCGGTCACGAATTGGAATGTGCTCGTTCCCGTGGACTCAGGCCGGATCGAGGTCGTCGCGGGGCCGAGCATGCGCGTGCGGTACTACTTTTCCTGCAGCAAACTTCTCGTGACCACCACACTCGGAGCGGTTCTGCTGGTCGTTCTTTCGTCCGTGCAAGCGGGCCGAGTTCGACTGTTCGCGCCCTTGCTCGTGACCATGGGGCTATTCGGAGGGAACTACGTGATCGCATCGCATCGGCTGCCTCGTTTCGTACGTCGGGCGGTCGGTGCGGCCGAGTGATCGCGCTCGGCTATCCGGTGCTTCAACGAGATGTGTCGGCGATCGTCACAGACTCGATGGCATTCGGCGCGAGCAACGTCCTGCACTTCAGCGTCACGAACGCGATCACGGTCCAGATTTACTGACGCGACGCGGCGTCGAGTCAACTGCATCTTCACACCATGGATCACGGCACGCGCGCGTGCTGAATTTCCTCCATCCAACTTTCCTTGCCGTCCTGGTACCAGGTCCATTGTGCGGAGAAGTGGTCGGCGTCCGCGAAGCGGAAGATCACTTTGTCCATGTGGCCGCGGTCGTGCGAGGGGAGGTTCGTGCCGTCGAGGTACGTGAACGTGATCGTCTTGCCGTCGTCGTCGAACGCGGTCGCGACGAGGCGCGGCTGGTTCTGCGCGACGCAGTAGTGCGTGAGCATCAGCCGTTCGCCGTCCATGTGAAGCGCGCTCAGCATCGTCTCGCCGGGATGCGCACCCTTCGACGTCTCCACGACGACGGAGCCGCCCGCGATCGTCTCGTACGTGATCTTCTCCTCCCAGCCCTTCGTGCTCTTGCCGTCCCACGTGCCTTGCAGCGCGCGCAGACGCTCGAACGCGAGCCACGCCTTCGAGTGCTCGACGAACGCGATCGACACGCCGAGCGGCCCCGCGAACGCGACTTCCGGTCCGGCGGGCCCAGGCCGCGTGGCGTCGCTCGCGACCGCGATGCCGGCGTTCCGCGTCGCGGCGACGGCTTGCTTCGCGTCGCTCGTCCGCAGGAGAAGCGTGCCGTGTCGCTTGCCCGGCGTCGCGCTCGCCGTCGCGCGCGCATGCAGCACGATCGCGACGGCGCCGTCGCGTTCGAGCGGCAGCGACTCGGGCAAGTAGTCGCGGCTGAAGACGCGGAAGCCGAGCTTCGCGAAGAACGGTTCGGACTCCGGGAACGACTTCACGGTGACACTCACGTTGAACACCACGGGAGCGCCGCGAAACGGTTCGCCGCCGTCGATCGCGACGAGGTTCGCGGGGTTACCCCACGGATCGGTGATGGCGAGCGACCGACCGATCGCAAACTTCTTCGGCTCGGCGGCGACGACGAATCCACCCGCGGCCGTGACCGCGCGCGCGGCAGCGTCGAGATCGGCGACGCGATAGTTGAGGTAGACGCGCGCGGCCCCGTCGACGTCGGCCGCGACGTCGGACTTCCGCAGCACGAGGTGCACCGCGCCGTTTCGCAGCACGGCCCCGCTTTCGGCCGAGTACGCGGTCTCCACTTCGCAGCCGAGCGCGCTCGAGTAGAAGCGACTCGCGGCGTCGACGTCCGACACGGGAAGCTCGATGCCCCACACGTCGGGCGCAGCGCCAGCGGAGTCGCATGCGAGCGAGACGATCGATCCCACGAGGAACGTCCGCCACACGCCAGGGAGGAATCGCAGAATGTCGAAGTGCATGGTGGCTCTCCAATTCTCAAGAAGGAGTGAGGGACGCTCAGTTCTGTTGAATGCGCCGAAGCTCGATCCATCCGCCGTTCGAAAGGTGCGGGCAGCCGCGCGCGAGCAAGACGGCCTCGGCGTCGCTCGGCGCGCGAACGATGAAGAAGCCGCCGACCTTGTCGCCGCTGGGCGCGTGCTCGACGCGCATCGGCTCGGCATCGAGATGAAGCGACCAGCCGAGGTCCGCGGCCAGCTCCTCGCCCGCGTCGAGCCGGCCATCGCGTGCGAGCGATCGCGCCCACGCCGCGTAGCGCTCGACGACGGCGCGATGCGCCTCGGGGCTCTCGGGCTCGCCGCGCTCCGCGGGCTCGTGGAGCAGCAAGAGGTAGCGCGGCGACGACGCGACTTGCTCGGTGCGTCGCGGCGCGAGCCACACCCAAGAGACGATCGCGATCACAGCCGCCGCGGCGGCGAGCGCGACGAGGACGTAAGGTCCGCGGCGCGAGGTCCCGCGAACGCCGATCTCGGAGGCGACGCGCGGCCAACCATCGTGCGAGGGCTCGGGCGGGTTCGCGCCGATTTCCTTCGCGCGTCGCACGACGGCGCGCAGCTCCTCGAGGACGGCGCGGCACGACGCGCACTGCGCGAGGTGCGCGTCGATCTCGCGGCGCTCGTTCGGCGAGACGTCGCCGTCGAGATAGTCCGACAGTCGATCGGTGAAGCGATCACTTGCGGCCATGGTCGATCTCCGTGAGCGAGCGACGCAGCAGCATGCGTGCTCGATGAAGCTGCGACTTCGACGTGCCCACCGAGACGTCGAGGAGCACGGCGATCTCCTCGTGGCGGTGGCCTTCGACGTCGTGGAGCACGAACACCTGTCGGGCGCCGTTCGGAAGCCGCGAGATCGCCGAGTCGAGATCGATGCGATCGTCGTTTCGTGAGTCGGCGGCTACCGCGGCGAGGTGCTCGTCGACGGCCCGCGCTTCGGCAGGCACCGCGCGTCGCCGCCGATCGCGATCGAGCACCACGTTGAGCGCAAGGCGATGCAGCCACGTCGTGAACGCGGACTCGCCGCGATACGTCGACAGCTTCTTCCACGTGCGCACGAAGACCTCCTGCGTCGCCTCGTCGGCGTCCGCGTCGCCGAGGATCCGCCTCGCGAGCGCATGCACGCGCGGAGCGGTGGCGCGGTACACGCGCTCGAACGCGCGCGCGTCGCCGCGAGCGGCAAGCGCGACGTCGGCTTCGATGTCAGCCACTCGGTTCATTCGCACCATCGAACGACTCACATGAGGCGCACGCTCGGGCTCGAACATCCGCGCCCCGCCACATTCGCACCATTGGACGTCGAAACCGAAGCGCAGGGTTGGAACGGGGGAGCTACTCGACTTGGAGCAGGCTGTTCCATCGCCCCGCGCCGTCGGGGACGCGCGCGGGGTTGGCGGGGTCGGTGAGCCACTGGATCCCGTCGATGAGGAATCGATAGGCGTACTCTCCCGCGGCGGGACGGCGCAGCAGCGCTTGCCACAATCCCGGCTCGACTTCTTCGGCGACGAGCCCGGGCGCCTTCCAATCGTTCCAGCTCCCGAGCACCTGCACTTGGTGCGCGCGATGGTCGTGCAGATAGAAGGTGACGTGCGCCGGCGTGACGAGCGGCGATCGCGTGAAGTCGGCTTTGCGCGAATGGCGATCGGCGAGCGCGAGGGTGACGGCCTTGCCCGCGTCCACGGCGCCGGCGCCTTGCCTCTCGACGGATGCGCCCGTAACCGGATGGGCGCCGGCGACGAGCAGCTCGCGAATGCGACGCGGCCCGAGGCTCGGGTTCGCCTGGATCATGCACGCGACGACGCTCGACACGAGCGGCGCGGCGAAGCTCGTCCCCTCGACGTGCTGATAATGAGGAGTGACGAGCTTCAGTTCGGCGATGCGCGAATCGATCGGCGCGGGCGCCCGCGCGTCGGCGGCGTCTCGCTTCGCGCGACGCGCGAATAGATCGGCGGCCTCCTTCGCCACGGGGGTTCCCGGCAGGACCGGCGCGACGACCCACAGGCTCGGCGCGACCAGCTCGGGCTTCAGCGCGCCCTCGACGGTTTCGCCGTAGTTGCTGTGCCACACTTCGCGCTCCGCGTGATCGAACGTGTTCTTGTCGTCGAGCCCGCCGACCGTGATCGCGAACGGCGACGTCGCCGGCGGGAGCAGTCGTCGCTCGCCCGCGTTGCCCGCGGCGACGACGACGACGATCCCTTTTTCGACGAGCCGTCGCACGGCTTCGTCGACCGCGTTGCCGCGCAGGGTCGCGACGGGATCGCCGCCGAGCGACAAGCTGACGATGCGCACGCCGAGCAACGGGCCGTGATGCAAGAGCCACTCGAGCGCCCTCACGATCGTCGCGTTCGGGACGCGGCCCTTCGAGTTCATCGCCTGCACGAGCACGAGGTCGGCGTTGCTCGCCAGCCCGCGATAGAGGCCGTGGCTGAGCGCCCCGTCGCCCGAGGCCGCGACGCTCGTCATGAGGCCGTGCCACTGAACGTCCGCAGCGTGATCCCAGCCGGGCCACCGCGGAGTCTCGTCGTTCTCGAATCGCCGCGTGCGAAGGCGTCGACCGCTGACGTCGACCCACGCGCGAATGCGGTTTCGCGACTCGACGAGGTCGGGGTGCGGATAGAACGCGGAATCGACGAGCGCGATCGTGACGCCGGCGCCGTTGTAGCGCGGGTCGGCATGGAGCCGGAGCGGCGTGGGAAGCGCGCCGAATGCCGCTTCGGGATCGATCGGCCACACGGACTGGATGCCTTGGTGCAGCGCCGCCTCGCCGCGCTCGAGCAACGCCTCGAGGAGGATCTGCTGCACGCACGCCGGGCACGCGCCGTCGCCTCGGCGCCACCGCGGATTCTGCCTGGAGAATCGCTCGATGACCTCGGATGGATGCCATGCGGCTTCTGCGAGCGTGCTCGCCGAGGTCTCTTTGCCGCACAGTGAGCACGGCTTCGTCGAAGGCGCTTCGCTCAAGATGCCCGAACCCCCGCTCTGTTGCTGTCGTCTGCGGCACGCGATCCCACGCGCGCCGGATTCCGAGAGCGCGGAATCTACAGGATCGCGGTCCGTCCGGCGACCGCTCTGTTGGCGTCGCGGTGTCAGTGCACGTCGACGTCGATGCCGTTCGTCACGCTCGCGGGGCGCGATCCGGCGCTCGCGTTGTCGAGG
Organism: Planctomycetota bacterium; assembly: GCA_016178505.1. Classification (GTDB taxonomy): domain Bacteria; phylum Planctomycetota; class JACOTG01; order JACOTG01; family JACOTG01; genus JACOTG01. Next base: position 6,209 of record JACOTG010000037.1, read on the forward strand.
AGGATCCCCTGCAGCGTGAAGCGAATTGCGTGCGTCAGGCCGCCGGGTCGGTTCACGACCGTCGTCGGTGCGGCGTGGCTCGGGTACGTCGGCGAGCCGAGCTGCGCCGTGTGACCAATGTTGTTGAAGACGATCGCCGGCTGCGGCGAGCCCGGCGTCAGCGGCGTCGGCAGCCCGGTGCACCCGATGCCGAACGGTTGCACGCGAACGGTTGCGGGCGTCGGGTGCGCGAGCCAAACGTACAAGACGAAGGGCGACGTCGCGCGCGACGGCGACGAGACCATCGTCAGCATGAACGGATCGCCGATCGGCAGCGTCACGCGCCGATGCGCCGCGTCCCCGACGCCGCCGTTCACGAAGAGCACGTTGGTGACGGGGCCGGCCGCGGCGTTCACCGTGCCCCAGAGGCACGTCGCGTCGGGGCCGAGATACTCGAAGCTCGCCGCGAGCGTCGCGGAGCCGTGGCCGTTCGTCACCGTGACGTCCGCGAGTCCGGCGGTTCCGGCGTCCGTCGTCGCCGTGATCGTCGTTGCGTCGACGACGTGGAACGACGCCGCGTTCGCGCCGCCGATCGTCACCGCCGTGTCGCCGTCGTTCGTGAAGCCGCCGCCCGTGATCGTGACGGCGGTGCCGCCGCCGTCGGATCCGAACGCGGGGCTCACGTCGGCGAGCGACACGGGATCGAAGTAGTCGAAGCTCGCGGCGAGCGTGTCCGTGCCGAACGAGTTCGCGACCGCGACGTCGACGAGGCCCGCGGCGTGCGCTTCCGTGATCGCCTCGATCGTCGTGTCGGAAAGAACGGTGACGGACGCCGCCGCGCCGCCGCCGATCGTCACCGTCGTGTCGGGAGTCGCCGTGTAGCCCGTGCCCGTGATCGTGAGGGTCGTGCCTCCGGCGATCGGCCCTTCGCTGGGTGCGATCGAGAGGACGCGCACGGGCTCGCGGACGACGTAGCCGCCGCTCGCCGTCGCGTCGCTCGTCGTGAGGCCCGACACAATCGCGTGAACGGCGACGTCGTGTGCGCCGACCGCGAGCGACGGCGGGTCGAGCGTGAGCGTCCATGTGCCGAGCCCCGAATCGTAAGTCGCATCGAGCACGGCGGCGCTGCTGCCGCCGATCGTCGCGACGAAGCTGGACGCTCCGAGGCCTGACGTCACGTCGACGCCCTCGACCGTCACGGTCGCGTGCGCGGCGAATGCGGCGGGCGTGACCTGCGTCACGGGGAAATCGCCCGCGTCGAGCGCCGTCGCGAGCACGGCCGCATGAGTCGCGTCGAGCACGTCGATGAACCCGTAGCCCGACGAGTCGTTCCACGTGCCGCCGGCATCGGCCGTGCGACGGACGAGGTCGCGCACGATCGCGGGATGTCCCTTGAGTGCGGGGAACGCGGAGAGGAGGAGCGCGCTCGATCCCGCCGCGGTCGGGCACGCCATGCTCGTGCCTTGGAGCGCGCAATAGTGTGCGGGCCCGTTGCAGTCGGTGACGCCGTCGTCGGCGATCCACAGCGACGAGGAGAACGGTCGGTCCGAGTCGAGCGCGGAGATGACGGCGGTGCCGGGCGCGGCGATCGTCGGCTTCTGGCCGTCGTCGCCGATTCGCGGGCCGCGGCTCGAGAAGCTCGCGACGCTGCCGAGTGTCTGCCCGAAGTTCTGCGTCGAGCCGCACCAGTTCGGGAACGCGTCGCGCGAGCAGTACGCCGCGACCGAGATGGCTTCGTCCGCGATCGACGGGATCACGACGGTGTAGCGCGGATCGGGCGACGCAAACGTCGCGCGATTCCCGAACGAGAAGACGTGGAAGAACTGCGGCGTCGCCGAGTGATTCTCGACCTTGACGAAATAGGTCGACGGGCCCGAGATCGCGCCGCTCTTGTACGACTCGTCGCATTCGGTGCCGCGCGAGCTTTCGGCGTGCTCGGTGAGCACGATGTCGCTCGTGATCTCGACGTGCGCGGAATCGTAGTAGTGGAGATCGAGGTCGTTCGTTACGCCGATGCCGTCCGACCAGATCAGCTCGAACATCAGCGTCGTCGACGCGATCGATCCCACGTCGACCTGGATGAAGCTCGTGAGGCCGCCTGCGGGCGCCGTGCCCGAGACGTGGATGCGCGAGCCGGCCGAGTTGCCCGCCGAGAAGAAGACGAGCGCGCCTTGCGAGAACGCGTAGTCTGCGGCCTGCTCGATTTCTTCCGAGCCGTCTTGGTAGAGGCCGAAGCCGCCGTACGACGCGGTGATCACGTCGGCTTGGTAGACGTCGACGGCCGCGCGCACGGCCGCGGCCATCGCCGCCTCCGTCGCGCTCGAGTCGCTGTCGTTGCCGATCTTGAGGAAGACGAGATCGGCGGCCGGCGCTTGCCCGCGGTAGAGGCCCGACGACGCGGTTCCGCGCCCGAGGACGCTGCCGGTGACGTGCGTGCCGTGGCCCGTGATGAGGCTTCGCACGTCGGGGTCGAGCGCGGGGAACGCCGAGTAGTCGACGGCGGCGATGGGCGTGGGGAAGTCGGGGTGAGCGAGGTCGAGGCTCGAGTCGAGGATCGCGATGCGGACGCCGGCGCCGTCGAAGCCGAGCGCTTGCAGTGCGCGCGCGTTCACGCCGAGCGGGCCGGAGCCGCCCGCGACGTCGTTGCGAAGCGGGACGAAGCGTCGCTCGCCCGAGCGGATCAGCGTCACCTCGGGAATCGCGGCGACGCTCTCGATCGCGTCCGCGGGAACGTCCGCGATGAGATAGCCGTCGGGATGATTGCCGACCGGCGGCACCCACGCTTCTTCGCCGAGGTCGGCGCCGAGTGCGCGAAGGCGCGCGAGCATGGGCGCGGTTGGCTGGCTTTGCATGTGGACGAACACGAGCTGTCGATCGGGACGCCTCGTTTGGTCGCCGACGAACGCGAATTGCTCGGCATCCGGCCCGCTCTTGCGTTCGATCTGTCGCAGCACGGTGCCGTCGATCTTCGGCGAGGAGGGAGAGGCGAACACCAGTGAGACGGCCAGTGAGTGCACGACGAGCAAGCTGTCGATCATGTTGTCCTCGAAGAGCAAATGTGACGCAAACCCCGCCGCGATTGTACCCGACGACTCGCGGAGTCCGTCGTCTGGGGTCAGACCCCAATGGACGGCGCGCGAGCCGGCGGCGCGTGCCTGGCACCGTTAGCCGGTTGTCCGTCGTCCGGGGTCTGACCCCAATGGACGGATCGTGATCCGGCGTTTCGTGCCTGGCACCGTTAGCCGGGTCGGGTATCTTGGCGCGCCACAATGGCTGCCGGGAATGTTTGTCGACAGGAGTTGAGCCCGGTTCATTTCGTCGAGTGGGCCGGGGTCGTGCATGCTGAGCGATTGGCGGTTGCCGACGGCGACGTTCGATTTTCCTGGCGGGAGTTTCGCGATCGCGCGCGGCGGTTCGCTTCGGCGCTGCGTGCGGCCGGGTTGCGAGACGGCGACCGCGTGGCGTTCCTCGCGACGAACGGCGAGATGCCGCTGCTCGCGCACTTCGGAGTGCCGGGCGCTCGTGGCGTGCTCGTCGGCGTCAACATCCGGCTCTCCGCCGAAGAGATCGGCTACATCGTCGAACACTCGGGCGCGAAGACCGTGTTCGTGTCGCCGGAGCTCGAGGATCGACTCGCGCACGTGCCGAGCAGCGTCCGTCGCATCGACACGCGCGGCGGCTTCGAGGCGTTCCTGAAGACGGGCTCGCCGGACGAGCCGCTCCAGTGGCCTGCGCACGAGGACGATCTCCTCTCGATCAACTACACGTCGGGGACGACGGGCCGGCCGAAGGGCGTGATGTATCGGCATCGCGGCGCGTACCTGAATGCGCTCGCGATGGCGCTGAACCATCGCCTCACCGAAGAGAGTCGATATCTGTGGATCGTCCCGATGTTCCACTCGAACGGCTGGACGTATCCGTGGGCGATTGCCGCCGCCGGCGCGGCGAGTGTGTGTCTGCCGCACGTCGATCCGCCGAAGATCTGGCGGCTCCTCGACGAGGGCGTGACACAATTCAATTCCGCGCCGACCGTGCTCATCATGCTCGTCAACGATCCGGCCGCGCATCGGCTCGCGCGTCGCGTGCGCGTGATCGTCGGCGCCGCGCCGCCGTCGCCGTCGCTCTTCGCGAAGCTCGAAGAGTTGAACTTCGAGATCGTTCATTCCTACGGGCTCACCGAGACGTACGCGCCGTTCGTGATCAACGTCGAGCCCGCGGGCGTCGACAACTGGCCGGCGAACGAGCGCATGAAGCGGCGCGTCCGCCAGGGGTTCGTGCACGTCGCGGGCGGCGAGATGCGCGTCGTCGACGACGCCATGGCCGATGTGCCACGCGATGGCCACACGATGGGAGAAGTCGTCATGCGCGGCAACATCGTGACGCAGGGTTACTATGCCGACCCCGAGGCGACCGAGACGGCGTTCGCGGGCGGCTGGTTCCACAGCGGCGACATCGCGGTGTGGCACACCGACGGCTCGATCGAGCTACGCGATCGCAAGAAGGACATCATCATCTCGGGCGGCGAGAACATCAGCACGATCGAGGTCGAGCAAGCCGTCGCCAGCCACCCCGCCGTGATGGAATGCGCCGTGATCGCGATCCCCGACGAAAAGTGGGGCGAGCGCCCAAAAGCCTTCGTGACGCTCAAGCCCGGCGCAAGTGCATCGGCTGACGAAATCATCGCCCACTGCCGCGCGCACCTCGCCCACTTCAAAGCCCCAAGCGCCGTCGAATTCTGCGCCCTCCCCAAAACCTCCACCGGCAAAATCCAGAAGTTCATCCTGCGCGCCCGCGACCGGCAGCCCCCTTCCGTCCAAAGGGGTCAGACCCCGGACGACGGCTAACGGTGCCAGGCACCGGCTGCCGGACGGTTGTGGAGGGAGCGAAACGAAAACGCGCAGATGGTGGCAGATCTGAAGTGCGGACGAGTGCGATGGCCTGCCTCTCGAGCCGGCGTCAGAAACTCAGCGACGCGTTTGCGAACAGGCCGACGTCTCGCATCAAGAAGCGATTGCCGTCCTCGTTGCTCTGCTCGTTCATCGAGAAGTAGTCGAAGCGAGCGCCGACTCCGATGTCGCACCAGGGCGAGACGTGGAACTTCAGCCCGAGCGACGCCTCGAAGTCGTCCTGCGAGAGGTAGATCGTCCCGCCCTCGTTGCGAAGGCTGTCCCACCGCAGGATCCGGAAGCCGAACGCTTCGCCGGTCACGTCGACGACCTTCGAAAGCGGAATCTGCACGTCGAGGCCGAGCGAGGGCAGCGGCAGCTCCTGCCGCCAGAAGTTCTCCGATTTGTCGTGCCCGCCCGACGTCGCCGCCGTGTGACCCGACGTCGCGAAGTTCAGGTACTTGAAGTCGGCGCCCGCGATGAATCGAAGGTGCCCGCCGTCGCCGAAATCGAGGACGTCGCCGCGATAGTCGACGCGAACGTCGAAGAAGAGCGGGTCGGCGTTGATCTTGCCCGGATCGTAGGTGACGCCATTGAACACCACTGAATCATCGAAATTGCCGTGTCCCGTCAGGTAGTAGTAGCGAACGCGCGCGCGCACTTCCGACGCCTCGCCGACTGGCGCCGAGATGCCGAGCGCAAACGTCTCGGCTCGATTCAAGCCGAGGTCGTGGAGACTCAGGCGGGTGCCCTCGGTCGCGTTTTCCCGAACCTGCGTGTAGCCGCTCACGGCGACGAGCGCGATATCGATGAACCACTGCGCCCGACGATCGGGGAGGTCGGTGTCCGTGTCGGACGGCGAACTCAACGCGAACGGTCGCGCCAGCTCGGCGGCGACATCGATGTCGTCGCGCGCGTCCGCCAGCGCGGCGTCGGTCGTGTTCAGCGGTCCGAATGTCGGCGCCGATGCCAGCGCTGCGCCTCCGCTGAGCGAGAGAATGAAGATCCCCGCGACGCCTCGTCGAATGAGTGTTGCGCACATGGTGGGAAGCTCCAAACGACGGTGAGTTGGAAAGGAGCGCGGAGTTTATCACGACGCCCGGCCGCTATACTCTCGCCGATGTCGAAGCCACGCGCCCTCGGTCCAACGAAGCGAGTCGTCGGCACGCCCGAGCTCATCGCGCATCGCGTCGTCGACGCCGTCTTTGCCGGACATCCCGCGGACCGCGAGCTGGCGCGATACGCGAACGACCTCGGCGATCCCAAAGCGCGTCGCTTCGTCGCGCAGGCTGTGTTCGCCGTGTTTCGGTGGTGGGGGTGGACGGCGCCGCTCTTCGGTGCCGACTTCCGCCGCGGCCTCGTGATCTCGCACCTCCTCGACTCCGGCGATCGCGTCGACGTCGCGAGCGATTGGAGCGGGCCACTGCCGCCGCCGCGAACGGCCGGCATCGCCGCGCGCGCCGCGTGGCTGCGCGCCGCGGTGGCGCCGCGGAAGCTCGACGCCTCCATCGAACGCCTCGTGCCGCCGTGGTTCTTCGAGAGCATCCATCGAACGAGTGCGCCGAACTTCGAGCGCACGCTCGTCGAGATCCTGCAGCGGCGACCGCCGCTATGGGTTCGCCTCGTCGACGACCGCAAGATCGCAGGGCTTCGGCTCGAGCCACACGCGACGGTGCGCGGCGCGGCGCGCGTGACGTCGGACGACAGCGTCTACGAGCACCCCGCGTTTCGCGAGGGCGCGTTCGAGGTGCAGGACCTCGCGTCGCAGGCCGTCTCGCTCGCGTGCGCGCCGCGCGGTCGCGAGCGCTGGTGGGACGCGTGCGCGGGAGGCGGCGGCAAGACGCTGCACCTCTCGTCGCTGCTGCGCGGCAAGGGCACGGTCGTCGCCACGGACGTGAAGGCGCGAAAGCTCGACGAGGTGCGACGTCGCGTGCGTCGCGCCAATCTGCAAAACGTCGAGATCCGCGAGTGGGACGGCAAGCGCGTCCCGGGCAAGCCCGCGAGCTTCGACGGCGTGCTCGTCGACGCGCCGTGCACGGGCGTCGGCACGTGGCGTCGCAACCCCGACGGGCGATGGCGGACGACGCCGAGCGACGTGCGCGAGCTGGCGACGATCCAGCGCGACGTGCTCGCGCGCGCCGCCGACGGCGTGAAGCCGGGCGGCCGACTCGTCTACGCCGTCTGCACGATCACGCGCGCCGAGACCGACGACGTCGTCGACGCGTTCCTCGCCGAGCACCGCGACTTCGCACCCGCGACCGCGCTCCACCCGCTCACGGGCGAGCCGACCGACGGCCGCATCTGGGTCTGGCCGTGGATCGCCGATTCGGACGCGATGTTCATCGCCACGTTCTCGCGCGCGTGACACGAATTCGCGAACTTGCGATGAGCGGTCGTCGTTGACGAGCTAGCGCCGTGGCGTGCGGGTGCGATTCGCTCGGTTCGGACTTCGACGTGATCCGCCGTTAGCCAGCTGCTTTTTCTTGGCGGGTGACCGGCGTCTGCTCACGAGAGGGAATCTCTCCGGGTGCTCGATCGACTCGACGGAGAGGTCGACGTCCAGATCGGGCCAGTACAGATGATGCGCTTGCGGTCGCTCGACGTTCAGAATGCTCCCGATCGCCGCGTCTCGAAACCAAGGGAATCTTTCGAACGGTACGAACACTTCACGGCTCTCGAACAGCAACCAAAAGCCGTGCTTCGAAACATTCGTGACTTCAACCTCGAAAGTGCGTTTGCCACGCGCTGCGGATTTCATCTTCATGCTCCTCGATGAGGCGTCGAGCCGCTGTAATTCTTCGGCTGCTCAATCCATAGTTCTTCGCCAACTCGATCCCAGGTTCAAGCCAGAACTTTGCTTCACCATCGGAATGGTGGACGTGGACGTGCATCCGCGGTTCCTCGCGCGAGAAGAAGTAGAAGCGATAGCCGCCGCTCGAAAACACCGTCGGACTCACGAAACGTCGGGCATTCCGGAATTGGGTGAGAAATTGGCGGCGTCCGACGAGTCAACTCGCCGGCGACGCTTCGATGTTGCGCGTGTCATGGTGTTCGCCCTTATAGGGTCACGTTCTTCGCGGTGTCAATCCGACAAAGCCGAGCGCCTGGACTTCGCGCCCGCATTCGATCCAAACGAAGCGCGTCGTGCACGTGAGTCGACCTCACCGCCCCTTCGACATACAATGGGCGCCATTCCTAGCTGGGGGATGAGCCGCATCGCACGGAGTTGCGCGATTCTTCGGCACCGCTCGCGATGCGATGCGCGCGCACATCTCGAAACCGAGACCGACGTCAGGTCGCCGCTTTTCGATGCGTCCTCGGCGTCCCGGAGGATGTGACATGCGAGCCCTAGGTGCTTGGCGCTGGCAACGTCTCCTAACGTGTCTTCTCGTTTCGACGCACGCGTTCCTGCTCACGGAGCGCGCACGCGGTCAGGTCGACTTCATCGCAGCGAGGAACTTCGACGCGGGAGACTATCCTCGATCGTTGGCGCTCGCCGACTTCAACGGGGACGGCAACGCCGATCTTGCCGTAGTCAACTCCTCCGCCAACGTTTCGCTGCTGTTGGGCGACGGAGTCGGCGGTTTCGCGGCTGCGCGTGGCATCGGCCCTGCAGGCGTCAATCCTTCGGCGATTGCGATTGCGGACGTCAACCTGGACGGAAACCTGGACCTCGTCGTGGCGAACTACGGCAGCAACGAAATCTCCATTTTTCTCGGGGATGGAGCTGGGCAGTTCGCGCCTGCTCGGAACTTCGCTGTGGGATCCGAGCCTCTCGCGATCGCCGTCGCGGACTTCAATGGCGATGGCAATCCTGACCTCGCTGTAGCGAACAGCGGAGGCAACACCGTCGTCGTGCGTCTTGGCGACGGCACGGGGAATTTCCCAACGGCATCGTTCATTGGCTTCGGTGCGATGCCCCGATCCATCGCCGTCGGTGACTTCAACACCGACGGAAATCTGGATCTCGCCGTCGCCGACTACGGCAGCAACACCGTTTCGTTGTACTTCGGCGACGGCACCGGAAACTTCCCCGTCATGAGTACGCTCGCGGTGTCGTTTCCGACCGTCGTGGCGGTCTCTGACCTGAACCACGACGGAAACCTCGACCTCGTCGTGGACGCAGGCCTGCCAGCCATTTTCCTCGGGGACGGATTGGGCAACCTCGCACTCTCGGGGTGGGCCTCGGGCGGTGGCTATTATTCCAGTTCGATGACGATCGGCGACGTCAACGGAGACGGCAACCTGGACATCGCGTTCGGGAGCAACGGAGCAGGCGACGACTACGCCAACGCCTTCGTGACCGTCTCGCTCGGCGATGGAGCTGGCAATTTCAGGGGCAGCACCTTCAGAGTCGGAGTTTCGGCGAGCGCAGTCGTCATTGGTGACTTCGATCGGGATGGCAGCCCGGATGTCGCCGTCGCGTGTACGGGCAGCAATGACGTCTGGATCTTGCGCGGCGACGGTGCCGGCAGCTATTCCGTCGCGCCGCGTGTCTTCGCGGCGCCGTGGCCCGGCGTCGTCGCGGTTGCCGACTTCAATCGAGACGGGATCCCCGACTTTGCCGTCACGTGCATTGCGACCGTTTGCACCCACGTCTTCCTGGGCAACGGGTCGGGAGGCTTCGGTTCCATCGCCACGGTCCAGGTGGGGGGACATTCGACGTGCGTCGCCGTCGGGGATTTCAACGCGGACGGGAATCCCGATTTCGTCGTGACCAATGGCAACAACGCCAATCTTTCCGTGCTCCTCGGCGACGGAACCGGCCAGTTTGCGCCCAGTCGGTATTTCTTCACGGGACCGCAGCCGAATTGGGTCGCCGTTGCCGACTTCAACCGGGACGGGAACGCCGACCTCGCCGTGCCGATCGCCAACCCTCGCAGCACATCGATCTCGGTGTTGCTCGGTGACGGCGCGGGCAACTTCATCGGTCCTCGTTACTTTGCGGGATCGCCCGGGAGTGCGTTCGTCGCTGCAGGAGACCTCGATCGCGACGGGAACGAAGACCTGGTCGTGGGCGGCGGCAACGATGTCTCGGTCCTTCTCGGCGACGGTGCCGGCAACTTCGCGAGCCCCCGGAACTTTCCGCTGGGAGCCTACGGTGGATTCGTCGCGCTCGGCGACTTCGACCGGAACGAGACCACCGACGTCGCCGTCGTGAGCGGCACCAACCAGATCTCCGTTCTGCTCGGTGACGGCGCCGGAAACCTGGGCTCCGCGAGAAACGTTCGCGTCGGAAGGAACCCGTGCCAGATCGCGGTCAGCGACATCGACCAGGACGGGATCCTGGACCTTGCTGTCGCGAACTGTCAGAGCTTGAACGTTTCCTTGCTCGTTGGAGACGGAGCCGGAGGGTTCTCGACGGCGGGCAACTTCGCGGCGGGATACGGCTCGAACTCGGTCGCGGTCGGCGACTTCGACTGCGACTCCCGGCCGGATCTGGCGGTCGCGAACTTTCACAGCAACGACGTGTCGATCCTGATCAACCGCGGACGTTCTGCGAGTTGCATCGCCGGCGACGTGAACGCCGCGTCCGGCAGCATCGCGAGCGTTCTCTCCGTCAACGGTGCAGTCGGTGCGGTGACGGTTCCTCCCAGATCGCCGATCCAGGTGTCGCTGGTCGCGTCTCCAGCCGGACCCAGCGCGGCGAGCTACGTGCTCTGGGGATGGCTCGGCTGTCCCACGGGCGCGAACCCTCTGAGCGTTCGCGGAAACGGCATCGGGTGCACGGTGAATCCGACGCCGCTCCATCCGTTGCGCAATCCTCAGCCCGCTCTCTGCCTCCGGGGTGCGGGAGTTCCGCGCCGCGCTTCCGGCAGCGCCGTCGACATCCCGGCTCCCCGATACGCGCCGTGGACGCGAACGCATGCGGGACCCTTGAGGCCGATCGCTCTGACGCTTCAAGGAGTCTTGAGCGACAACGGCGCTGCGAACGCGGTGGGAGCCAGCGTGACCAACGCGGTGACGCTCATCGTGCGTTGACGCGCGAGTCCGCCGCGATCGTGACGCGTTCGCGGCGGGATGCGACACTCGCGCGGCCATGATCCGCGCCGATCGACTTTCGAAGACGTTTCGCGTTCACAAAAAAGCGCCCGGCTTCGTCGGGTCGGTGAAGTCGCTCTTCCGCCGCGAGTGGGTGACGAAGCACGCCGTGCGCGAGGTCTCGTTCCACGTCGGCGAGGGCGAGATCGTCGGGCTCGTCGGCGCGAACGGCGCGGGCAAGACGACGATCGTGAAGATGCTCGCGGGCATCATCCACCCGACGAGCGGCGACTCCGAAGTGCTGGGCTTCCGGCCGTGGGAGCGCGACAACCGATTCCGCCGGCAGATCGCGCTCGTCATGGGGCAGAAGCAGCAGCTCTGGTGGGACCTGCCCGCGGCCGACTGCTTCCTCCTCTTGAAGGAGATCTACCGCATCCCCGACGCGGCGTACCGCGAGCGGCTCGACTACCTCGCGACGGCGCTCGAGGTCACGAAGGAGTTGAACGTCCAGATTCGCCGCCTCTCGCTCGGCGAGCGCATGAAGATGGAGTTGATCGCCGCGCTCCTCCACGCGCCGCGCGTCGTCTTCCTCGACGAGCCGACGATCGGCCTCGACCTCACGGCGCAGCGCGCGATCCGCGATTTCCTTCTGAAGTACCGCGAGGACCATCGGCCCGCGATGATCCTCACGAGCCACTACATGGAGGACATCGAGACGCTCTGCGAGCGGCTGCTCATCATTCGCGAGGGCGAGATCGTCTACGACGGGCGGCTCGACGCGGTCGTCGCGAACTTCGCAGATCGCAAGCTCGTCACCGCGCACCTTCGCGCGGGCGAACCGATCGCGGCGAGCAACGGAAATCTAGCCGACCTCGGCGACGTGCAGGAGGCGAACGAGCGCGTCGTGACGCTGTCGGTGCCGCGCACTCAGGTCGCGCGCGCCGCGAGCGAGATCCTGCGCCGCTATCCCGTCGCCGATCTCACGATCGAGGAGGCGGACATCGGCGTGATCATCGAGCGCATCATGCGCGCACGCGGGGACCAAAAGCCGTGAGCCCGTCGCTCTTCTTCCAGATCGTCAGCGTCGAGGCGCGAAAACGCATGAGCTATCGCGTCGACTTCTGGATCAACGCGGTCGTGGGTTTCTTCGTGCAGTTCGGGATCGCGTGGTTCCTCTGGACGGCGGTCTATCGCGAGTCGGGCGCGGCGACGATCGGCGGCTACACCGTGAACGGGATGGTCCTCTACTTCGCTGCGGCGCAGCTCCTCGGGCGCATCGCGCGCGGGCTCGAGATGGACGGCGCGATCTCGCAGGACGTGTACGACGGACAGCTCAGCCGCTACCTCGTCTATCCCGCAGGATTCTTCCGCTTCAAGTATGCGCAGCAGCTCGGCGCCATGCTGCCGATCGCGATCCAGCTCGTCTTGTGCGGCGCGTGGGTGCCGTTGTTCATCGCGTTGCCGAGCGACGTGCACGTGACTCTCGCGACCGTCGCGGGCGCGCTCGTTGCGGTGCTCGCCGCGAACTTCCTCAACTTCCTCGCGACGATTCCGATCCAGGCGGTCTCGTTCTGGGCGGACAACGTGTGGAGCTTGATGATCGCGTATCGATTCTTGTCCGCGCTGCTCGGCGGACAGATGGTGCCGTTGACGGTGTTCCCCGACTGGGCAAAGCCCGTGCTCACGGTCCTGCCGTTCCGGTTCCTGTACGCGTTTCCCGTGGACACGCTGCTCGGCCGCGTGTCGCTGCTCGCGTGGGCGGGCGACATGGCGATCCTGTTCGCGTGGTGCGCGGTGTTCGGCCTGCTCGCGCGCGTCGTGTGGCGGCGCGCGAGCCTCGTCTACACCGGCGTGGGGATGTGATGAGGCGATATCTCAGGATCTACGCGAACTTCCTGCGCTTCTCGTTCAGCCGCGCGATGGCGTTCCGTCTCGACTTCTTCTTCCGCGTCGGCATGGACGCGATCTGGTACGCGGTGCACCTCGCGTTCTTCTGGCTGATCTATCGACACACGCCGCTCCTCGGCGGCTGGAACTTCGACCAAGTGCTCGTCTTCACGTCGGGCTTCTTCTTCATCGATGCGATCAACATGACGGTCTTCGCGAACAACATCTGGTCGTTCCCGGTCCTCGTGAACAGCGGCGAGCTCGACGCGTATCTCGTGCGGCCCGTGTCGTCGCTGTTCTTCATCAGCGTGCGCGACTTCGCGGCGAACTCGTTCCTGAACCTCATCATGGCCAGCGGGATCCTCGCGTGGGCGATCGCGCGCTATCCCGGGGAACTCGGCGTCGTGCGCGTCGTGGTCTACGTCGCGCTCCTCCTCGTGGGGACGTTCCTCGGCTACGTGATCTCGATGCTCTTCCTCGTGCCCGTCTTCTGGATGCACAACGCGTCGGGCCTTCGCGAGATCCGCTTCGCGATCGGAACGTACGGCGAGCGCCCGCACCAGATCTTCCACGGCTGGGTCCGCACGGTGCTCGTGACGGTCGTGCCCCTGGCGTTGTGCGCATCGGTTCCCGCGCAAGTGCTCTTCGAGGGCATCACCCCCGCTCTTCTCCTTCACGTCGTCGGCGTCACCGCCGCACTCTTCCTCGCGTTCCTGTGGATCTGGAGCCGCGCGCTGCGCGCGTACGCCTCCGCGTCGTCGTGATCGTCACGGCCGCAGACCGGCGCGGCGCTGGACCCATCGCCACGAGAGGATGCCGACGATTGCGCCGATGATCGGGCCGCATGCCAGCAGAACGAGTTGGACGGTGATCCAGCGCGAGTCGCCGTGCGGTCCGCAGATCCCAGCGAAGCTCGAGTTCGTACGGCGAGAGACCTCGTCAGAGAGTCCGCCGAAGAGCATCACCGAGGCGAGGAACCCGCCCGCCGCGCCGACGAATGCCAGAAATCGTGGAACCGGCCCGCGCGTGCTCGGGCCGCGTCTCTGAGATTCCGGACCGTCGTCGACTGCTGGAGGCTTGCCGTTCATCAGGGTTTCTCCGATCCTGCCGAATCCATACATACGCGCGGGAATCGGTTCGGCCCTCGTCGGACATTTCCGAGTTGTCATGTGCCACCGCGTGATCTGGGGTACCGCGCCCACGTCGTCGAAGCAGCCCGCGGAAACGGGTAAACTCGGCCTTCACCATGCGGAGAGTGGCGACGATTGCTGCGTTGTCGATCGCGCTCTTAATCTCGGTGATCGCGCTCCGGTCGCGCGCTGTCTTCGCGCCGATCCGATCGGATGCAACGACCTCGACATTGCCCGCCGACAGCGATTCGTCGCACGATTCACGAGTGCCTGACCCTTCGCCGACTCACGTCGATGCAGCAACGCTCGGGCATCGCGACGACGAGCCTTCGACTCCTCCATCCATCGACGCGAGCACGATCGTCATCGGGCGCGTCGTCGACGAGTTCGGCGCGCCGATCGCCGGCGCCGAGGTGCACGTTCGACCCATCGTCGACGGCGAAACCCACGAGCAGTCGAACGCGACCACCTACACGACGGTCGACGGCGCGTTCGAAGCTCGATGCCAAGGGAGCGGACCGGCACTCGTCGTCGCAACGAAAGCCAATTGCACGCCCGACGGCGCCGACGTCGACCTGATCGTTGGAGTCCCGGCGTCGGTTCGCGACCTACGCCTTTCGCCGGGTTGTGCGATCACCGGCATCGTCCGTCGCACGAACGGCGAGCGCCTCCCGGGGGTTCGAGTCGAGGCCTTCCTCGAATCGGCCTTGGCGGCGATTGACGTAGGCTACGAAGTGCAATGGGTCGACGGGCGATGGCGGCGATCCGACGCGGACGCGATGACCGACGCGGACGGCCGATTCGAGATCGGCGGGCTCGAGCCCGCGACGCACCGAATCGTCGTGTTCGAGAACCTGGGTCGGTCGGGGACCGCATGGATGGACGAAGAGCGTGATGTGATCGCACCGGCCACGGGAGTGGAGTGCATCGTTTCGGACTTCTCTCAACTCGTGATCGAGGTCACGGGTCCCGACGGTCCGATCGCCGCCGCGGAAGTGATCGTTCAGGGAGAGGCGGCCGGCATCGGCGGTGCGACCGGGACGGACGGGCGATTCCAGTGTCCCGTGATCGCCGGCGAAAACTACCACGTGTGCGCCGAGTCTCCGCTCTATGCGGGCACGACCGTCGATGTCGTCGCGCCGCCGCCCGGCGAGGAAAAGGTGGTGACGATCTCGCTCAGTGGCGAATCGTCGAGTGCGCGCCCGAGCTTGATGGTGTTCGTCGCGGGATCGGACTCTGACGCCTTCGACGACGCTCGCCTCGAACGGACACGTGACGACTCGCGGTTTCCGAATTGGACGACCGGCTGCACCGCCGAAGAAGGCGGCTTCCCATTTGGACGATCGATCCCTGGCCGCTACCGGTTGTTCGTCACGCCCAACGCGGAAGCCTGCGCTCGAAATCGATGCGTCGCACCGCTCGACATCGAGATTCCTGCAGACGACGACGAGCACGTCGTGACGGTCGAGACTCGACTCGGCGGCCGCATTCGGCTCGCCGTTCGCGATTCGGTCGGGCGCGCGCTCTCCGGGGAAGTGCGAATCCTCGACGACGCCGGCGAGTCGATGGGCGAGGTCGGGGTGCCCGGGCCTCCGCCTCCTCGCGGTTCCCTTCGACCGAGCGCGACCTCCGAGTGGCTCGTCCCGAGCGGCTCGTACACGGTCGAATGCTCCGCGATCGGCCACGTGACGAAAACGGTTGGCGCGACGGTCGTCGCGGGCGAGACGACGAACGTCGACGTCACGCTGGAGCGGGAGTGAAGCCGCGATGACGCCAACGTCGAAGGCATCCGTCGCGGCATCCGTTCTGTTGGTCGTTGGCGTCGTGCTCTGGTGCGAGAGTGGCAGGCGTCTTCCGTCGCCTTCGCGGGGTGGCGAGGCGACCCAAAAGACGAAGCTCGAGGTTGTCGTCGACACGTCGACCCCGCGGACCGGCAAGCGCGTCAAGCCCGAGGCCGTATTGTCCGATCGCGAACCGCCGGTGTCGCCGCGCTCCCCGGGCTGGCGTCTGCGCGGGAGAATCGTCGGGTTCGATTCGTCTCTCGCTCCGGCCATGGACCTCGAGTTGATCGGCGTCCATCGGCAGCCGGACGACCCGAACTCGGAAATGATCACAAAGATCCGCGCAGACGAGGAGTTCGACCTGGACGTCTCTTCGCTGTTCGCGCGCACGCCCGATCTCGCGCGCATCGACGTGACCGCGGATCACCCGAACTACTCGCCGTCGCACGCGAGCGTCGAGATCGCCGAGGCGGCGATTCACGGCGGCGAGTGGCGCGTCGACATCCCGCTCGAGGGTGCAGCGATTGCCGTCGGACGCGTCATCGACGAAAACGGCCGATCGTGTCCCGGCGTGCGCGTCCAGCTTCGACCGTTCATCAACGGCCATCCCCTGCGTCGCGAGGCATCGTCGGCAATCACCGGAAACGACGGTGCGTTCCACCTTCGCGCACCGGACGACGGCACCTTTTGGGTGACCGCGATCTCCGCGGGATGGAGGCCGGTCGCGGGCGCTGCAGAGCTTCGGGTGGGCCAGCGCACGGAGCTTCCCGATCTCGTGCTCACGCGCGGTTGCTCGATCTCCGGCCGGGTTCGGTTCGCCGACGGTCGGTCCGCGGCGGGCGCGGCGCTCGACGCAAACCCGACGTCGCCGAATCGAGGGGAATGGCTCTCGGAAGGGCTCCGCTACGCCGACGGCGCGGTCCATTCGTGTGGAGCCGAGGCGATCGCGGACACCGACGGCCGCTTCGAGCTTTCGGGACTGGACGCGGCAACCTACGGCGTTTGGGCGCGCATCCCGGCGAGGCGATCGCTCGAGTACTCCACGCTCCTCGACGAGGCGCGAACGACCATCACGGCGCCGGTCGACGACGTCGAAATCGTCTTGCCCGGGCATTCGCACATCGTCGTCGAGGTGCGCACGGCGGCCGGCGATCCACTTCCGTCGGCAATGGTTCATTCTCCCCCGGCGCTGGGACTGGGTTTCACCGAGGGTGACGGCCGCTTCGCGTTCGACGCGACTCCGGGCACCTCGTACGAGATCCGAGTCTCGAAGCAGCGATTCGAGCCCGCGACGACGACGTTCGTGGCGCCGGCTGCCGGTGAGGAGCGCGTCGTTTCGCTGTCGTTGCAGTCGACGCACGATTGGCCGTCGCTGGTCGTGGACGTCGTCTGGCCGGACGGCACGCCCGTCATCTGGGCCGACGTGTCGTTGGTCGTCGACGACGGGCCGACGCCGAAGGCGAACCGCACGGCCGGGCTTCCCCCGTCACGCTCTCCCGACGATCGGATCCGGTTCGAAGACGTGAAGCCCGGACGCTACCGCGTGCACGTAACGCGCGTGGGCGAACAGATCGGGCATCCGTTCCTTTACGCTGATTCGATCGGCGATCTCGAACTGCCTGCCGACGGCCGCGAACACACGATCCGCGTCCAGTCCAAGGTTGGCGGCCACCTGCATGCGATCGCTCGGGACGTCCACGGCAATCGAGTCGACGGCGAGTGGCACGTGCGCGATGCGAACGGCGACGAAGTCCGTGCGCAACCCGCCCCGTGGCTGTCGGATCCCTACACGTATCGAACCGGCGGGCCGATGTCGCTCTTCGAGGCGACGGTGGCCGCGGGCGACTACACCGTCGAATGCGAAGCGGAGGGGTTGGCGAAGCACACCGCGAAAGTCACGGTCGTCGCGGGCGAGACGACGAACGTCGACATCACGCTGGAGCGGGAGTGAGAGCGATGCCGCGACTCGCGACGATCGGCGCGCTGGCGGTGGTCGGGTTCTCGATCGCGCTCGTGCTTTGGTTCGAGAGCGTAGAGTCGCCGCGCCGCGTCGATCCGGCACCGCGCGGCATCGTGGACGACGTCGATCTCGAGGCATCCACGCCGCTCCTCGACGCGGATCCGCCCGCGAGCGACGCGTCCGACGTGGCGACGGCGTCGCCCCCGACGACCTCCCGGAAGCAAATCCTGCGCGGTCGACTCGTCGGCGTCGCGGGCCCGTTCCCGGAGCGGCCGACGCTGTCGATCGCGTCCGTGTCGCGCGCCGAAGAATGGGTCACGTTCTCGAAGACGATTCGCGCGGACGCGGCGGGCACGTTCGAGGCGGACGTATCCGATCTGTTCGTCGCGATGGACGTCGCGCGCCTCGAGGTCTCCGCCGACCCGTCCGAGTTGATCACGGGCTCGGCGAGCGTCGACGTTCCGGAGTCCGCGAGCGAAGGAGGCGAATTCCAAGTCGATGTTCCCGTGTCTTCCGCGACGATCGTGGTCGGCCGCGTCGTCGACGATGCGGGCGAGCCGATTGCCTTCGCGGTCGTGCGGCTCTGGAAGACGCCACACGGGGTTCCGAGTGGCTCCATCCTGACCGCGCAAACGACGGGTCCCAGCGGTCGATTCACGCTCCGAGCGGGCGACGGCGGCAGCGTGTTCATCCTCGCGCTGGCGCCCGGACGACGTTCTGCGGGCGAATTCGTCGGCGCTCGCCCCGCAGCGCTGACGGACGCGCACGACCTCGTTCTCGATCGCGGCTACGCAATTCGTGGCCACGTCGCGAATGCGGACCAAAAGCCGTTCGCTGGCGCGCACGTCCGAGCCGTCATCGACGGGCCGGCGCGCGGCGTCTCCATCGGCGGGACGATGGAACTGGTCGGCGACCGCGCGGTCACGACGCAATTCGACGCGTTTGCGGACAACGAAGGCCGATTCGAGTTGACGGGGCTCGAACCGGCGGCGTATCGGCTCTCCCTCGCGGGTCTCCAGTCGAGTGCGTATCCCGAGGGAAAAAAGCTCGACTGGGGAGTGGTCGCTCCCGCGGACGGTGTCGAGCTTTCCGTGCCGGCGCCGGCGTGGATCGAGTTGACCGTGCGAAGCGAAGAGGATCCGCCGCCGAACGCCCTCGTGCGCCTATTCCGCGACGGACAGGCCATCGAGTCGCGTCGGATCATCGGGGTGACGTCGTTGGGTGTGTTCCCGGGCGCGTTTTACGAGATTCGCGTCAGTTGCGATCACTACGAGGAAGAGCGCGTCGACGTCGTCGCGCCGGCGGCCGGCGAGAAGCGAACGGTCGCGGTCACGCTCGAGCCGCTGCGCAATCCACCGGGGATCGTGATCGATCTCACGGGGCCGGACGGCAAGCCGATCACCGACGCGCGATTCGATCTCTTCGCCGCCGACGCCGCGTGGCCGGCGTGGGAGCGAGGCACGTCGTCGGAAAAGGGTCACTACCGACTCGCCGAGCTCGAGCCGGGCCGCTATCGGTTGATGATCGAACCCGGGACGATTGAAGAAGCGTCCGCGAACTGGTTCGTGCCGACGATCGACGACCTCGAGTTCGTGCGGAACGGCGGAGAGCGAGTGATCGAGGTTCGGGCACTCGTCGGCGGGCGGCTCCGCTTCGTCGCGCACGACGCGGAAGGTCGTCCGATTCGAGCGCAGTGGCGAGTTCTCGAGCCGAGCGGCCGCAGCGTTCTCGGATCGGGTCTCACGTCTCCGGCCACGCTCGAAGGCGTCACGGGTCGCGTGCTCCCGCCGGGGTCGTACGTCGTCGAGTGTTCCGCCGACGGATGGACGCCGAGGACCGCGGAGGCGGCGGTCGTGGCTGGCGAGACGGGGGTCGTCGACCTCACGCTTCAATCGCCGTAATCGGTTTAGCCACCGCGCTCGCCGCGCCGGCACGTGCGCTCGTCGATCGCCGGCTTCCGTTCGTTTCTCGCCCCGCCGACGGTTTTCGAGTGACCGTCGTTGCGCGGCAGCGCGCCGAACCGCGTCCCCGCCTTCGCACGAGATTCGTTGAGTGCGGTTGATGGATCAGTTATCTTGTCCCGCTGCCTCGCCGCCAGCAGGCGACGGGGCGAGTACGAGGGGATGGTCGAGCGCTGTCGCACCAAGCGAGCCGCTTACCGAGTGAGCCATCGTTGGTGTCCCCTTCACGGCGCATTCGACGTTCGCGCGGATGCGGTGCTCCGCGGCGCAAGGATTGCCGGCGCGGCACGCCTCCACGATCTAGCGAGGAACAATCATGATGAAGCGAGTTTGTCTCCTGGTTGGGTTCATGCTCGGCGGCGCTGCTCATTCCGTCGCGCAACCTCCGCCCGAGCCGCCGTCGAATGACGAGTGCACGGGCGCGATCGAGATCGGCAACGGCATGACGATGGGAAACAACATCGGGGCGACGACGAGCAGTCCGACGGGGAGCTGCGGCGTGATGGGCTCCGACGTCTGGTATTCGTACACGGCCACATGCACCGGGCTGGTGCGCGCGTCCTTCTGCGCCCAATATGGTGGAATGGCTTCGTACGACAGCCAGATCGCCATCTTCACGGGCGACTGCGCCAATCTGAACGAGATCGCCTGCAACGACGATTTCTGCGGCCTCCAGTCGAACGTGGTCTTTCCAGTCGTCGCCGGAACGACGTACTTCATCGCCGTCGGCGGGTTCGCCGGCAGTCAAGGTAGTTTCACCCTCTCGATATTCTGCTGCTCCAATCTGGACTCGGACACGTCGCACGTTTGCGTCGTGGGCCAGCCGGCCTCGGCTCTCATCTTTCCGCTGTTCGAGTCGCGGTCGGGGAAGGGCACGCTGATCACGGTGACCAACCTCGACACCGACCGGCGCGATTGCGGGAACGGCTTCCGCGAGGGCGACGTGTGCTTGCTGTACACGTACTTCGGCTTCGATCCGGACCTCGGCTTCTGCCGTGAATTCAACACGACCGAGTGCCTGACGCCCGGCGACACGCTGACGGTGTTCGCGGATCAGCACAATCCCGAGCAGCACCAGGGCTGGCTGTGGGTCGAGGCGCGCGATCCGGAATCGGGACGCGCGATCCAGTTCGATCATCTGATCGGCAGCGCGATCATCGTCGACATGAACACGGACTTCCTCTTCCACTATCTGCCGTACGGCTTCCGCTCGCATGCCAACGATGCGGTCCTCGACTTCGAGATTTCGGGCGATGCGTGCGGTCGCGCGTTCACGGACGTCGACGGCGACGACTTCGCGGATTTCGACGGTCGCGAGTACGACTTCTGGCCGCAAGAGCTGCGGCTCGACAACTTCTTCCAGCAGGGCGGCACGGCGCCGCAGTTCGGAACCGACCTGACGCTGGCGAGCTGCGACGTCGACCCCTTCGACGGCAGCTTGACCCACGTGAACTTCGGCGTTTGGAACAACCGAGAGAGGCGCTTCTCGGCGCAGCTCGATTTCGAATGCTTCTTCCGCGGGCCGCTGACCGACATCTCGAACATCACGACGAACCTCGCCGGCGATCCGAACGAGCTCGTGATCGGGACGAGGCACATTCAAACGGGCTGGCTGGAGCTGATTCCGAGCGATCCGATACTCGGCGTGTTCCACACGCGAATCAGCGGGACGAACTTCGCGGCGGGCCACCAGCTCGAGTTCGTCGGTGAGTTCGGCGGGCTGTGCGATTTCAACCCGGACCATCATCCCTGCTCGTTGCCGCGCGTCGACTGATTACTGATCGACGATTCGAACGATTCCCGAGGGGTCGCGACTCGAAACCGGGTCGCGGCCCCTCGTCGTCTCGGTTGACGTGTAGAATCCGGCGGCGACGTCGAGCCGGCTTCTTGCGGACCCTCCTCGGAGGCTCACGACAGGGATGATCACCGCCATGCTGTTGCTCGCGTTCACGCTCGCGCCGCCCGATCGAGTGCCGCTGCCGCGGGACCTCGTTGTCGGCGCAGACGCGACGGCCGCGGAGCAAGCCGCCGCGGAGTCCCTGCGAGACGGGCTCCACTCGCTGACCGGCGAAGCGTTCGCCGTTCGCAACGATGCACCGTCCGGCGCGGCGATCTTCGTGGGCCCGAGCGCCTCGCTGAACGCGCGACACTCCGGCATCGACGTCGCGTCACTCGGGGCCGAGGGCTTCGTGCTCGAGACCGCGGGTGCGGACTGGATCGTCGCCGGCGGGCGGCCGCGCGGGACCGCATACGCGGTGCAGTCGCTTCTCGAGCGATGCGGTCGCCGCGTGCTGTCGTCGAAGGTCGTGGCGATGCCGGGGGCCAAGATCGCGGCCGAGCTGGCGCCGCTGCACGTGCGCGAGGTGCCGCGCCTCGAGTATCGCGAGCCATTCTTCACCGACGCGTTCGACCGCGCGTTCGCGCTTGCGAATCGAGCGAACGGCGACAATCACCACTTGACCGACGCGGACGGCGGGAAGGTGTCGTACGCGCACTTCGTTCACACCTTCTACGAGATCGTTCCTCCGGACCGGTACTTCGGGGAGCACCCCGACTACTTCTCGCTGGTCAAAGGCGCGCGGACTCACGAGAACGCGCAGCTTTGCCTCACCAACCCCGACGTCTTGCGCATCACGATCGACACCGTGAAGAAGTGGATGCGCGAGTCGTCCCGCGCGACGATCTTCTCCGTCTCGCAGAACGATTGCCACAACCCGTGCGAGTGCGACGCGTGCCGCGCGATCGACGACGCCGAGGGCTCGCATGCGGGCTCGCTCCTCGCGTTCGTGAATCGAGTCGCCGAAGCGATCGAAACCGAGTTTCCCGACAAGGTCATCGACACGCTCGCCTACCAGTACACGCGAAAGCCGCCGAAGACCATCCGGCCGCGAAAGAACGTGATCGTGCGTCTCTGCTCGATCGAGTGCTGCTTCAGCCATCCGATCGAGACGTGCCCGAAGAACGCTTCGTTTCGCGACGACCTCGTCGGATGGTCGAAGCTCACGGATCGCCTGTACGTGTGGGACTACGTCACGAACTTCGCGCACTATCTGCAGCCGCTTCCGAACGTGCACGTGCTCGTCCCGAACATTCGCTTCTTCGCCGACCACGGCGTGCGCGGGATCTTCGAGGAGGGGAACTACTCGCGCGGCGGCGGCGGCGAGATGAACGAATTGAAAGCGTACGTGCTCGCCCGAGGGCTTTGGGATCCGTCGATCGACGCGCGGCGCACCCGCGACGAGTTCCTCGACGGCTGGTTCGGGAAGGCAGCGCCGCCCATCGCGAAGTGGCTCGACCGTCTCGAAGAGGTGACGCGCACGGACGATCTCCACGCGACGATCTACGACCCGCCGAGCGCCAAGTACCTGCGCGACGAGGTGCTCGCGTTCGGAGAGTCGTGCTTCGCGGAGGCCGAGCGGCTCGCGGGCGACGAAGTCGTGCGCGCGCGCGTTCGCACGGCGGGTCTCGCGATCCGCTGGGTGCGCCTCCAGAGAAGCGCACCCGATGCGCGAGCCAAGCTCCTCACAAGTTTCGCTGCGGACGCGCGAGCCGCCGGCATCAACGAAATCGGCGAAGGCCGGTCGCTCGACGACTACCTGAAATCGCTCGGCCAATAGCGCGCACCGCAGAGGTCGATTGATCGCGCGCGCTTGCCCATTAGACTAGCGAAATGCTCGCCTTCGCCCTCGCCGCGGCCCTGCTGCTCGCGGCGCCCCGCTGGGACGATACGATCCCGCACGCGCTCGAGGCGGCCGGCACGCGCGGACTCGTCGCCGTGTACGTCACGCCGAGCCGCGACGACCTGACGCTCCTCGAGGCCGAGCGACTGCTGTACGAGCACCCGCAGTTCGACGAGGTCGCGAGCGCGTACCGGTGGGTTCGCACGCTCTCGTACCTCGAGGACGCGAAGCCGTTTCACTCGGAAGAGAAGCCTGCGATCGTCGTCGTGCGACCGGCCGGCGCCGCACCTGGATTCGAGGAAGTCGGGCGCATTGCGACCTTCGACGAGTCGGATTCGGCAGCGATCCAATTCCTTCGCGACACGGCGAAGCGGCACGCGCCCGAGACGATCGATGCGTCGCGCGATGGCGATCGTTCGAGACTCTCGCGAGAATTTGCCGCCGCGCGGAGTGGCGGCGACGATGCGACGCGACGCGCGTTCGTCGCGGCCAACCCGACGAGCCTCTATGCCGCGATCATCGAGCGCGATCTCGCGGCGCGCGCGCCGGCCGGCGACCCGCCGCCGCGCGCGGTCGCGAACGTCGTGCGCCTCGTCCCCGACCTGTCGACGTTTCTCGTCGAGATCGGCGAGTGGGACGAGGGCACGTTCTGGCCGATCCTGATGGACGGCGACCACCGCAACGCCGCGTTCATCGATGCGTTTGCTCCCGCCGCCGTCGAGCGCGTCGCGCCGGTGCGCTCCGCGGGCGTGGACGAAGGGGCGATCCGCGCGGCCTTCGTCGCAGCGTTGACGCCGCTGTCCCTCGACAAGGCACGAATCGCAGCCCCGGCGGTCGAGCGACTCTTGCCGGACCTCGTCGTCACGCAAGCGGACGCTCCCGAATGGCCGGGAGCGCTCGCGCTTGCGGCCGGCCATCGCGAGCGGCTCGACTTCGTCGAAGGGATCGGCGAGCGCGGCGGCATCGTGGCACGCGCCGACCTCGAACGCGCGCGCGCCCTGCTGCGCGAACGACTCCGCGACGCCCGCTTCGTCACGATCGCGGGACGCTTCGCGCTCGGCTATCGCGATTCGACGCAGGCGGAAAAAGGGGACTACGCCCTCGACGACGCGTTGCTGCGCGACGACCGTGACTTGCCGCTTGCGTTCGCGGGTCGACTCGTCGGTGACGCCGCTCAGTCGATCTATCAAGCAATGGCGAGTCTGTTCCTGCGCCCGAAGAGCGCGCTCTTCTTCAGCCGGTACGACACGAAGTCCGAGCCGTGGTCGAATTTCGACCCGTCGCCGCTTGCCGCGCGCCTCGCACCGCTCTTTCCGACTCGCGTCGTCGCGGGCGAAGGCGCAACGCTTGCGGCGTGGCGAAAGCTCGTCACTCCGCGATCGGGCGACGGGCTCGTCTACGTGAACTCGTCGGGCGGCGCGCGCGACTGGAGCCTCGCGGGCGGCCCAGGCGGCGACGAGATGGACGTGCCGCTGACGACGCCCGCCATCGTCGCGTACACGCACTCGGGCTCGGCGGGGAATCCCTACGACGTCGACAGCATCGCCGGGCGTTGGCTCTGGTCGGGTGCGTACGTCTATTTCGGATCCTACCGCGAGCCGTTCCTCGACGCGTTTCGCACGCCTCGCGACGTCATCGAGCGCGCGCTCGACGGCACGTCGCTCGGTCGCGCGTTTCGCTGGGAAATCCCCGACGGTCGGTGGCGTCCGTGGAAGCTCGTCTACATCGGCGATCCGCTCGTGCGACTTCCGTTGCGCCCGCCGCTCGACCGCGTGCCGCCGCCCATCGCGCGCGGTCGCCGCGTGACCCTCGACGCGGCGTCGCCCCTGGTGTCGCTGTCGGATCTACGCGCCGCCGCCGACGCGATTCGACGGCGCCACTCCGAGACGGAAAACGACGAGCGATTTCTCGTCGAGCGCGCGAAGCCCCTCGTCGCGTTGCTCGTGGAAAAGGGGGATCGCAAAACGGCACTCGAGGCCTACCGCGTTCTCCTCCGCGGCGAGCATTCTCGACGCGAGGCGGAGACGTTGGTGCAGCGTGCGGCGGCGCTGGCGGAGCCGCGTGGGCTCGTGCGCGAGTCGATTCGCGATGCGCTTCGGGTCGATGCGAAGGGTCGCCGAGAGCTGCTCGACCTCATCGATGCCGTCCTCCCCGCGAGGTGATCAGCTCGCGGTGGGGCGGTGCCGCTCGAGGGCGGCCTTTGCTTCGCCGAGCTCGTGATCCAGCTCGTCGACGAGAGGTTCGGCGCCGTCGATCATTCCTGCCCGGCCGATCTCCTGAAGTCGCTGGCACAGCGCCGCGACGCGCGCCGCTCCGAGGCTTCCGCTGCTTCCTTTGAGCGAATGCGCCGCTCGCTCGAGTGCGTGAGCGTCGCCCCGTCGGAGCGCATCATGGAGCAATCGAGCGGTGTCGGTCGCCGTTGCGTCGAACGCATCGATCATCTCGCCGAGGAAGCCGGGGTTGTCGTCGGCCGCGATCTCCGTGAGTTGCTCGATCATGCGGACGTCGAGAACCGGGGAAACCGTGAGCGTGGACGTGGGCGCGGCCGGAGCCTGCGGCGGGGGAGTCGGAGGCGCGGGCGGCGTCGGGGCAGTCGGGCTCGTCGTCACGTGCGTGCGACTGTGGCGATCGATGACGCTCGAAAGGCTGTCGTGCTTCAGCGGTTTGGAAACGTAGTCGTCCATGTCTGCGTCGAGGCATCGCTTGCGGTCGTCAGTCGTCGCGCTTGCGGTCATGGCCACGATGGGCAACCGGCGTGCCCCCGATTCGCGCTCACGGACACGCAGCGCAGCCGTCGCTTCGCAGCCGTCCATTTCCGGCATCTGGCAATCCATCAACACGACGTCGAACTCGCTTGCCGCGACGAGGTCGACCGCTTCGCGGCCGTTCGTTGCAAGCGTCACTCGATGACCGAGCTTTTCGAGGACGATCTCCGCGAGCCGGCGGTTCACTTCGTCGTCGTCGACGACGAGCACGTGGCGACTTGGCGACTGTGCAGCGATCGGGCGCGATGCCGGCGAGGAATCGTCCGACACGGGCTCCGACGATTCCGACGTCTCCGTGATCCGGTCGAATCGCGCCGTGAACCAGAACGTGCTGCCCGCTCCTTCGGTGCTGATCACGCCGATCGAACCGCCCATGCGCTCCGCGAGGCGCTTCGAAATCGCGAGCCCGAGCCCCGTCCCTCCGAATCGACGCGTCGTCGACGACTCGGCTTGCGAGTACGACAGAAACAATTTGCTTTGTGCATCGGGAGGGATCCCGATTCCGGTGTCCACGATCTCGAAGCGCAAGACGACCGAAGTCGTCGATTCCTCCATCCGCGTCACACGAACCGTGACCGATCCCTGCTCGGTGAACTTCAGCGAATTCGAGACGAGGTTCGTCAGGATCTGGCGCAGCCGCCCCGGATCGCCGGCGACGCGCGCCGGCACGTTCGGGTCGATGGTTCGAACGAGCTCGATTCGTTTCCGGCGCGCGGTCTCGGCGAACAACGCTCCGAGCTCGTCCACGAGGTTCGGCAATTGGAACGGAACGACCTCGAGGTCGAGTCGACCGGCTTCGACTTTCGAGAAGTCGAGGATGTCGTTGATGAGTTCGAGCAGGTGACTCGCACACGATTGGATCGTTTCCGCGTAGTCACGCTGCGTCGCCGAGAGCTCCGTATCGAGCAAGAGGTCGGTCATTCCGATCACGCCGTTCATCGGCGTTCGGATCTCGTGACTCATCGTTGCGAGGAACTCCGACTTAGCGTGGTTCGCCGCTTCTGCGAGTCGCATCGCGTCGGCCTGTTGCTCGAACGCGCGTCGAATGCGGTCCGCTGCTGCAGCAGAGGATCGCCGCACGAGAAAAGTCGCCACGCCGACAATCAGTCCGAGGAACAGCGCAGCGCCGTAGCCGAAGTTGGCGGCGTCTCGCGTCTCCGTCAGGGGTCGATGGAGCACGGCGAGCGCGCCGCACGCGACGAGGCAGACCGCGACCCCGACGAGCAAGCCGTCTCGCACGGGATGAGTTCCGCGCTTCGGGATCGTCAAGGAGTTCGTCGCGCGTGAGCGCTCGGTCATTTCCAGTCTCGTCCGTTGGCATTCCGCCTATCTCGAGGCGGATCGACTCCTTCCCCCGATCCGCACTCTCTATCGTCAATGCTCTGCTTCGTCTTGAACCGGACACCGAGCTTGACCCGCTCGGCGCATCACTGTGAGAATCCGGCCGCGATGCCGAAACCAAGCCCGTCTCCCACGCCGAGCGTCGAGCCCCGCTTCATCCGCGCGTGTCGCGGCGAGCCCGTGGACCGCACGCCGGTCTGGATCCTTCGCCAGGCGGGTCGCTATCTCCCGCAATACCGGGCCGTCCGAGAGAACGTTTCTTTCCTCGATCTGTGCAAGACGCCGGAGCTTGCCGCGAAGGTGACGCTCGACGCGGCAACCGCGCTCGGCGTCGACGCGGCGATCATCTTCTCGGACATCCTGATCCCGCTCGAGGCGATGGGCGCACCGATCGTCTATGGTGACGAAGGGCCGAAGCTGCCCGCCCCGGTGCGCACGCGCGAGGCCGCGGCGCGACTCCACGGCTTCGATCCGGCGCGCGAAACGCGATTCCTCGGCGAGTCGATTCGCCTCGTGTGCCGCGCGCTGCCGCCCGACGTGCCGCTCATCGGATTTGCGGGCGCGCCGTTCACGCTCTTCGCGTACCTCGTCGAGGGCGGGGGGTCGAAGAACTACGAAACGACGAAGCGGCTGATGCTCGAGGCGCCGGATCTCGCGCACCATCTCCTCGACCGACTCGCCGACGCGATCGCGCCGTACCTTTCCGCGCAGGCGAGTGCGGGCGCACGCGCGCTACTTCTGTTCGACACGTGGGCCGGAATGCTCTCGCCGCACGACTTCGACGCGTTCGTCGTGCCGGCCACCGAACGGCTGCTCGCCAAACTCGATCGCGGGGGGTGTCCCGTCGCGTACTTCGCGCTCGACTCCGCGGGTCTCCTCGAGAGGATCGCGCGGCTTCGCATCGACGTCGTCGGTCTCGATTGGCGTGTCGACCTCGGCGAGGCCCGCACTCGGCTCGGGCCGAAGCTCGCGGTGCAAGGCAACCTCGATCCGTGCGTCCTCTTCGGGCCGAGGTCTTCGGTCGAAGCCCGCGTCAGGGAAATCCTCGCGATCAACGCGGGCCGACCCGGTCACGTCTTCAATCTCGGCCACGGCATTCTGCCGCACACTCCGGTCGAGAATGCACTCGCACTCGTCGATGCCGTAAAGAAATACCGAAGCTCCTGATCGGCCCCGCCTCGGCACGATGCGTGCGATTCCTCATGCGATCGAGTTGATCAGAGATGAGTAATCCGGGTCAGAATCAGAGTTTCCCGAGATGCTGGAAACAACCGGCCGGCAATGGAGCATGGAGCGTGCTGTCTCGATTCAGTGCCATCCAAGCAGGAAACCGTTGGTCGCAATGCGGAACAACAACGCGCTTTCAGAAAAATTGTCTTGATCTGTCCCGGCGTGGATGGTTAGATCGTCGCCTTCTCGAGGCGCTAGAACAACTAGGCCCCGCGGATCCTGTCGGATTCGCCGGGGCCTTTTTTTACTTGTCAGGTTGGAATTGCGGGACTGTAATGATGGGACGCGGCGTGTAGAGCCGCGCAGTCCCGAGGGGACTTTCAAAGGGGATATCGACTCATTACCCCTCCCAGTGGCCGCAAAGGCTTTCGGCTTGGGGCTAGGATTCACCCTCGTAATGAGGGCTGGTAGGTCGGCAAAGCCAGCCGACGCGTAAGAAGAAAAGGAGGTCTTGCATGGGACGTTTGGGAAGGCTGAGCGCCATGGCGCTCGGGGCTCTTGCATCGGGGTTCGCCGGTACGGCATTGGCCCAACCGGTCCTCGACGAGCCGGCATCGGCGCTCGTGTATCCGTTGTTCGATTCGACGCCGAGTCATGGAACGCTGATCACGGTCACCAACACGAACACGAGCCGCGTCCGTACGACGTGCAACAACAACGGATTCGCTGAGGGTGACATTTGCGTTCTGTATACCTACTTCGGATTTGACCGCGGCCGCTCGTTCTGCCGCGAGTTCAACACGACCGAATGCCTCACTCCCGGTGACACGCTCACCGTGATTGCGGATCAGCACAACCCGGAAATGGAAATCGGGTGGCTGTGGGTCGAAGCACGCGATCCCGAGACCGGGCGCGCCGTCGACTTCGACTACCTCATCGGTAGCGCCATCGTCGTCAACACCGGCACGGACTTCCTCTTCGAGTACCATCCGTACGGCTTCCGCGCGCTCCCGGGCACCGTTCAGCGGCCGACCGGCGAAACCCACGACGCCTGCGGACGCGATTTCACCGACTTGGACAATGACGGCTTTGCCGACTTCGATGGAGTCGAGTACGACTTCTGGCCGGCGACGCTCTACCTGGACGAGTTCTTCCAGCAGGGCGGTACGAACCCGAGCTTCTCGAATGAACTGACGCTCGCGAGCTGCGACGTCGATCCATTCGACTCGGACGACACTCGAGTCGCGGCGCTCATCTGGAACAACCGCGAGAGAGCATTCTCGCGCTCGTTCAACTTCGAGTGCCAGTTCAAGGCTCCGCTCTCCGACATCTCGAACGTCGTCAACAACCTGGGCGGCGATCCGAACGAGCTCGTCCTGGGCGCCCGCTCGATCCAGGCCGGCTGGCTCTCGCTCGTCGGATCGGATGCGATTCTCGGCGTGTTCTTCCAGCGCGTGAACGCGAATCCGGCGCTTGCGGCCGGCCACGAGCTTCAGTTCTCGGGTCAGTTCGGCGGACCGGAAGATCCGAACTCGAGCCACTATCCTTGCTCGTTGCCGCGCGTTGACTGATTGATTGACGATGGGTATGCGTCGGCCTCGAGGCTGACGCCGAGACTATAGGAGGTATCGAATGCAATTTGGCGGTTTCCTGAGCGCGACGGCGCTCGGATTGTTCGTCGCAGGGTTCGCCGGGACGGCGACGGCTCAGCCCGTCGTCGGTCAGCCGGCGTCTGCGCTCGTCTTCCCGTACTTCGATTCGACTCCCAGCCACGGAACGTTGATCACCGTTACCAACACCAACACGAGCCGCGTCAGCTGCGGCAACACGTTCCGCCAGGGCGACATCGACGTCCACTACATCTACTTCGGCTTCGACACGGGCCGCGGCTTCTGCCGCGAGTTCAATAACGATCACAGCCTCACGCCCGGCGACACCATCACGGTCTTCGCCGATCAGGACGATCCGGAGGGTGAGATCGGTTGGCTGTGGGTCGAGGCGCGTGATCCGGAGTCCGGCGACGCGGTCGACTTCGACTACCTCATCGGTAGCGCGATCGTCGTCAACACGGGCACGGACTTCCTGTTCCACTACCTGCCCTACGGCTTCCGTTCGCACGCGGACGAGGCCAAGACCCTCACGACCACCGACGGCTGCGGTCGCACGTTGACGGATCTCGACGGCGGGCTCGACGCGGACTTCGATGGTGTCGAGTATGACTTCTGGCCTCAGCGCCTTCTGCTCGATCAGTTCTTCCAGCAGGGCGGGTCGAATCCGACGTTTGCGAACTCGCTCACGCTCGCCAGCTGCGACGTGGATCCGTTCGACAACGACTTCGGCACGAGTGTCAGCATTCATCCTTGGAACAACCGAGAGCGTCGGTTCTCGGCGTTCCTGAACTTCGAGTGCTTCTTCCACGATGCGCTCGCACCGGCGGTCTCGAACGTCTTCCTGAACCTGCTCGGCGACAACGACGAGCTAGTCTTGGGAAGCCGGCACATCCAGACCGGCTGGATCGAGTTCGATGCGAACGACGCGATCGTCGGCGTCTTCCATCAGAGCATCTCGGGGACGTTCTTCGCGGCGGGACATCAGCTCGAGTTCGAGGGCGCCTTCGGTGGCCCCGACGACCCGAACCTGAGCCACACGCCGTGCTCGCTCATTCGCTGAGTCGAGACCAGGCCTGACCGGACGTTTCACGACCGGGCGGCGGCTACGAGCCGTCGCCCGGTCGCTTTCATTCCCACGCCGCGCCGCATCGGCTACTCGAGTTGACAGCCGTCACGCGGCGTGAGCCTCCCAGTCCGCCGGCGCCCGAGTCGACGCGTCGACACACCAATGACTTCCGGCTGCTTCATCGCGCAATCCGCGCCACCCCTGCCAGGCACGACCGTTGCCATTGGATCGTCGACATTCGGCATCCGACGGTCGGAGCCTCGGCCTCGCGGACTCGCGACCCCGCGCGGTCGGCATGAATCGTAGTCGACGGTGCTCGATCGGGCACTTCCCCACGCGGTTGGCATCAATCGCAGTGGTAGGCGCTCGATCGATCGCTGAAATAGGGAGGACTTGGTCCAATGAAGGGTTTGCTGCTATCGCTCTTGGTCACCGCTGCCCTGGCGCCGGTCGCCTCGGCGCAAATCACGCTCGACGCGACGCCGGACATCGGTCCGGGCGACACGCTCATCCTGCACGTGAACGGCACGCCGGCCGGCGCGCACGTCGCCATCGCCGGTTCGCTTCACGTGGATGGCGGGTTCACGCTCGGCCCGCGCACCACGCCGTGCGGCACCGTCGAAATCCATTTCGACATCGGCCCACCGGCTCGGTTGCTCGCGGCCGGTCGCGCAGACCGCTCGGGTGAGTTCATCGCGCATCACGAGTTCCTCCGCCTCCATCCGCGCCTCGACGGCGTGATCTTGTACACGCAGGCCGCGGCCATCGCATTTCGACGTGGCGACGACGGCGCATGCACGATCGTCGCCGGCACGTCGAACGTCGCGCAGACGACATTCCACGTGCCGCACTAACCGCACGCCCTGCTAGCGCTCGCGGGGGGGAAGGCGTGACTTCGCGCCGACCCTCCCGCGACGTTTTTTTCATGCCGACGAGCGGCGACGTCACCGGCGATATCCAACGCACGTCGTCGCGCGACGACTGGCACCAGCCGCCTCCGGCGCCGGCTAATCGTGCCAGGCACCGGCCGACGACACAGGAGACGTCGATGGGTCGGCGGTGCGCGGAAAACCCGGCAGCTCGCGACGGGCACGATCAGCCGGTGGCTTGCTTTGCCGGCTGCGCCCGATTAGTTTGATTCTCGATCCTTGAAGCCCTGGCAGCCCTTGGATATCCCAGAAAGCGAAGCCTCTACCCGTGAGCCGCGTCGTCTTCGTCTACAAATTCTTCAACTACATGGAGCCGCTCGGGATCATGTATCTCTCGAGCGCTCTGAAGAACGCGGGGCACGAAACACGCTTCGTCGACGTGGGCATCGACGAAAACTACATCGAGGAGATTCGCCGCTTCCGTCCGGACGTCGTTGCGTTCTCGACGACCACGGGATTCCATCGCTTCTACGCCGACCTCAACCGTGAGCTGAAGAACGCGCTGCCGCCGTACGTCGCTCTCTTCGGCGGGCCGCATCCGACGTACTACCCCGAGTTCGTCGAGGAAGACGGCGTCGACGCGGTTTGCCAGGGCGAAGGCGAAGGCGCGATGGTCGACTTCGCGAACGCGGTTGCATCGGGCGGCGATTGGGCGCGCATCCCGAACATCTGGGCGAAGCGCGGCGGCGAGATCGTGAAGAACGAGATGCGGCCGACCATCGAGGACATCGACTCGATCGCGTTCCCGGACCGCGAGCTCGTGTATCGCTACAAGTCCTATCGCAAGCTCTCGACCAAGTATGTGCTCACGGCGCGCGGTTGTCCGTTCAAGTGCACGTATTGTTTCAATCACGCGCTCGAGAAGATGTACGAAGGCAAGGGATCGTTCATCCGCCATCGATCGATCGCCAACGTCATCGCCGAGCTGAAGGAAGTCGAGCGGCTCGGCAATCCCGATCGCATCTTCTTCGTCGACGACGTCTTCACGCTCAACAAGAAGTGGGTCCGCGAGTTTGCGCCCGTATACAAGCGCGAGTGCGGCTTGCCGTTCATGTGCTGCACGCGCATCAACCTCGTCGACGAGCCCGTCGCGCGGGCGCTGCGCGAGGCCAACGCGCTCACCGTCGTGTTCGCGGTCGAGACGGCCGACGAAGCGCTTCGGAACGGCGTGCTCAAGCGCGAGATGACGGACGACGAGATGTTCGAGGGCGTCGAGCTCTTGCGGAAGTACGGGATCAAGTTCTACACGCAGTCGATGGTGGGCCTGCCGGGCGAGACGATCGAGGATGCGTTCCGGACGATGCGACTGAACGCGAGGTTCAAGCCGGCCTACGCGTGGTCGTCGATGTTCCAACCGTATCCGCGAACCGAGCTCGGCCAATACGCGGCGGAACAAGGCTACTTCGAAGGCGATGCGACAAACCAAATCCCGCTCTACTACTACGAAGGCTCGCCGCTTCGCCTCGAGCGCAAGAACGAGATCGAAAATCTGCAGAAGCTGTTTGCGCTGGCGGTGCGTTTTCCGCGTCTCGAGCCGATGTGGCGGCTCCTCGTGAAGGCGCCGAAGAATCGCGTGTACGACGTCGTGTGGCAGACGTATCGCGGCTTCATCTACCTCTTCAAGTTGAAGTGGATGAGCCCGCGCGACGCGTTCTTGAGGAACTGAGGCCGGCCATGCGCATCCTTCTCGCTCGCGCGTGCGATCCGGACATCAACATCTTCTCGAACTGTCCGCCGCTCGGGATTCTGTACCTCGCCGGCGCGCTGCGAAAGCGCGCGCCGCATCACCAAGTGCAGATCGTCGACACGATGCTCCGCGGCATTCGCCCCGACGACCTCGTCGAGCAGATTCGCCGCGAGCGGCCCGACCTCGTCGGCTTGAGCGTCACGACGTACGACTCGCTTGCGACGCATCGCATCGCGAAGGGGATGCGCGAGCGCGCGCCCGGCATCCCGCTCGTCGTCGGCGGGCCGTACCCGACGGGCCAGCCCGACGAAGTACTCGCGGATCCCAACATCGACTACGTCATCACCGGCGAGGGCGAGGAGACGTTCGCGGATCTCGTCGAGACTCTCGAGCGCGGCGGCGACGTCGCGACGGTCGCGGGCCTCGGCTGGAACCGCGACGGCGAATCGCGCTTCAACTGTGCGCGCCCCGCGGTCGACGACCCCGACACGATCCCGTTCCCCGCGTGGGACCTCATCGACCTGCCCGAGTACTTCCGGAAGCCGCGCTTCCAGCTCCTGTACGCGAAGAAGGAGTACATGCCGATCTACACGTCGCGCGGCTGTCCCTACAAGTGCACGTTCTGCCACTTGATGATGGGGAAGGAGTTCCGCCCGCGCTCGGTCGGCAACGTGCTCGAGGAGATCCGGACTTTGCACGACGTACACGGCGTGCGCGAGTTCCTCGTCGTCGACGACATCTTCAACATGGAACTCGATCGTGCGAAGGCGATCTGCGACGCGATCGTCGGCGCGGGACTCACGGACATCCGGCTGTCGTTCCCGTGCGGACTGCGCGGCGATCGCATGGATACGGAGTTGCTCGAGAAGCTGCGGCCGCTCGTCTATCGCTTGCACTACGCGGTCGAGAGCGGATCGCCGCGCATTCAAAAGCTCGTGAAGAAGTATCTGAAACTCGAACGCCTGCTCGAGGTCGTCGACGAAACCGATCGCCTCGGCATCCTCACGCAGGGATTCTTCCTGTTCGGCTTCCCGACCGAGACGCGCGAGGAGATCGAGCAGACGATCGACTACGCGCTCGAGAGCCGCTTCCATACCGCGCAGTTCATGTCGGTGAAAGCGTTCCCCGGCACGCCGATCCACGACCTCGCGCGCGAGGAGGGCGTCGACCTCTCGTACGATCCCAACCAGTACGCGTACATCCGCGCCGACAAGCCGCTGAACGGCATGTCGAGCGAGGAGATGGGCAAGATCATCCAGCGCGCCTATCGCCGCTTTTACTTCGACTCGTGGCGCATCTCGCGGAATCTCATCCGCCATCCGCGCAAGCGCCAGATCTTCGAGCTGATCCCGATGTTTCTGCGCCGCGCGTACCTCTCGAGCTACGCCGCGACGCATGGCGGGGTCGCGTAGCTCGGTCGTGAAAGAGGCCGTGGCGTGAGCATTCCCCAGCCGCACTCGTTTCGCTGGCGGCTCCTCGTCGGGATGGTCAAGTTCGCACCGGCGTTGATGTTCGTGGGGCTTGCGATCGCCGCAATCGGCGTCGCGGGTTTCATCGGCGCCATCTCGTGGATGAACTTCGGCGAATGGGACCGCAAAGCAAATCTCCTCGTCGCCGATTTGGGATTGCTCGTCTGCTGCTTCGGCGGCTACGGCCTCCTGTTTCGCGCGGTCAGTCGACACTTGGCTCGCCTGTGGATGTATCCCGCGTGTGATGCTGGAAACGACCGCGACCGAGTCTCCTGCCATCGCTGCGGTCGAGCCAGCGACTCGCCGTGAACGGATCGATCACGCCGGTCCATTCTCGGGATTCGTGTAACCTTTGACGTCGGTACTCCGACTACAGCAGTGGCGAGATTGCTTCTCAGACGACTCAGTGGTCAACGTAAACTGGACGACATGCGCACGCAGGCGGATCAGGTTCTCAAGAAGACGCTCGATCTGAAAAAGCTCCGGCTTCCGAAGCCGAATCGCGTCGTCGATATCCGCTTCAAGCGCGACCAAGAGTGGACCGGAGAGGACGCCGTTTGGATCTGGGTCATCCTGGACGATCGGACGCCCGAGAAGGAACGGGCGTACGTCAAGCTGATGCCGATCTTCGATGCGATCGAGAAGGCCGTGTCCGCGAGTGGGCTTGGTCTTTGGCCCCACGTTCGGGTTCGCATGCGGTCGGAGCAGGCGGACATCGACGCGGGAAGGGTGTGACCATGGGGTCGAGCATGCCGCTCCCCACGGACCTCCTCGAGCAGGCGCGTCTCCTCGCCACGTGCGACAAGAAGAGGCCGAAGCAAGCGAACCTGCGTCGTGCCGTGTCGTCGACCTACTACGCCCTGTTTCACCTGCTCGTTCGCGATTCGACTCGGCGTCTGCTGCGAGGACGGGCTCAGGCGCCGTTTCGCCCCGGGTTCGCTCGGGCTTTCAGTCACTTGGATGTCAAGCGTGCATCGCGTGCGTTCGTCGCCGGGACGCTTCCCGTTCTTGGCGCCGTCACCGTACCCACGGAGCTGAAGTTCGTGGCAGCGGCAATCGTCGATCTCCAGGAGGAGCGGCAGCGCGTGGACTACGACTTGTCGACCCGGTTCGCTCGCGGTGAGGTGCTGAGCCTGATCGCGAGGGCCGAGACGGCGTTTCGGGCATGGGGCGAGGTTCGTCGCCGAACTGCGGCACATCTCTTTCTGACGATGCTCCTCGCCGTTGGTCGTTTGTCGAATCGTTGAGTTCACGTGTAGTGCAACGGGCAGCACATTCGTCATCGCGCATACCTGTCGAGCTACGCCGCGACGCATGGCGGGGTCGCGTGAACTCGAGTCCTTCGCCATAGCCGATTTTTCCGTAATGGTTCGTGGGGAACGGGACCACTCTTCTCGGGAAGGCGAAATCCGACTACCTTGAGGGCCACGCACCTCCGGCTGATGGAGAGTCCATGAACCACCACGGGATTTTACGAATCGTCCATCGCGTGTTTGTCGTGACGTGCGTCGCCGTCGCGGCCATGGGGGCTCGCGCCGACGCGCAGGTCTCGTTTCGGGCCGCAGAAGTCTTCGCTTCACCGGACGCCGGAGTGTCTGCCGTGAGCGTGGCGCTCGGCGACTTCGACGGCGACGGGCACGTGGACGTCGTGCAAGCGACCGTATCGCCCTTGGCCGTGCACGTCTTCCGCGGCGACGCGGGGGGCTCGTTGACCCCCGTGTTGACTTCGTCGTTCCCGACCTCGTTGAACGCAAGCAACATCGTGGCCGCGGACTTCGATGGCGACCTGCGGCTCGACTTCGCTGTCGCTGGAAACAGCTCGGATCTGTTGTGGTTCGCCTTCGGAGATGGAACAGGGAGCTTCCCCACGACCCGCTCGACATACGTCTCGGAACTCCGTCTCATCGCCGTCGCGGACTTCGACCGCGACGGTGACGTCGACGTCGCCGCGGTCGCCGACACGCACGTCTTCGTGCTCGACAACGACGGTGCCGGCAATTTCACGCGGATCCAGACCCTCACCGCTCCGCGGGCGAATGCGACAGCGCTCGCGGTGGCAGACGTGAACGGCGACTCGTACCCGGACTTGGTGGAGTCGTGGGCGCAGCAGTCTTCGTTCTCCGTGTTGGCGACGTTCCTCAACAACGGCTCCGGAAGTTTCGTGCCGGGGCCGGCGCCGCCCAGCTTGGGCACCTCCGGAGTTCTCGCCATCGGCGCTGGGGACTTCGACCTCGACGGCGACGATGACGTCGTCGTTGCGGACGGCTTTGCGATTCGACTGCTTCTCGCCGATGGCGCCGGCGGGTTCGTCGCCGGTGCGCCGATCTCTGCCCGCGGAGACGATCTCGACGCGGTCGACTTCGACGGCGACGGTCACCTCGACGTCGTCCAGGCCGGCGACGGGCGAGTGCGCGTGTTTCTCGGCGACGGCGCCGGAGGTCTTTCGCTCGCGGGCGAGTGGGTGAGCGGGAACGTGAGGTACGTGCGCGGGGCCCAGCTCGACGGCGACGGGCGCCTCGATCTCGTGTGCTCGCTCGAGCGCGGCGTTTCGGTCCTGCACGGCTCGCCGAGCGGCCTGATCGCCGCGGACGAGCTTCCGATCCAGACGCCGCCCGGTACCTCGCGCGTCGATCTGGTCTCCGGCGACTTCGACGGCGACGGCCGGGTCGACTTCGCGACGACGGGATACTCGACGACGGCCGGCCACTTTCTCACCGGCGTCCTCTCGACGGGTCCGGGCACGTTCGCGCCTCAAATCGACTCCCCGATCTGTGAAGCTGGGCGCCTCGGGGTCGGCGACTTCGACCTCGACGGCGACGACGACGTGGTGGTGCCACGCGACACGGGAGCCTGCTTCTACGAGTGGAGCGGCGCGAGCGGGTTCGTCCCGAGGTCGACGTATCCGCTGGACGGCACCGAGAGCGGACAGCAGGTGGTCGTCGCCGACTTCGACGAGGACGGTCGGCCCGACGTCGGAGCGATGTTCGGCACCTACTTCGTTTGGTTCCGATGGAACGAGACGGGGCCGTTCGAGCGGGTCCGCGGATTCTTGCTCCCTGGGTTCTGCGTTGCCGTCGCCGATGTCGACGAGGATGGTCATCTCGATCTCGTGTCCGACGACGACCAGGTTGGGCTCGTGGTTCGATCGGGCGACGGTGACGGCAGGTTCGCGCCCGCGCGCGTCGCAGGCCCGGGCAAGGATTCGGTCGCTCTGGCTGCAGGGGATCTCGATGGTGATGGACACGTGGACATCGTGCGTGTGGCGGCCAGCAGCGAAACGACCTTCGACGTTCTCGTCGGCGACGGATCGGGCGCTTTCACGGTGCGGCAGTCTCGGATCCTCCTTCCGTTCGTCGACAACGCCGTCAACGGCGCGCCCGTCGTGGCGGACTTCGATCGCGACGGATTCCTCGACGTCGCCATCCTGACGAACGTCGCCGAGATCTACTCCGGCGACGGAACGGGTCGTCTCTCGAATTCGCACGCGTACGGGGTCGGAAACGCGCCGAGGTTCGCGGTGCTCGCCGACCCGGACGTCGACGGCCGCCCCGATCTCGTGGTCGCGAACACCGGCTCCCCCGACGTCGACATCCTCTACAACCGGTCGCGCGGCTGCGGCAGCGGAAATGTGAACGGAGCCGCGGGGCCGCCCGAGAACGTCTTGCTCGTCAACGGCTCGAGCGGCGACGCGAGCCGCACGGTGGTGGTTCCCCGGAACGTACCGATCGCGGTTCACTTGTCGACGTCGTCGTCGGGTCCCGCGACCGCGAGCTACGCGCTCTGGGCTTGGAAGTCGCCCCCCATTTCGGCGACCGACGTCGTCGTGGCCGGGCGCGTCGTCGGCTGTGCCGTGAACCCGATTCCGCGCGTGGCACCGCGATCGCCGCAGCCGTTCCGCTGCTTCCACGCCGCGTCAATCGATCCGTCGCTTTGCGGCGCCGTGCCGCCGCTCGGCACGTCGCCGCCGGCGGCGCCCTTTACGCTCACGAAGCCGAGCGGATTGCGAGGCCGAGCGACGATCACGCTGCAAGGCGTGCTCGAGGACGCGGGCTCGACGAGCGTCGCCGGTTTCTCGGTCACCAATGC
This sequence comes from Planctomycetota bacterium, assembly GCA_016178505.1. GTDB lineage: Bacteria > Planctomycetota > JACOTG01 > JACOTG01 > JACOTG01 > JACOTG01. The sequence continues at coordinate 45,578 of JACOTG010000037.1, forward strand.
GACTATTCTTCGCGTGGACTGAGGGCTGACTTTTGGAGACAAGGCGAGTGTGACGGATCGCGTGCGGAATGGGTTCGCCACGCGCCGCGCGTCGATCAGCGCACAAGGCAATCCATGAATGTCTTGCAAGCCGTTCTCGTCGTCGCACTCTTGGGGGGCGACGGAGCCGACGCGGCGGCGGATCGCGTGGCGCTCGAGAAGCAATGTCGCGATCTCGGCGAGCGCATCGAAAAGTCGATGAACGCCGGTGACTCGTCGGTCGTCGACGCGACGCTGGACCTCGACGCGATCGTCGACGCCGCGGTGCGCGACATTGACGCGGATGCCGAGACCCAAGCGAGAATTCGAACGGGCGTGAAGTCCAACTTGAAGAGCGACGCCGTCGTGAAGTCCATCGTCGCTGATCACGGCGCGTACAAGTTTCTCCGGATCCGTTGGGTCGGCGATGAGCCCCACGCTCTCTTTCGCCTTCTGGTAAACGGTGGGGCCAACTATCACGAGTTCTATCTCGTTCCGTCGAAGGGCGGATCGATTCGCGCCCGCGACAAGTACATCTATGCTTCCGGCGAAACGATGTCGGAAGCGCTTCATCGGAGTGCCGTGCAAGTGGCCGCCCTCTCGAAGGTCCCGTTTCTGGAGCGGCTCTCGGGGCCCGGCCGCGACTTGACCCAGCGTATGGTGAAGGTCGTGGCGTTCCAGAAGCAGGTCACGTCCGGTGCATTCGACGAGGGGCTCGCCTCGTATCGAGCCCTTGCCGAGTCAGACCGTCGCGACAAGACCAACATGTTCCTATGGGTTGCCGCCGCGATGCGAGCGAACTCAGCTGAGTACCCGAAAGCGGTCGAGGAATTTGAGCGTGCTTTCCCGGACGATCGAGCCATAGACATTAATGGGATAAGCGCCTTTTTTCAGAGGAAGGACTGGGAGCGACTTCACCGCAGCATCAATCGCCTGGACGAACGTGTCGGCGGCGACGCCTGGCTCGACTTCGTCCGAGGTAACGCTTACATCGCCGAAGGAGACGTCGCGAAGGCGAAAGGAGCGCTCCATCGAGCGATCGACACGGAGCCGACGTTGCCGAACCCGTACTGGACCCTGGTGTCGATTTCCCTGACCGAGAAGAACAACGCCGAGATCGCGCGACTGCTCGATCAACTCGAGAAGGAGTGCGGTGTCACGATTCGGAAGGACCTCGATCAGGCGGCGGACTACGTCGATTTCGTGAAGTCGGACGAGTATCGCGCGTGGCAAACGTCGCACGCGAAGAAGGACTGAGTGCAGACCGCATCAGTTCACCGAGCGCTCGGCGACTTTCGACTCGGTTTGCGGCGACGATCGTCGCAAGGCGTGACGGTCGTCAACATGACGGCTGAATCATTCGCGAATCGACACGATTCTCTCACTCGCGTGGCGCCTCGATCGAGCCTCGCGCCGTCGTGACGAGTCAGTACGGCCAGACGATAGGGCTCACGAGCGTCGCGGTGAGCCAGGTCAGGATCGCCATCACACCGCCGACGCGAAGGTAGTGCTTGAACTCGTAGCGACCGGGCCCCATCACGAGGATCGTGCTTTCGTGCGCCACCGGCGTGCAGAAAGCCGACGAGACGCAGATGGCGAGGCCCACCATGAACGGCCGCGGATCGGCGCCCGCACTCTTCGCGAGCTCGAACGCGATCGGCGCCGTGATGATCGCGACGGCAGCGTTCTCGATGATCTGAGTCAGCCCCACGGTGGCGAGGAGGAGCGCTCCCATCGTGGCGGTCGTGCCGATGCCGGATAGTCCCGAAGCGATCGCGTGAGCGAGCCGATCCGCCGCGCCGGACTTCTCGAGGGCAACGCCGAATGGGATCATCCCAGCGACCGTGACCACGGCCTGCCAGTCCACCGACTCGTAAGCGTCCTTGATCTTGATGCAGCCGAGAAGGATCGCAATCATCGCGGCGAGAGGAATCGAAACGGCGGCGCTCAGCACTCCGAGCGACGTGGTCAGGATCACGCCGAGGAGAAGCGCCAGCGTCACGAGCGCCTTTTGCTTGCCGACCGCCGGGAACGGCTGATCGCCGATCACGATCAGGCTCGAGTTGCGCCGAAGGCGTTCGAGAGACGATTTGTGGCCGAGCATGAGCAGCGAATCGCTGAACTCGAGAGGCGTCGCCATCGGTCGCTCGCGAATCGTTCGGCCGTGCCTCGAGATGCCCATGACGCTGAACCCGTACGCTTCGCAGAAGTCGACGTCGTCGAGCGAGCGCCCGACGTAGTCGGAGTGCAGAGGCACGATCGCTTCGACGGTGACCAGATCGACGCTTTGAAGCGTCTGGCGATTGATCTCGAGTTCCGCCTTGAGTTGGAAGTCCGGCGACTTGAGGAGATCGCCGATGGTCGGCACCGGACCTTGCACGACGAGGACGTCCCCGGGTTCGAGGCTCAGCCAACCATGTGCCGGCAGCCGGCTCTCGCCGCGGATGACCATGAGAACGGCCAAGTCGCTTCGATTGGACCACGGTAGCTCGCCCAGCGTCTTGCCGATCGTTCCCGACTTCGGAGTGACCATCACTTCGGTGAGGTACTCGCGAGCGAGCTTGCGCTCGGCGTCGTCGTCGGGTGTGGCGCGAGGCAGAAACTTGCGCCCCCATCCGAGGAACCAGATCACGCACCCGACGAACACGACCGCGGCCACGGCGGTGAGATCGAAGAAGCCGAGCCCCGCGCCGGTTCGCGAGCGCAGGTAGTCGCTGATGACGATGTTGCTTCGAGTGCCGATCAGGGTCCATTGCCCGCCGAGCAGCGACCCGTACGCCGCGCACAGGAGGTAGCGCGTCGGCGACAGATTCTTCTCCTTGCAGACGGCCAGGATGATCGGCAGGAACACGAGCACGACCGTGGTGTCGTTGATGAACATCGAGAAGATCGTCGTGGTGACCAGCACCGCGGCTTGGAGGAGGAGTTCGTTGCGTGCGCACAGACGGAACACCTTCCCGCCGACGCCTTCTGCCGCGCCGGTTCTCACCATCGCGCCGCCGAAGACGAACATCGACGTGACCATCACCACGGCCGGGCTGCCGAATCCGGAAAACCCCTCCGTGGTCGTGAGGATGCTGCGCCAGTCGCCGTGGATCGAGTGCGGCCACGGCACGACGAGGGAGAGCGTGACGAGGAGCGCCGTCACGTCGGTGCGCAGCTTCTGCGTCCAGAAGAAGTAGAGCGCGGTCGCGACGATCGCCGCGAGCGCTACGTAGTCGGCCATGCGTTCCAGTTCATCCCGGCTTCCGAAGCGACCAGTCGTTCACCGCGAGCGCAAGCGCCGCGGACAGCCATGGGTGTCTGGTGATTTTCCGGCTCGCTCATGGCCGCATGGTCTCGTGAAGCCGCTTCGTATTCAATCGGGCGCGATCCTTCCTCGAACGAGCCCGCTGAGCGTCATGAAAAGCGACTTCTATCTTCTTCGAACGCGCGGTGGAGGAAAATCCGATGCTCGGCGCAACCTCCGAACCGTTTCATCGACTATCTTGGTGGTGAGGTGGGACTTCAGGGGCAACATGGCGCAGCGTAGAGTGATCCCGATGAAAGTCGACGTGGACAAGGTCCTCAAGCGGACCCTCAACCTGAAGCGTCTCAAGCTGCCGAAGACGCCACCCATCGTGGAACTCCGGTACGAGGTCGGTGTCGACTGGAGCGGTGACGATGCCGTTTGGATCTGGACCATCGTCGACGACTCCACGCCGAAGAAGGACTGGACATTTGCCAAGTTGACGCCGGTCTACGAGAAGATTCGAGAAGCGGTTCGGGGCACGGGCCTCGAGATCATCCCGTACGTTCGTGTCCGGAGCAGATCCGGGCAGGACGCAATCGACGCCGGGAAAGTATGACGATGGCTACGGCGCAAGGGATCCACGACAGTCTTCTCGATCAAGCGCGACACCTGGCCACGCGCGATCCGAAGAAGCCAAATCAGGCAAACCTGCGCCGCGCCGTATCGACGGCGTACTATGCCGTCTTCCACCTACTGGTGCGCGACGCGACCCGACACATCCTCAGGGGCCGAGCACAGGCGACGTACCGGGCGCGCGTCGCGCGCGCATTCGGTCACGCCGACTTGAAGCGGGCCTCTCTGGCGTTCATCGGTGGCAACGTCCGCTCGATCGGTCCGTTGATCGTGCCTCCCGAACTCGTCGCGGTCAGTCGGGCGGTCGTTGACCTGCAGGATGCAAGACACCTCGCCGACTACGACTTGAGCCGGCGATTCGACCGCTCCGAGGTTCTCGACTTCGTCGAGCAGGCTGCGTCGGCGTTTCGCGCGTGGGCGAAGACCCGGCGCAGCGAGATTGCCGACCTCTACCTGACGATGCTGCTCATCTACGGGCGCCTGGCCGAGCGCTGAGCCGCTCGCTCGCTCGGGGACTCGTTGATTCTCATCGATTCGATGCGGGTGCAAGCGTCGGTGGATCGTCCCAGACGATGCGCGTTCGAGCATCACCGCGGCGCTCGTCGATCTCATCGAGAGAGAGCTGGCCGTAGAAAGGCCCGACCTCGACGACGTCGAGCCCGCGGAGTGCCGCGATGACCTTGTCGGCGCGGAACAATTCGAACGGCACGCCGCCGTCGCCGAGTGCGATGGCCATTCGCGCGGCTTCCACGTAGAGGCCCAAGGTGTCAACGCTCAGGAAGAATCGCCATCGGCTGTGCTCGTGATGAGGTGAGAGCAAGATGCCGTGAGGATGTGCGAACACGATCTCCCAAGGATGAGTGCCCGACCACTCCCGCGAGTCGAACCAGCGTGCGAATCCGCGAGCATCGGTTGGCCTCAGGTTCAGCAATCCGCCATGGCGGCGGTCGGCCGTGCGCTTGTACTTCTTGCGCGGCGTCAGCGCTTTCAACTTGGGACACGCCGCGTCATACGCGATCGCAGCAACGGCGAGGTATTGCTTGAGACTCAGGCGTTGCCACGACAGAGCGTTCGTAACCGTTCAGGGCCTATGCGACGGCCTGGGCGCTTCGGAGAAGTGATACCGGTGGGAGGAGCGACGGTTTCCGTGTATGTGTGAGATCAGCCTGAGTTGC
>JACOTG010000010.1 GCA_016178505.1 Planctomycetota bacterium
CACGGGCTCGAGGCCCCAGGTTCTGAATCGATCTGCTTCCCTGCGCGACCGCTTACACGATACCGTCTTGGGTGCACATCTTCATGGTTCCTGGGTGACGCATCCGCGCGTCATGACGACTGGATCGTTTTTCCCACTTACGCGCCCCCCATCGCGCAGTCGCGCGATCAGGCGATGCGCGCGACGAACCAGACGACGCCCATGGCGGCGACCGCAACGGAGCCGAGCCTTGCGACCCACCGGTGCAGCCGTTCTCGGCGACGGGCGAGCAGGATCAGGAGGGGGAACAAGGCGGCGACGACGGCGAGCTGTCCGATCTCGACGCCGACGTTGAACGCGAAGAGCGACGTCGCGAGCCCTCGAGTCGTGAGGTTCATCTCCTGCAGCACTCCGGCGAAGCCGAACCCGTGAACGAGCCCGAACAATCCGGCGAGAAGCCAGCGATGCCGCGTGGTTCGCGACATCACGTTCTCGAGACCGACGTACGCGATCGTGAGCGCAATCGCCGGCTCGGCGATCGACGGACTCAGCCGCACGAGGCCGAGCGTGGAAAGCGCCAGCGTGACGCTGTGTGCGACCGTGAACGCCGTGATCACGCGAAGCAGTTCGCCGAACGTTCGCGTGACGAGGAGCAGCGCCAGGACGAACAGCAGGTGGTCGTAGCCGGTGAGGATGTGATGGATGCCGAGCTTCACGAACTCGAACGCCGTCGCCCAGAATGGCTCGCCCGCCGCGCCGCCCGTGGACGCGACTACACCGCGCCAGGTTCGGTCACCCTCGCGGAAATTGTGCTGATGCTCTTCGCCGCCCGCGCGAATGACCGCGAGGCCGACGTGGTTGGGCGACTGAGCGCGAAAGACGTCGTACGTGATCTCGAGATCGCGCGGCGCGCGGTCGAACCTCCCGCTCAGCTCGAACGTGACTCGATTCGTCGCGAGATCGACCTCGCGCCCGGTCACGGTGAGTGCGAGCCGCCCGCCATCCTCGCCACCGCCGGGAAACCCCACGAACGTCACGCCGGCGAGAAGGTGCGCCTCGAGGGCGTCGAGGTTCGCGTCGACGGGCCCGATCTCACGAAAGAGGACGTCGGTCGCGTGGCCGTACTTCGAGAAGACGTCGAGCGAGAAGGTGACGGAAACGGTCACGTGAGCGCCGCGCACGTCGATGTCGAGATAGGCGTTGTCGATCGGATGCGCCTCGGCATCGCCCGCAACGAGCCCGCAGGCGAGCGAGAGCAGGAACGCGAGCGCGCGGCGGCCGGCGTTCACTTGTCGTCGCTGAGCTCGAAATCGACGACGATCTTCTTGCCGGTCGCGAGCGCGACGGGCTGCTCCTGCGTCACGTCCGGGGACCAAACGTCCCCGGTCACGTTCCCCCCCGCGCCTGTCCGAGTCCCGAGCAACTTGAACCCCTCGTGCCAGAACCGCAGCACATAGCGCCCCGCCGGCACGTCCTCGAGTGACCAGCGTCCCTCGTCGTCGCTGATCGCATAGTAAGGATGCTCGACGGCGAACACGTATCCGCTCGCCCACCGATGTCCGGCATCGCACTGCGCCGCGATGATGCCCGGCTTCGGGACGCGGCGGCTCGTTTCGCCTGGCGCGGGAAACGGCATGTTGAGGATCACGTCATCGGTGCCGCGGTAGGTGAGCCGGACGGTGTGGAGGAGCGGATCGCTGTTCTTCACGATGAGATCCTGGTTCCATGGATGAATCTGCACGTGCGGCGTGAACTCGCAGTCGAGCTGGTCGAGGATGCCTTGGGGGAGTTGGTCGATCCCCTCGCCCTTGTCGACGTGATCGAGGTAGATGACGGAATCGGCCACGCCGCCGCTTTCGCTCACTCGCAGTCGAGGCGAGAGCCGCTCGGTGCCGCAGGTCTCGGCATCCTTGTCCACGTGGATCCGCACCAGAGTCGGCGTCCCCCGGAACCGGACGACGCCGGCGAGCGAGCCCGTCCCCTCGCCGAGGTCGACCGCCGCCTCCGCGGGCGGCGTTTTCACCGACACCTTGGGTATCGACTCCGGAGGCGGTTCGTCTTTCGGGGGCACTTCGGTCTTCGGCGTCGCCGGCGGCGGCGATTCGGATGCGGGAGTCGACGACTTCACCGGCTGCGGGGCCGCGTCGCGCTGAAAGAACACGGTCGCGAGCAAGGCAACGACGATGGCCCCGATCACGCCGACGGCAACGAGGACGAGCCGCTCCGAGCGAGTCACGATTCGATCCCCGACGGGACGAGGAACTCGTTCGCACGTGAGAACTCCATGGAGTGCTGACTGTAGAAGTGCACGACCGATACCTGATCGGAGGCGCCTATGACGTCACTCGATCGTGAGCACGACAGCGTTGGTCACGCTCAGATGCTGTGCGTTTGCGGCGCCATCGTCAGCGACGACGCCTTGGATCGTGAGGGACGCTGGGCGATCGAATCCGCGCATTCGCGTGAGCGTCCACGGAGCGCTTCCTGGCGGGTGGGCGAGGCGGCGAGCGGACCCGGCGAACTCGAGGCCCAGGCCAGCGAGCACGCATAAGAACGGTTGAGGCGACGCCAGACGCGGATGCAGCGGCGTGGGGTTCGTGGCGCATCCAATGATCGCGCCGGACACGGACACGAAAAACGCATTCGCCGGAAGCCCGTGCCAGACCCACAGGCTGTAGGACGCCGGGTTCGGACCGTGAGAACCCGCCCCGAGTGTCACCGTGATGGGCACGGACAGGCTCGCCGTGACGCGTCGGGTCACCGAGTCGCCGGCGCTTCCGTTGACGAAGAGCACGTCCGCGTTCATTCCGAACGCGGCGTTCACGTCGCCTCCGCGGCAGTTTTCACCGTCGTGGAGAAAAACGTCAGTGACCGCGTTGGTATCGCCGAGGACGAGGTTGGATGCTTGGCTCTCGAAGCACACGAAGCGGGCATCGTCCGAGACGACGGCCCTCATCAATACACCGACGTTGGAATTGCCGTTCGCCTCGTCGCCGATCGAGCTGACGCTGACTCGGCGCGTCTCTCCGATCAGACGATCGCGCACGAACACGTCTGCCATGCCGTTGTTGTCGGCCGCGACCAAGTCGGAAGCACCGCTCGAGAACACCACAAAGCGGCCGTCCGCACTCAGCGCCGGAAAGTAACCGCCACCGTTCGGTTGTCCGAGCGCCAAGCCCACGCTCACGCGTTCCGTCACCCCGGTCTGACGATCGCGAACGAACACATCCCCGACTCCGTTCGTGTCGTCGTCGACCAGGTTGCTCCCGTAACTGCCGAACGCGACGAATCGACCGTCAGAGGAGAGGAACGCGACCCCACTCGTGTCGTTCGCGCCCGAGCCGTCAGAGCGCACGTCCGCTCGCTCGAGCTGACCGGTGACGAGATCCTTCACGAACACGTGGTGGGGAGGCTCTCCGCCGAGGCCGCCAAACGTGGACGGCGTTTCGAACGCAACGTATCGGCCGTCTCCGGAGATCGCCGGTCCGGTGCAGTCGTTGTTCGACGCCTGCCCGTTTGCATCGGCACTCGCGAGACGCGTTTGACGAGTGACGCGATCGAGGACGTAGATTTTGGCCTGTCCGAGATTCCCGTTCGGTTGATTCTCGCGGTTGATGCAGGCGATGTAGCGTCCATCGAAAGAGATCGACTTGGGTCCTGGGCCGAACGGGTAGGGCGCCGTCGACGAGTCAATGCTCGCAAGGGAGATCTGCCCGGTCTGGCGATCGTAGGTGAAGGCGTCGAACCCAAGATGGTCGTCGTCCGGCGTCAGAGCACTCAGCGAATCGAACACGACGAAACGACCGTTGGAGGAAATGACCGAGTTCTCGGTGCCGTGCCCTCCGAATTGATCCGGAGGCCCGAGGCTGATGTTCGTCGTCTGCCCGGTGACGCGATCGTGCACGAAGGCGTCGAGCGCAGCGTTGGTATCGCCCGGCGTTCCGAGTGGATCCGGACTCTCGAACGCGACGAATCTTCCGTCGGCCGAGATCGAAGGATGCAAGCAGTAGGAAGCCGCTTGCGAGCCGTTCGAGGCGACGCTCACTCGCGACGTCGTCTGCGACCGGGCTACTGTTGAAATCGATAGCAGAGCGGCGAGGACCGGATACCATCGAACGATTCGCGACGCCATGATGTGTTTTCCTCGCTCCACGGCCACTCGGAACCGAATCCGCTACGCTCGTGCGACCAAGCTACCTCCGTCTCGGATTCGACGCGAGGACCCGGCCCGAGTCACGTTCGTCACGTTGGCGCGAGAAAAAAGGGTGGGCGGAGAGGGAGTTGAACCCACGACACCAGGATTTTCAGTCCTGTGCTCTACCAACTGAGCTATCCGCCCGATGTCGACGTGCGATGCTTCATCGGCTGAACGCACCGGCCGGCTGAAGTCGCGGGACCTTATCACTGCGAGTTTGAAAGCGTCAAACCTTTTCTGATTCGGCGGGCCGAGCCGCGAACCAACGCCGGGCGGCTTCGCGATCGGTCTCGATTTGCTCGCGCAGGGCGTCGACCGACTCGAATCGTTTCTCGTCGCGCACGCGCTCGAGGAACTCGACCTCCACCTGCTCGCCGTAGATCTCGCGTGCGGCGTCCCAGTTCAAGAGGTGCACTTCCACGACGGCTTCGACGGCCTGGGTCCCGTCGCGCTTGAACGTCGGCCGGACGCCGATGTTCGCGACCGACGGCACGGCCTTCCCCCTCACGATCGCGCGCGTGACGTAGACGCCGATCGGCGGACGCTGCTCGTGATGAAGATCGAGGTTCGCCGTCGGAAAGCCGATCGTCCTTCCGCGGGCGTCGCCGCGCACGACGGTACCGAGAACCGAAACGGGCCGCCCTAGCATCGCGCTCGCCGCCCTGAGATCGCCGCGGTCGATGGCGGCGCGTATCCGCGTCGACGAGATCGGCCCCTCGGGTCCAGCGACGCGATCGGGCACGCGCACCTCGATGCCGAATCGCGCCGCGTGCTGGCGCAACCAATCGCCGTTTCCGAGCCCGCCCCTGCCGAACGTGTTCGTCGGTCCGAGCACGATTCGTCGCGAGCCGAACGCACCGACGAGAATGCGTTCGACGAACGCATCGGCGGCGAGGTCGCGCAACGCCTCGTCGAATTGCGTCGTGACGACCACGTCGACGCCGAGCGACTCGAAGAGACGCAATCGATGTTCGAGCGAGGTGAGCGTCGCGGGCGACTTCCCGATCAACAGGAGCTGCGGGTGGAGCTCGAACGTGAGGATCACGGCCGTGCCGCGAACGTCACGAGCCCAGCTCACGGCTTCGCCGATGATCCGCCGATGCCCGAGATGGACGCCGTCGAACACTCCAAGCGTGACGACGGGATCCCGAAATCGATCCGGCGAGACGTCCGCCAGCCCTGCGATTCGAATCATCGCACGCCGTCGGGGCGATACTTCTCCTCGAGCTCGCGGAGCTGCTTCTTCACGCGCTGCCGGTCCGCGGGAGAGAGCCGCGTGATGAACAGGACGCCGTCGAGGTGATCGATCTCGTGTTGGATCACGGACGCGAGCAGTTTCTCGGCCTCGAGCCGGACCGTTCGACCTTCGAGATCCAGTGCTTCCATGACGACCATCGACGATCGCCGAAGCGTCGCATAGATCCCCGGAAGGCTGAGGCAACCCTCCTCCGACTCCATCGCGCCCGCCGCCGAAACGATCTTCGGGTTCACGAACACCCGCTCCAGACCACGCCCCTCCTCGCCTTCCGGGCTGCCGACGACGAACAGCCGGCGGTTCCATCCGACCTGCGTTGCGGCGAGACCAATGCCCTTGTGCGCGTGCATGATCTCGATCATTTCCTTCGCGTTCGCTCGAACGTCCTCGTCGACGACGGGGACCGGGAGGGCCACTTCGCGAAGCCGAGGATCCGGATAATAGAGGAGTTGCACGGTGATCGTTGCTCCACTCTGGATTGGGGTCGATATATATCAAAGGCCCTCCGACGATTCCACAGGCCCCGAAGCCCACGTTGACGCTCGCGGAGGCTCTTGGTAGTTTGGCGCGCTTTCACCTGCCCGGCTCGTTCCTGGACACACAGCTCGCAGTGCCCCAAACGAAGGAGCCGGGTCGAAGACAGCCGAGTGGATACAGACAAGCACATCCAAAGAGCGGAAGCCGAGGCGAAGCGTCGCAACTTCGACTACGCGATCAATCTGTACAGAGAGATCCTGAACGTGCGCCCGGATCTGGTCCGAGCCCGCGAGGGACTTCGCGCCGCGGAAATCCGCCGGCTCGAAGGGAAGGACCCCAGCGCGTGGATGGCGAAGATGAAGGGCGCGCCGGCCCTCTCGAAGATCGCGATGCTGCGCACCACGAAACAATGGGAGAAGGTCCTCGGCGCGTGCGAGGACTACCTCGTCCACGATCCGAAGAACGGCGCCGTCAACACGCAGCTCGGCGAGGCCGCGATCGCACTCGGTGATCACGCGACCGCGCTCTTCGCGTACCGCACGGTCGCACAGTGGAATGCGTCGGACATCGCAGCGTGGAAGTCGGCCGGCACGATCCACGCGAACCGCGGGGAGATCCCGGAGGCGCTCGAGTGCTTCGAGAAGGCGCTCGCCATCGATCCGAAGGATCCCGAGGCGCAGAAGGCTCGGAAGAACCTCGCGGCGGAAAGCGCACTTCGCGCGGGACGATTCGACAGCGCCACGTCCTCGCGCGACCTCGCCCGCGACAAAGGCGAGATCAAGCGCCTGCAGGACGAAAAGAAGATCGTTCGCAGCCAGGAGGACGTCGAGGGTGCGATCAAGGACACCGAGGCCGCACTTCAGGGCGCGCCGCACGACGTCGACCTGTTGCAGCGACTCGCCGACCTCTACCGCCAGCACGGCAATCTGAAGGAGGCGATCGAGGTCCTCGCCGAGGCGAATGCGATCGCGCCCGACTCGTACGATCTGCTCGTCAAGCTCGGCGACCTTCGCATCCGTGAAATCGAAGAACGCGTCCGCGACGCCCGCGAGCGCGCATCGGCCGGCGACGAGGCTGCGTTTCGCGAGGCAGGCGACCTCGAGCGCCAGAAGGTCGAACGACAAATCGAGGAGTTCGGCAAGCGTTGCTCGGCGCATCCAACCGATCTCGGGCTGCGATTCGAATACGGCGACGCGCTCCTTCGCGGAGGTCGCGTCGACGAGTCCATCGCGGAGTTCCAACAAGCCGTGCGCGACCCGCGCGGGAAGAGCGAAGCGCTGGCGATGCTAGGCTTCGCGTTCTTCAAGAAGGGGCTCCTCGACCTCGCGGAGAAGCAGTTCCGAGCCGCGCTCGAAGGGATCGGCGAGGACGGCGCGCGCGCCAAGGAAATCCACTACGCGATGGGAGCGATCCACGAACGCCGCGGATCGATCGATCGCGCGCTCGAGGAGTACGGAAAGGTCTACGAGAAGGAAATCGGATACAAGGACGTCTCGGAGAAGGTCGAGTCGCTCGGGCGACGCCTCTCCGAGGGAAACCCCAGCAAGGAGAGTTGAGAATGGCCACATCCCGCTCGGCGAAGAAGCGAGTCCGTCAGAACGAAACCCGCCGCCAGAAGAATCGCGCGGTCAGCTCGCGGTTCAAGACGGCGATCAAGCGCTTCGAGGACGCCATCGAGTCGAAGAACGCCGCTCAGGCGAAGACCCAGCTCGCCGAAGTCTCGAGCCTCCTCGACAAGGCGGCGCGCGGAAACGTGATCCACCGCAACAAGGCGGCACGCGAAAAGTCGCACCTACAGCGCGCGATGAATCGTCTGGCTCCCGCCGCCAAGTAGCTACTTGCTTCCGCGGTTCAGCTCGGGGATCTCGGGGCAGTAGATATAGGCCTCTTTCAGGAGGCGATCGTTCATCGCGGCCAAGTGGTCGGTGAGCTTCTTGTCCTTGAGGCGCGCGACGATTTCCTCTTGTACCTTGGGCTCGTCGAACGATCGCACGCGCGTGTCCGTTTTGCCTTCGAGCTTGAACAGGTACCAGCCATAGGGGACTTGCTCGATCTCGCTCAGCTCGCCGGGCTTCGCGGCGGCAGCGAACGTCGTCAGGAACTTCTGGTACGGACCCCCTTCGAGCGGGATTTCGCCGATGTCGCCCCCCGCATCGCGCGAGGACGAATCGTGCGACTCGGCCTTTGCGACGTCGGCGAACGCCTCTCCTTTCAAGATGCGCTCGCGTAGCTCGACCATGCGCGCCCGCGCCTCGTCCTCCGACGCGAACTTGGCGTTCCGGAGGTAGATCTGGCGGACGTGCGCCTTCGCGAGGACGGTGAACTCGGCGATGTGGCCCGAGTAGTACGCCCGTAACTCGGCAACCGACGGCTCGATGTCCACCTCGGGCCGAACCTTCTTGTCCGCATCGGTGTAGATGCCGGACGTGGTGGTGATGTATTTGATCCGAAGCAGGTCGTTCTCGAGGTCCTCGCGATACTGCGCTTCGGTCTTGCCATCGCGCTCGAGCACGTTCAGAAACGTCTCCCGCCCTCCCGCCTTCTCGATGCTCTTCTTCATTTCGTGCTCGACGGACTTCGGGTCGACGTGAATGCCGATCTCCTTTGCCGCGTCGGTCTCGAGGTGCTCGCGGATGATCACCATCAACTGCTGCCTCCAGATCACCGGTGCCTTCTCGGGATCGGCGAGAACGCGGAGCGAACCGACCCGCTGATCGACGTCGCGCCTCGTGATCAGGTGCTTGTTGACTTGCGCGACGAAGCCGTCGACCCGTTCCCCGTCCGAGCGGGTCGCGTCCAGTGCCGTTGCGGGTCTGTTGCCGTCGGTTTGCGGACGGGCCGCAGGCGGAAGCCCGAGCACGATTCCAAGGATGCAAGCCCGCGAGAGGAGGACGACCATGCCGGAAGACTACTCACGACGTGATCACACGGCAAGTCCGCGACGCTGCAGTCCCTTTCGAAGGAGCGCGTGCACGTCCCGAACCGAAGCGCGCGGATCGGGAAGGATCAGGTGAAGGGTGCGCTCGCTCACGAGCCGGGCCTCGAGCGACGACTGGCGAAGGAGCGGTTCCGCGGCCCGTGGGTTCGAGAAGAGAACGACGAGGCGATCGGGCTGTCGCTTCACGCTGCGCACCGACAACGGGCGGAGGATCGCCCGCACACGCGCGACGTCCACGAGATTGCGAACTTCGGTTGGAGGCGCGCCGAACCGATCGCGCAATTCCTCGACGACCGCCTCGGCCTCGGCGTCCGTCTCGATCTGGCAGATCTTCCGGTAGACCTCCATGCGCTGGCGCGTGTCGGGAACGTACGTGGCCGGTAGGAGCGCATCGACGCCGAGGTCGACGTCCGCCTCGACCGACGGCGGCACCGGCTCGTTGCGAAGCTGCTTCACCGCATCGCGAAGGAGCTTGCAGTAGAGGTCGTACCCCACTGCCGCAATGTGTCCGGACTGCTCGGCGCCGAGCAGGTTTCCGGCGCCGCGTATCTCGAGATCGCGCATGGCGATCTTGAAGCCGCTCCCCAGCTCGGTGTGTTGCTCGAGCGCGCGCAACCGCTCCTCGGCGTCGGTCGGCAGCGCGCGATCCCCCGGATAGAAGACGTAGGCGTATGCCTTCTTCTTGTAGCGGCCGACGCGCCCGCGAAGCTGGTGGAGGTCGGCGAGCCCGAAGAGGTCGCCGCGATTGATGAGGATCGTGTTGGCGTTCGGGATGTCGAGGCCCGACTCGATGATCGTCGTCGTCACGAGCACGTCGACTTCGCCCTCGGTGAATCGCAGCATTCGCGATTCGAGCTCGCGTTCGGGGAGCTGGCCGTGCACGACCTCGTACCGCGCTTCCGGCACCCATTCCTGCAGCTTCTGCCGCATCCGGTCGATCGTCTCCACGCGGTTGTGCACGAAGAAGACCTGTCCGTCGCGCGCCAACTCGAAACGAATCGCGTCCTGAGTTCGACGCGGATCGAACGGCTGCACGATCGTCTCGATCGGTTGTCGACCGACGGGCGCGGTCGACAACGACGAGATGTCGCGAAGGCCGAGGAGCGCCATGTGGAGCGTGCGCGGGATCGGCGTCGCGGAAAGCGTCATCACGTCGACGGTCGCGCGAAGCCGCTTGAGCTTCTGCTTCGCCTCGACGCCGAAGCGCTGCTCCTCGTCGATCACGACCAGGCCGAGATCGCGGAAGACCACGTCGTCCTGCACGAGGCGATGCGTGCCGATGAGGATGTCGACGCCGCCCGCCGCCGTGCGCTCGAGGATGTCGCGCTGCTCCTTCGCCGTGCGAAATCGCGAGATGCTCTCGATGACGAACGGGTAGTCGCAGAAGCGCTCGCGAAACGTCTCGAGGTGCTGTTCGGCGAGCACGGTCGTCGGGACGAGCACGCCGACCTGCTTGCCCGCGTCGACGGCCTTGAACGCGGCGCGCATCGCCAGCTCGGTTTTCCCGAACCCGACGTCGCCGCAAATCAACCGATCCATGGGCCTCGGCGACGTCATGTCCCCCTTGATCGCGGCCGTCGCCTCTTTCTGGTCCTCGGTGTCGGGGAACGGGAACGCGGCCTCGAACTCGTGCTGCCACTCGCTGTCGGGAGGGTACGTGATGCCTTGCTTCTTCTCCCGGGTCGCCGCGACGTCGAGGAGCTCGAGCGCGAGCGTCGACACCGCGCTCGCGACCGCCGACTTTCGGTTCGACCAGTTTTTTCCGCCGAGCGTCGACAGAGCGGGCGAGTGACCTCTCACGCCAACGTACCGCTGCACGAGATCGACCTGCGTGACCGGCACGTAGAGCGTCACTTCGTCCGAGAACTCGAGCGAGAGGAACTCCTTCGTTCGACCATGCTCGACGATTCGCTTCAGGCCTTGATAGCGCGCGATGCCGTGAAACGTATGGACGACGTACTCGCCGGGCTTCAGTTCCAGGAAGTCGTCGAGCGGGCGCGAATATGCCGGCGCGGGAGGTGGCACGTCGCGCCGCTTCTGGTGGCGGTGGAACAGCTCGTGGTGCGAGAGAAATGCGCGGCGGCGCTCGGGGAGTCGGAAACCGCGCTCGAGGTCGCCGACTTCGAGGTCGAGACGGTCGAGGCCTTCGATGCGGCCGCCGGTCCGATTCTGCTCGAGGACCTCGTGGAATCGGCGGCGCTCGGCCTCGCTTTGGCAGAAAACGGTGACGCGGTCGCACTCGGTGAGGAGCCCGCGCAGCGTCTCGAGCGCCTGCGCCATCGTCGGGCCGCCCGAGTCGATCGCACCGACGTGCGCGTTCCACGTCCCGTCGCCTTCGAGCGCCGGCGCCGATTGGAGCGAGAGCATACGGCGGCGTGCCCGGCGCGGCGACGTCGGCTCGGCGGCGAGCCCGTCGCCGAGCTCGACTGCCAGCGCCGCGAACGCCTCAGCGAGGCCCGGTGCTCCGCCCGACGCTCGCTCCACCCGCGCACGAATCTCCGCGGGGTCCTTCAGGACGACGAGATCGTTCGGACCGAGGTAATCGAGTACCGTTCCGCGACCTTCGCGCGCGTCGTCCTCGCCGATCAACGCGACCGTGGCGCTCGGCATGCTCGATTCCGACCGCTGGGTCTCGGGGTCGAATCGGCGGATCGATTCGACGTCGTCGCCCAGGAGCTCGAGTCGGATCGGTCTTTCTTCGGACAGCGGAAAGACGTCGACGATGTCTCCGCGAACGGCGAACTCTCCCGGAGTCACGACGACGGGCGCGCGACGGAATCCGCGGGCAGCGAATTTCTCGGCGAGCGCGTCGCGATCGAGCCGGTCGCCGACCGAAACGGTGAAGCTCGCGTCGCCGAGAGCGTCGGGACGCGGCACCGGCGCAAGCGCGGCGAGAACCGGCGCCAGCAACACGCGCCTCCCCGTCGATTCGCGGAGCCGGCGCAAGCTCCGGAGATCGCGGGCGAGCGACGCCGCATCGCGAACGGCTCGGGCCTCGGACGGGCCTTCGGCGGGAGTGAATGGCAAGAGCTCGCGCGCGTCGACGCCGAATCGCTCGAGGTCTCGCCCAATCCCTTCCGAGTCGTCGATCGTCGCGGCGAGGACGAGCACGGCGCCGCGCTCCGCAGCGAGCCAATAGGCGAGGTAGAGTGCGCTCGCCGAGCCCCACAGTCCGCCGACCACGGCCGGCCCGCCGGCGTCGAGTCGTCCTCGCACCGCGGCGGCGACGAGATCCCGATCCAGAAGCGATGCGGCCGAAAAGCTCGAATCCATGAAACGCCGGAGGCTAGAGATCTGGCAGGTGATCGTCGATCTCGGCGAGCTGCCCGTTCTCGCCTCGAAGGGCCCGCAGCGCTTCCTTTGCAGCGCGCTGCTCGGCCTCTTTCTTGTTGCGGCCCCACGCGACGCCATATTCGCGGTCTTTGACGAGCGCGCCGACCTTGAACGTCTTCGAGTGGTCGGGCCCCTGCTCTTCGAGGACGCGGTACGTCGGAATCTCGCCGAACTCCTTCTGCACGAAGTGCTGCAGGAGCGACTTGTAGTTCTTCTGATGCTGATTCTTCAGCACCATCTCGATCTCGCCGCCGAGGTGATCGAGGATGAACGTCCTCGCGGCGTCGACTCCTCGATCGAGGTAGATCGCCGCGACGATCGCTTCGAACACGTTCGCGAGGAGCGACCTCGGGATGGCGCGCCTCACCGCGATCCCCTTTCCCACCGAGATCGAATCCTCGAGCCGCAACGCTCGGCTCGTTTTGCCGAGGGCGCGCGACGACACGACGACCGACTTCACCTTCGTGAGCTGGCCCTCCGAGAATTCGGGGAAAGCGCGATAGAGGTGCTCGGAGATCACCATCCCGAGGATCGCGTCACCGAGGAACTCGAGGCGCTCGTTGGAAGGGTTCTCGGCAGTCTTGATCGAGGAGTGCGTCAGCGCCTTCTGGAGGAGAGTTGCGTCGAGGAACTCGTATTTCAGGATGCTCTGGCAGGTTTGCAGTCGGTCGGCGTCCATTCGAGGATTCGTGCTCCACGGCCGGATCCGCGAACGAACGAACGTCCCGAGGCGTTGGGCAGGAATGTCGAGATGCCGGCGCCGTCCGGCTCGAACCGCCGGCATGTCGAGATTCCCGTGCTCGCGAGCCTCACGCCAGCCCGCGGGCGCGACCATTATATGTCGACGTGACGCGCGCACAACGTGAGCTTTCGGCGTGCGACCTCGAAAATCGAACTACGTTCGTTCGAAGGGGTGGAAGAGCGACCGGTACTCGCGCTCCGCAAAGCGGTCGGTCATTCCCGCGATGTAGTCGCAAACCCCGCGCTCGGTGCCTTGCGTCCGCGCCCACGACTGAAAATCGGGCGGGAGCTGCGACGGCTCGCGGCAGTACTCTTGGAAGAGCTCGCGAACGAAGCGCTTGCCCTTGTTCTGCATCCGGGAGAGGCGGAAGTCGCCGTAGAAGTGCGCCTGCAGAAAGCCCTCGAGCTCTCGCAGCTTCGCGCGCGTGTCCGCCGAGAATCCGAGCAGCGGCTCGCGGCAGGCGCGCGCGTCCTCAGGCGAACCGACGCGGCTCTGGTCGAGCCGTTCCGCCGAATACGCGATGAAGTCGGTGATCGCGCGATTGAGCAGGTAGCCGATGATTCGATGACGCCGCATCTTCGCGCTGAGATCGGGATGCGCCGAGACGACGGTTTCGCGAGCCTCGCGGAAGAGCGCGATCGCCTCGAGGTCCTCTTCGCCGAAGATCCCCGCGGCGAGCCCGTCGTCGAGATCGTGGTGGTCGTACGCGATCGAGTCCGAGAAGTCGACGACCTGAGCTTCGAGCAACGGACGATAACCGTGGGGCGGCGCGACACCGAGGAGCGCCGTGACGTCGCCTCGCCCCTTGAGAAGCGATTCGCGAACTTCGAACGTCAGATTCAATCCGCGAAACTGCGGATAGCGCAATTCGAGGAGATCGACGATGCGAAGCGCCTGCACGTTGTGCTCGAATCCGCCGTGCCCGGCCATCATGTCTCCGAGAGCGGTTTCACCCGCGTGGCCGAACGGCGGATGGCCGATGTCATGGGCGAGCGCGAGCGTCTCGACGAGATCCTCGTTCAGCCCGAGCGGCCGCGCGATCGATCGTGCGATCTGCGATACCTCGAGCGAGTGCGTGAGCCGCGTCCGGTAGTAGTCCCCTTCCGCGTTGACGAAGACCTGCGTCTTGTATTCGAGCCGGCGGAAGGCGCTCGAATGGACGATGCGGTCGCGGTCGCGCTGCCAACACGTTCGTCGCGGATCCTCGGCTTCGCCGTGCGCGCGTCCGCGACTTACCGCGGACTTGCAGGCGTAGGGCGCGAGGCTCGCCTCTTCGAGGCGTTCCAGATCCTCGCGCGTCCGTTTCATCTGAGGACCGAGCCGAGGCCGGCGCTCAGCTTCGGCAACCGCAACCGCCGCCCGAGCAACATGAACCGCCGCCGTTTCCGTTCGCCGGCGAGGCTCCGGGTGACGCTCCGGAAGTCACGCCGAACGTCGAGAAGATCCGCGACGGCTTCTTGGCACCGCACTTCGGGCACTCGCGCGGCGCGGGCGCGCGCGACGAGCGATGGAGGAAGTCGAAGCGATGGGAACATCGGGCACAACGATACTCGTAGATGGGCATGACGTCGAAAGCCTCCTCGGGAGTGGCTTCCAGCACCGACGACGGTCGCACACGAAGAGAAGAACTGGAGCGGGCGACGGGGGTCGAACCCGCGACATTCAGCTTGGGAAGCTGACACTCTACCAACTGAGTTACGCCCGCTCGTCCGACCGGGATCGTCGTGCGATTGGCGTCGGATTCTAGGGACGGCCATGCGGGCGTGTCAAAAGATTTCCTCGCGGCTGCGAACGGCACCGCTAGAATGCGCGCCCGATCGGGGAAAGAGATCGACTTGGGAGGACGCGATTCATGGACGGGGACGTGAAAGCCACCACGAGGCGCGACGATCGCGACGCCGCGGGCATTCGTCTCTTGCGAGCCCCGGTGTCGCTCGCCACGCTCGGGCTCGGCACGGCGGCGGCGATCGGCTTCGCCCTGGGCATCGCGATCTTGTCGGCACTCCTCGGAATCGACGGCCTCCTCGAGAAGGTGGCGATCACGCTCGGGACTTGGGTGATGCCGCTTCCCGTCGGTCCGGCCCCGGGCTGGCTCACGGAATCGGGCGGGCGCGTCGGCTTCCTCGTCGTCATCGCCGTGTTCGCGTGGGGCGCGGTCCTGTGGTCGACATTCGGCGTCGCGATCGCGCGCGCGGCCGGCGTGCGACTCGCGCAAGATCGATCCATCGGCATGCGCGAAGCGCTTTCGTTCGCCGTTGCCCATTCGAAATCGGCGCTCGCGTTTCCGCTTCTCGTGACGTGTGCCATCGGATTCCTCGTCCTCGTGAACGGCCTCGCCGGGCTCGTCGCGGAAGTCCCGTACCTGGGCCCCATCGCCCTCATCCTCTCGTTTCCACTCACGCTTCTCGCGACGCTCGCGGCGGTGATGGTGGGTGTCGGAGGCGTGCTCGGCATCGGGCTCGCAACGGCGAGCTACGGCATCGAACGCAACGGACCGCTCGACGCCGTCTCGCGATCCTACAGCTACCTCTGCTCGCGCCCGCACCAGGTCGTCCTCTACGTCGCCCTCGCCTATCTCTTCGGTGGTTTCCTTTGGTTCGCCGGTGACGTGCTCGTGGTGAACGGAACGCTCGCGTCGCTGCGTTCGCTCGCCTATGGCAACGTCGCGAAGTCCGTCTTCCCGGCGGCGCTCGGCGACGTGCCGCTCTCGAGCGTGAAGGTCTTCCCGGAATCGCTCGCGGCGCTCTTCGTCTACCTATTCGTTTGGCTCGCCAAACAGGCTGTACTCGGGCTGGTCATCGCTTACTTCGTCGCGTCGGCGTGCTCCGCATACTTGATCCTCCGCCGCGACGTGGACGACATCCCCGAGAACGAGATCGCCGTCGTTGAAGCGCCGAAGCCGAGCCTCGCGCCCGCCAGCCCCCCACCGCCGGCCCCGGCCCCGCCGCCTTCATAGCGACGAAACGTCGGGGCGACGCCGGCGGCGCTGGTCGTCGTCGGTGAACTGCAGCGCGTAGAGCTTGCGATAGAGGCCATCGCGCTCGAGAAGCTCCTCGTGCGTTCCGATGTCCACGATCTTTCCCCGGTCGAGCACGAGAATGCGGTCCGCGTGAAGCACCGTGGAGAGTCTGTGCGCGATGACGAACGTGGTTCGCCCCGCCATCAGTTTCTCGAGCGCGTCTTGAACGAGGCGCTCGGACTCCGAGTCGAGCGACGACGTCGCCTCGTCGAGGAGCAAAATCGCCGGGTTCTTGAGGATGGCGCGGGCGATCGTGATCCGCTGTTTCTGCCCGCCCGACAGCTTCACCCCTCGCTCGCCGACGATGGTCTGGTAGCCGTCTGATTGCGCGAGAATTGCGTCGTGGATGTGGGCAGCGCGCGCCGCGGCTTCGATCTCGTCGCGGGTCGCACTGCGCTTTCCATAGCGGATGTTCTCTTCGATCGTCGTGTTGAACAGAAAGGGCTCCTGCGTGACGATGCCGATTTGATCGATCAGGGAGTCGAGCGCAAGGTCGCGAATGTCGACCCCGTCGATCGAGATGCGCCCGAGGATCGGGTCGTAGAAGCGCGGGATGAGATCGACGAGCGTGGTCTTTCCGGCGCCACTCGGGCCGACGATCGCAATCATCTGGCCCGCCTTCACGCGCAAGTCGATTTCTTCGAGAACCGGAATGCTGTCGTAAGCAAACGACACGTTCTCGAACGCGATCTCGCGCTGCACGCGCTCGACTCGCTTGGCACCGGGCCTGTCGAAGATGAGCGGCGCGGTATCGAGAAGCTCGAAGACGCGCTGCGACCCCGCCGACGATTCCTGTAGCTCGTTGTGGGCTTTGATCAGGCTCTTGAAAGGCTGGTAGAGCCTCACCAACACGCCGAGAAAGGCGAGAAACGTTCCGGCATCGGTCTGACCGATGACGATGAGCCAGCCACCGAACAAAAAGAGCGCCGGCACGCCCAACGAATAAACGAGCTGCGTTAGACTTCCCGTCAACGCCTTCGTCCTCTCGACCTGCATCGTGCGCTTGACGAGCTCTCGATTGCGCTCGCGATAGGCGCCGATCTCGTCGTGCTCCATCTTGAAGGCTTTGATGACGCGAATTCCGGAGAGGAGCTGCATCATCGACTCGGTCAGGGTGCCCAGTTTTGCTTGGCGTTTGCGCCCGGAGCGCCGGATGCTTCGGCCTAGTCGAAACACCGGAAAGAGAGCGATCGGAAACGCAACCAGGCCGACAATTGCGAGTTTCCACGAGAGGACGATCGCAGCAGTGACTCCTGTGATGATCTGGATCGGATTGTCGAGCATCTCGTCGAGCATGAACTCGACGGTCTTGTGAGTGAGCCCGAGATCGTTCGTCACGCGCGACACCAGGTCTCCGCTTTGTCGCGCCTGGAAGAACCGGAGAGAGAGCTTCGATAGATGCGAGAACAACGCGAGCCGGATGTCCGCGGCGATCCTCGCTCCGAGATACTTGCCGAGCACGTCCTTTCCGTAGTTCGCGATCGCGCCGACCAGGGCGAGCCCCATGAGCAGGACGCAACAGAAGACCAAGAAATAGAGCTTGTCCTCTGACCGAACGTGCGCGTTAGGCTCGAGGAACAATGCATGGATCTTCGAGGTGATTCCTTCCGATCGGTCGACGAGTCTCTCCGGACTCGAAACGTCGATGAGCCCTCGACCGACGAAGTGGGTCTCGACGGTAGCCGTCTGCGCCTCGGGAAAGATCTTGTTGAAGACGGGGAGGATGAAGAGCGGGCTGGCGAATTGACTGGCAGACGAAACCAAGAGAACCACGACCAACGCTACGACCCCTTTCCAATAGGGGCGCACGAATCGTCCGACTCGCCGGACGCTGGTCGCCAGTGGGCTATCCGACACGCCGGGCCTCCGGCGTCGCGGACGCGGGTACGAGTTCGCGATAGACCCGCAACGTTCCTTCCACCATCGCGTCGGCGGTGAACTCGCGAAGGACGCGCTCGCGCCCCTGACGCGCCAGGCGCGCTGCGCGCTCCGGGTCGCGCAACGACGCGACGATGGCGGACGCGAGAGCTGCCGGGTCTTTCGGCGGGACGAGCCAGCCCGTCATGCCGTCCTCGACGATTTCCGGCATGCCGCCCGCTCGCGAAGCGACGACCGGGCGCTCGAGAAGGAGCGCGTCGAGGATCGACGTGCACAGTCCCTCCATCACCGACGGCATGACGAAGACGTTCGCCGCGGCCATGAAGCGCGACGCATCGGCGCGGAAGCCGGCAAGGATCACGGAACGCTCGACGCCGAGATCGCGGATCTCGCGCTCGAGGAGCCCACGTCGCTCGCCGTCGCCGACGATCACGATGCGGGCGTCCGGAATGTCGGCGAGCAGGGCCGGAACGGCGCGCACGAGGAACTCCTGCGCCTTATGCCACGCGAGGTGCGCCACGTTCACGACGAGCGGCGCGCCGTCGGGAACGTGCAGCTCCGCTCGAACGCCCGCTCCCGAGACTCCGCGCAGCCTCTCGGGATCGACGCCGCTCGCCACGATCGAGATGCGCTCGGCGGGGACGCCGTCCGCCACGAGCGCGGCCTGCACCGCATGCGAGATCGCGATGAATCGATCGACGCCGTGCTTGTACTTCAGCCCCGACATCGAGAACGGATGGCGATAGATCGAAAAATCGACCCGGCGCGAGACCACGCGGCGGCCCATTCGAGCAGCGAGCGACGAGAGGCAACCGAGCGTGTGCGCGTGCGAGGTGTGCATGTGGATCACGTCGTAGCCGACGTCGCGAATTCGACGCGCGATGCGGAAAACCGCGCGCAGATCCGTCTCCCCTCGCATCGGGATTTCGAGGACGGTCGCACCAGCGGCGCGCGCTCGTTGGGCCAATTCGCCCCCCGGCTGGCAGACGAGGTCGGCGGCGTGACCGCGGCGCAAGAGCCCTTGCACGAGGTAGAGCGTTTGTTGCTCACCCCCACGCCACGTCCGCTCGGTGTTCAGGTGCAGTGTTCTCAACGGCCTCCGACTTCCCAAGAGAGGTGTTGACCGAAGAATGGGCTTCGACGCTCGACGATGATCTCGCGGATCGCACGAGAATCCAAATGTTAGGTTCGGCGCGCGTGAGGGCAACCTTTTTATCCGGTAGGCGCGCGAAGCCGCGCTCGCTATCCTGTCGCGTGATCTCGCATCGAGAAAAGAAAGTGCTGCGTTCGTCACCGGTCACCGGTCGAGAATCGGAAGTGAAATCGTGAAGCTCCGCGTGCTGGCATCTCTCACCGTCGTCGCCCTCGCCGCTGGATGCCAGAAAGGCGGCGGCGGTTCGCGGTCGCTGCTCCTGACGATGAACTCCACGAACGGGAGGTTCTTCGTCGTCATCATGCACCAGCCGGCGGCGCCCGGCACGGTGGCGTCCCTGTCGCTCGGGGTCAACGTCGATTCGATCGAAGTCGCCAAGCGGCGCACGCACGCGATCGCGTCGGACACGGAAACTTCTTCGTTGACGTTCGTCGACCTCCAGGAACTGCGGCAGCCGACCGCGGTCGCGATCCTCCCGGCCGTGTTTTCGAACCCGCTCGGCCCGGTCGTTCTCTCGCCCGCCGCGCCTGAGGCGGTCGTCTTCGATTCCGCCCGAAACCGAATGCGCACGGTTCAATTCGAACGACTCTCGGCGCCGACGCTCTCGCCCGAGGTGGCGCTCGCCGGCCCCGTGAGCGGATTCTTCCCCGAGCCGGCGGGCAGCGCAGTCGTCCTGTCGCTCGCCGGTCGCAGCGGCGAGGTTTCCTTCGTCGACGCCGCCGATCCGAACGCGGACGTCGTCGCGTTTCCGTGGCCGACCCTCGCGTCGCCCACCGCGGTCGCGTTTTCTCCACTGCCCGGCGACCTGGCGCTCGCGACGGACTCGTCGGATCACTTCGTCGTGGTCATGGGACTCTCGGATCTCGCGACGCGAGCGACGATCGACGAGGGAATCGTCGATCTCGGCCCGTCGCGGGTTCTCGCCGTTGCGACCGCACATGCTTCGTCGCGCGGCCTCGCCGCGACCGAAGCGGGCGACGTCTCGACGATCGACTTCACCATGCCCGCCCTGCCGGTCGTCACGTCGAGCCTCTCGCTCGGACGGAGCCTCGCGTCACCGCTCATCGTGATCTCTCCGGACGACGCCTTTGCGATCGTCGCTGACGGACCGTCGGGCCGATTCGGTGTCTTTCGGATGGCGGAGGACGGCGCCCTGACGAACGTGGGATCGTTCGCGCTTTCCGCGACGATCACTCGCGTCGGCTTCACGACCGACGACGACGTCCGCAACTTCGAGCGAACGCCGTTCGCTTTCGCGCTCGCGGGAACGAACCTCTTCCTCGCGGATCTATCGCTAGCTGTCCCGGTGCTCGCGCCTCCGCTGAATTTCTCCGCGATCCAGGACTTCTTCGTCATGCCGCCGACGAAGGGGAACCTGATCGCCGGTGTCGATTCGTCGGGGCACGTATTGCTCTTCGGGGTGTCGCACCCGCAGAACCCGACGTTGGTGTCGAACACGGACGTGGGCATCGGAGCCGGTGCACGTCGAGTGTTCTTCGCATCCGATCCGGCCCACTGAACGATGATCACGGATCACTGATCGATCCCGACGTCTGCCCTGGTCGAGGCTTCATGGATAGCCCGCTCGCTTCGCGCCTCCTCGCCGCTGCGTTCGCGGCGGGCGCGTCGTGCGGCTGCTTCTCGCACGATCGGCTCCAGTCGGTCCACGACTTTCGCCGCGACAACGAGCCGTCCGTTCCGCCCGAGACGACGTCTTCGCTCCGCGACTTCCGGGGAATCCTCCATTGCCATTCGATCTACTCTCACGATGCAAAGGGTACGCTCGAGGAGATCCAAGACGCGGCCGAGAAGACCGGCGTCGACTTCGTCGGAATGACCGACCACACGAACCGGGACGCTTTCACTCACGGCTGGCGCGGATTCCACGGCAAGGTGTTGTTCCTACTAGGTCAGGAGATCAGCAAGAGCGGGTCCATCGTCGCGGTCGGCAGCACGCGTTTCGTCGACCCGGAAGGACGGACCGCGCAAGAGATCATCGACGACGTCGTCGCCGCGGGGGGACTCGCGTTCATCGGCCACTACGAGAAGACGAGCACCGAGGGCATCGGCGGCTACACCGGCGTCGGCATCGTCAACTTGCACGCGACGTGGCGGGAGCAGGGCGCGGCGGTCTGGGTCGGAGCCCTCGGGAACCTGGCGTACTCGGGCGCCTACGCGGACGAGGTGTTCCAGGAGACGCTCACGTATCGTCCGCTCGTCGACGCGAACCTTCGGCGGTGGGACGCGCTCACGCGCCAACGCCGAGCCGTCGCGATCTCGGAGACCGACGCGCACGGGGTCGCGCGCTTCGCCGGAATCCAGATCGATTCGTATGCTCGCCTGTTTCGAGTCGTCTCGACGCACGTGTTGGCGAAGCAGCTCGACGAACGATCGATCCTCGACGCGCTCGCGGCCGGTCACGCGTACGTCGCCTTCGACGGGTACGGCAAGTCGGCGGGATTCGCGTTCGAGGCGCTTCGCGGCACCGAAGTGGTGGCGATGCAAGGTGACGAGGTCGACCTCGCGCCGACGGGTCGCCTCGTACTCCTCGCGCGCGTGCCCATCGAGGCTCGACTGCGATTGGTGCGAGACGGGGAGGTCGTCGGCTTCGCGAACGGACAACGCCTCTGGTTCGACGCGACCGCGCCGGGCGTCTACCGCATCGAAGCCGAGCTGACCATTCGCGGCAGCGACCGTCCGTGGATCTACTCGAACCCGATCTACGTCAGGTGACGGAGCATCCTCAACGGGACCGCGCCGCGTCGAGCCGACGAATGCTCTCGACGATCGCTTCACGCGCGAGGAAGAGGTCCTCTTCGAATTCGATCTCGATCCACGGAAGACCGTCCGTCGTCACCGCGTGGATCGGCCGCCGCTCGAGGAGGACTTGGTACGCATAGGGCGCCCACGTCTTCACGATGCCGCGCCCCACGAGATCCTCGATGACCTCGAAGAGGACGCGCGTACCTTCGGCGCTCCATTTCACGAGCCCGACATCGCGGCCGTGCGCATGCGCAGGGGCGATGTCCTTCGAGATCTCGACGACCCTCGCCTTGGTCGCGTCGAGCCGCACCTTCGTTGCGCGCACGCCGAGCCCCGCTTCGAGATCCACGGTGAGCGCGTCGGGATGAGGAGACGCGAGAAGGCGCTCGAGGATTCCGCGGTAGAAAAGGACATCCCCGTTCAACAGGATGAATCCGCCGGCGGCCGCCTCTCGGGCAAGCCACAGGCTGTAGATGCTGTTCGTCTCGAGGTAGCGGTCGTTGACGATGTAACGCACGTCGTCCCCGAAGGCCTCGCGCACGGCGTCCGCCCCGTGACCGACGACCACCGTGATCTCGGTGACGTCGCATTTTCGGAGGCTCTCGAGCTGGCTCGCGAGGAGCGGACGGCCGCCGACGTCGAGCAGGCACTTCGGCACGCGTCGAGACGGATCCGAGATGCGTGCATCGAACGCCGCCGCAAGAATGACCGCTTTCATGCCCCACTCCATGTCACCGGATCGCATCCCAACCGGCCGTGCCCCCTGGCGACGGCCCGCTCAGTATCACAGAAACGCAGCGTCCAACCCTCTATCGGCACATTCGTCGGGCGACGATCAGCGAGAATTCGCTGCCTTCCGATAGGCGTCGAGCGTGAGCCGGGCAGTGCGCTCCCACGTGAATTCTCGCACGCGTGCGGCACCGAGATCTCGAAGCTCCGCCGCGAGCGTCGCGTCCTCGAGCAGAGTCGCCATTGCATTTCGGATGTCGTCCACGGACTCGGGCTCGATCAACAGGGCCGCGTTGCCGGCGACTTCCGGGATGGCGCCGCGCGCGGACGCGATCACGGGAGCTCCGCACGCCATCGCTTCCAGCACCGGCAGACCAAATCCCTCGTCGAGGCTCGGGAAGATGAACGCGCGCGCGCCACCGTAGAGGGAAGGCAGATCTTCGGCCGCCACGAACCCCGGCGTCACGACGGCTTCGCGAACGCCCAGGCGACCGATCGCGTCGTCGATCGCCTCGTGCCCGAACGACGCTCGTCCCGCGAGCACGAGTCGGAGCGACGCCGGCCGCCGCATCGACGCAAACGCCTCCACGAGTCTCACGAGGTTCTTTCGCCGAGACCGTTCGCCGACGAATAGGAAGTAGTCGCCGTCGATGCGATGACGCGTCCGCATGCGCGCGACGTCGGTAGCGCTCGGTGGCCGGAACGTTCCGGACACGCCCTCGGGAGTGACCACGACCCGTGACGCGTCAGCGCCGAGCTTCTCGACGCAAAGCCGTTTGGTGTACTCCGAAACCGCGAGGAGGACTGCGCAACGACGCACGAGATCGGCGTAACGCTCGATCTTCTTGCGTCGAAACGACTCGCCGGCGAATTCGTCGCTCACGACCGAGAAGAGATCGTGAACGGTCGCGATCAAGGCCGGGCGCGGCCAGCCGCGCGGCACTCGAGCGTCGGGCCCGTGAAACACGTCACACGCGCCGAGCGTGAACAGAAACGGCTCCTGGAACACGCGTGTTCGGAATCGCGGACCCGGTCGCGGGAGAAAATGGCGGCGCTCGCCGATGCGCGAAAACCGATACGCGATCGTGAACCGGTCGGCGGCGATTGCGACGCGAGAGAGCGCGCCGATGAGCTCGTTCACGTAGCGCGCGATCCCACCCGGCGCCGGCTTCGCGAGCGCGGATGCGTCGATCGCGACCCGCACGCCCGACCTCACTCGGGGCGCGACTCCGCGAGCAGCACCGCCGCGTGAGCGCCGATCGCGCGGCCCTGCCCGATCGGGCCGAGCTTCTCGAACGTCTTTGCCTTCACGTTGACGCGGTCGGAAGAAACTCCGAGCAGATTCGAGAGCGCGGCACGAATGTGCGCCTTGTGCGGCGAGATCTTCGGCTCTTCGGCGTAGACGACCAGATCGACGCTCTCGACCGAGAAGCCGCGGCCCGCGAGGCGACGGAGGGCTTCCTCGAGAAACGTGCGGCTGTCCGCGCCCTCGAACGCCGGATCCGTGTCGGGGAACAGCTCGCCGATGTCGCCGAGACCGGCGGCGCCGAGGAGCGCGTCGGTGAGGGCGTGGAGGATGACGTCGCCGTCGGAGTGTCCGACGAGCCCCTTCGAATGCGCGATCTCGACGCCGCCCAACACGAGGCGCCGGCCCCGCGCGAGCCGATGGAGATCGAACCCGATGCCGATCCGCATGGGATCACCCTTCCTCGCGGCGCTCGCGGCGCAACAACGCGTCGATGATCGTCAGGTCCTCCGGCTCGGTGACCTTGAGGTTGGACTCCGCACCCGGGACGAGCACCGGCATCACGCCGATCGCCTCCACCATTTCCGCGTCGTCGGTGACCACGAGACCTCGCCGGTCCGCTTCGACGAACGCCTTCTCGAGAATGGCGCGCGCGAAGACTTGCGGCGTCTGCGCTCGCCAGAGTTGCGATCGATCCGTCGTGCTCGCGACGCGCCCCGTCGCATCCGCCAGCTTGAGCGTGTCGCGCACGCGCACGGCGACGAGCGCCGCGCTGTTTTCCGCTGCCGCACGAATCACGGCTCGGACCACATCCTTGCCGACCATCGGCCTCACCGCGTCGTGCACGAGCACGAGATCGCATGACGGGTCGCACGCGCGAAGTCCCGCGCGCACCGAGTCCTGTCGACGCTCTCCGCCGACGACGATCTTGTCGACGCCGAGCGCTTCGAGCGACGCGCGATCCGAATCGTCGAGCCCCGCCAGGTCCTCCGCGCGCACGACGACGATGCGCTCGCGAATTTCCGCGATCGCGGCAAACCGCTCGAGGGTCACATGGAGGAGCGGCCGCCCGTCGACGTGGACGAGCTGCTTCGGGACGGGCCCACCGAAGCGGCGGCTCATGCCGGCGGCGACGAAGATGGCGGAGACGTTCATGGTCGGTCGGGATGCTAGCAGCCTTGTCGGGAGCGCGGAAGCCCGATACCGTGTCGCGCATGCGTGCGCGGTCGATCCCTTCGCCGACGGTGGTCAAGTCTCCTCGCGCCGCCAGCGTTCGCATCCTCGGGGTCGATCCGGGGACGCTCGTCGTCGGCTTCGGAGTGATCGACGACGACGGGACGCGGATGCAGGCCCGCGATTACGGCGCGATTCGCGCACCGCGGGGCGACGCCGTTGCCGATCGCTTGCTGGCCATCCACCAAGCGCTGGGAATGCTGATCAAAAAGCACCGGCCCGACGTCGTTGCTCTCGAGCGCGTCTTCTTCGGACGAAGCGCGGCCGCTGCACTACGAATCGGTGAAGCCCGCGGCGTCGTGCTGGTGACCGCTCGAATCGCGGGCGTGCCGGTCAGCGAGTATGCACCAGCCGTCGTGAAGAAGTCGGTGGCCGGCGGTGGGCTCGCCTCGAAGGAGCAAGTTCAGGAAATGGTGCGGCGCATCCTGAGCTTGCGGGAAACGCCGGAACCCGCCGACGCCGCGGACGCGTTGGAGCTGTGCATCTGTCACAGCAACCGGAGTCGGTGGGAGCGCCTCTATCCGTTCTGATGCTTCTTGGCGGCTTGGTTCAGTCTCGCGCCTCGTTTGGCTTTCGGCGACTGCGTCTTTTGCGAAGGCGTCGGGACCGTTCCCGGGGGTGTCACTTCGGGTGCGGCGTGCTCGGTGATCTCGAACGGCACTTGCCCCGCTGACGGAAGGCTTCCGGTCAGGCGCCACTCGAGCGTGTAATCGCCGGGCGGAAGCGGAGCCCCCGAGGCTTGCGTGAGTCGGATTTCCTCGACGTAGTGAACGCCCCCCTTGTCGACGACGAGGCGCGACGGCTTCGATTCGAACTCGCGCCCCTTCGACCACCGATAGACTTCCTCGCCGACCGAATCGCGGATGGAGAAGTCGTACTTCTGCGAGTTCGGAAACTCCATCCGCAGCGGCTCGTCGCCGGAATTGTTGATCGCGACTGCGGCCCACATGGCGGGCGCCGCCGCGCCGGGCACGATCGGGTAGGAGTTTCGATCCGTCTGGACCGTGATGCCCACTCCGGAGAACGGGATCTTCGCGCTCGGCACTTTCTCGAGTCGTTTCACGAGCTTGTCGAGCTTGTCGGTCAGAGTGTGGAATCCGGCCGGTGCCGGATGCTCGGGATCGAGGAAATCCTGAACGGACTCCGTTCGCGCGGCGAACTTCAAGAGCACTGTTTTCGATTTCGGGTCGGCCAACAGCGCATGGTCACCGTAGACCGGCTCGAGCGTCCGAAACGACGACCGCTTGATCAACTGCGCGAGGCCTTTGAGCTGCGGCTTCTTCAACCGAAACGTGCGGATCTGATCGCCCTTCTTGTAGCGGACCGCGCCGTCGCCGCGAACGACGACGATCGTTTCGGGACTCCCGAGCCCTTCGACGATCTCGTACCGAACCGACTGAGACGCGGCGCGCTTCGGTTTGTAGACGGGAAGCGGCCGTTGAGGCGACGTCCCCGTCGGCCTTGCTGCGGCGGCCGGACGATTGCCTTTTCCCGCGCCGCCTTTGCCGGCTCCGCCTCGGCCGTTCTTCGGCCCCGCGCCGCGAGCGACGCCAGGCAAGGCGACCGTGACGAACAGCGCGAGGACCGCGAGCGCACAGGCACTCGAGACGAGCAAGCGCGGCCGGCGAAAGCTAGGAAAAGGGCTGAATGGGTGACGAATCCAGAGACGACGCATGATGCACATCCCTCCAGAAGCGGCCATTGTGGACGACCGGAGCGTGCAACACAAGCCTCTCGTCACCGTGATGGATGTTCCCGCTCCGCCGGGCGGACTCTACGCCAAATCCGTGCCGGCCTGCCGGATCGTGTCCCGGAGAGGCGTGGCTTGAAATGGAGCGCCGCAGCGAGCTAGAACGGCGACTTTTCCTCACCGCACCGGGGACGCGCTGCGAGGTCGCGCCGATGATCGTCAGAAAGCCGCTTTCGAGGAAGGTCGGTGACGCGCCAGTGCGCGCCGTTCGGCACTTCGGACGGCGGCGAGGCGTCGGACCGTCGCTCTTCTTGCTCGCGCCCTTCGCGATCGCCACGATCCCGGCACTCGGTCGAACGGACGACTCGGCCCGGCCTCCGGCGACGCCCGTTCCGATGCGGATCGACATCAATCGCGCGGACTGGCCCGAGTTGATGCTCCTCCCCGGCGTCGGGGAGATGCGCGCGCGCGACATCGTTCGATTTCGTGAACGTCGCGGAGGCTTCCACGAGGTCGACGACCTCGACGCGGTGCCCGGAATCGGCGCTCGATCCGTGGAGCGGATTCGTCCGTTCGCGAGCGTCAGTGCGCCGAGCTCGAATCCCGGGAGACACGGCGACGAGGAATGAGGAGTTCGCTCACCCGCACCTCCGAGGCGCATTGAACGCACGGCTCACGAACCTGGCTGTCGAGAAGTGAAGAAAGGATAGCGGCTTCGCATGGATCCCGGCTTCGACGTCGAACGAGCGCGGACTCTCGTCGCGCTCGCACTGGAGGAAGACCTCGGAGCAGGCGACGTCACGGCCGAGGCATTCCTCTCACCCGACGCGTTTGCGACGGCAGTGGTGGAGGTGAAATCGCCCGGCGTGGTCGCCGGCTTGCCCGTCGCGACCATGGTGTTCCAAGCCGTCGACGCACGGCTCGCGGTCGAGTCGAAGATCGAGGACGGCACGACCGTCGAAACGGGGGACACGCTGCTCACCGTGCGGGGGCCGGCGCGTGGAATCGTCTCCGCGGAGCGGACGGCGCTCAATTTCGTCCAGCGCCTCTCGGGGATCGCGACGTTCACGCGGCGTTTCGTCGATCGCGTTCGCGAGACGAAATCTCACGCAGAGGTCTTCGACACGAGAAAAACGACGCCGGGATACCGAAGCCTCGAAAAGTACGCCGTGCGAATGGGCGGTGGTCGCAACCACCGGCTCGGTCTCTACGATCAGATTCTGATCAAGGAGAACCACTTCGCCGCTGCCGCCGCCGCGCAGGAGCTTTCCCGGCCGCGGACCATCCGACAAGCGTTGGCCGCGCGCGCGCCCGGCGTCACGGTCATCGTCGAGGTGCGCGATGCAGCGGAGCTGAAGGACGCGCTCGAGACCGAAGTGGACGTGATCATGCTCGACAACTTCTCCGTCGACGCGATCAAGAAAGCCGTGGCTGTTCGAGCGGCGATGCCCGCGACGTCGAGACGACCGCTGTTCGAGGTCTCCGGCGGCGTCAACCTCGAAAACCTCGCGTCGATCGCCGCGACCGGCGTCGAGCGCATCTCGATCGGCGCACTCACGCACTCCGCTCCGGCACTCGACGTCGCGCTCTACGTGCGATGACGACGCCGCGTGCCCTTCCTCCGCTCGACCCGGCGGCGTTCGTGGGGATCGCGACGGAGCGGATTGGGCGCAAGCCGTTCGTCGTGGCGTCCGTGTCGTCGACCAACGACGTGGCCTTCGACTTCCTGGCCGGCGGGCTGCCGGAGGGAACGACCGTGTTCGCCGGGGGGCAAACGCGCGGGCGCGGGCGAAAAGGTCGGTCGTGGCACAGCGCGCCCGGGCTCGGCCTGTGGTTCTCGACGATTCTGCGACCGACCATTCCCCGTGAGAACTACTCGGCGATCACCGCGATGGCCGCAGTCGCCCTGCGGCAGGCGATCGAGACGGCTACCGGATTCGCGCCGCGCATCGCGTGGCCGAACGATCTCGTCGCCGGGCCGAGGAAGCTCGGGGGCATCCTCGTCGAGGCTCGAAATCTCGACCCCGAATCGCCGGCATTCGTTCTCGGCGTCGGGATCGACGTGAATCAAACTCTCGCCGATTTCGCGCCCGAGATCCGGGATCGCGCGACGTCGCTCGCCATCGAGCTCGGCCGAGACGTCGATCGCGCCGGCCTCGCGCTCGAGTGCCTGGAGTGCCTCGATGTTTGGTATTCGCGCCTGCTCCGCGGCGACGTCGCGCACATCGATGAAGAGCTGCGCGCGGGTGCGGCGCTCGTCGGCCAGCGCGTCGCACTCGAAATCGGGAACCAGATCCATCGAGGCGTGGTGCGCAGCGTGTCCCTCCGCGAAGGAATCACGCTGCTACTCGACTCGGGTGAGGAGCGCGCATTCCCAGGCGAGCAAGCGTCGATGCGCCTCCTGCCGACCTGATTCACCGAGGTTGTGCGGCTTCTCGGCCGCACCTATAATGCGCCCGCTCTCTTCAGTGCACTGTCGAGGAGCAACGAGTGTGGCGGCGGAACCTCTCGCGCAAGAGCACGCGAATCAATCGAATGCGACAGTCTCAGCCTCTTTCGACGATCGGGCTCGCGGGCATGGCGCTCCTCACGCTCGGCGTGTGCGCGGTCTGCGGCTGCGGCTCGACTCCGAAGTCGGGAGAACCGACTGACGGATCGGAGCGCCCCATCTACGAGCAGGCGAAGAGCCTGCTCGACGCCAAGAAGTACGATGAGGCGCAGGACGCTTTCGAGGATTTCCTCGACCGGTATCCAGAGTCGCCGTTCGCAGAGGAAGCGGCGTTTGGCGAGACTTCGGCGTTGTTCGCCACCGGCGACTACAAGGAGTGCTTTCGTCGCTACAAGCAGTTCCTCAAAGACTATCCCGTCTCGGAGCACTTGCCGGTGATCGAGGAGAACCTGTACACGATCGGAATCGCCTACCTCGAAGGGCGCAAGAAGGGCTTCCTCGGCATCTTCGGCGGCGAGGGAATCGGCATCGACGTGCTCGAGTACTTGATCGAAACGTTTCCGCGCTTCCGCCACGGCGTCGAGGCGAGCCGCACCCTAGGCAACTACTACTACGCTCGCAATGACTGGGCTGAGGCGGTCGCGGAATACGAACAGCTTCGGAAGAACTACCCGGAAAGCGAGTGGAAGAGCCTTGCAGACTTCCGCGTCGCGATGGGCTCGTTTCAGCAGATTCGCGGCGCCAATTACGATCGCGAGTTGATCGAGAAGGCGCGGGACGAGTTCGCGGGCTACTTGCGGCTCTACCCGGAAGGCAACCAAGTACAAACGGCCCGCGAAAAGCTCCAGGAGTCGCGCGACCTCCTCGCGCAGAAGGACTATCAGATCGCGCGCTTCTACGACTTCAATGGCAAGCCCGACGCCGCCGTTCGCTATTTCCGGGCGAGCGTCGACGACCTGCCGGGGAGCGTGTGGGCTCAGCGATCGACGGTGGAGCTGCGTCGGTTGGGCGGCGACGCGAACGTGGACTCCACGGAACCGAAGGGGAAATCGTGACGCAACGAACTCGGATCCCCACGGTACTGGCGCTTGCCGTCTTCGCGAGCACCCTCGGCGGTTGCGGCTATACGACGCACTCGCTCATCGGCGACGATTTCCACACGATTCACGTCGAGATCCTGGGCAACAAGACTTTTCGCAGAGACCTCGAGTTCACGCTGACCCGAGACATCCAGGACGAGATCCTCTCGCGCACGAACCTCCGAATCGTCGATCGCGACCGAGCCGACGTTCGCCTCGAGGGGGATATCATCGACTTTGCGGAAAACGTACTCTCGACGGACGAACGGGACCGCATCTTCGAGTCCTCGGTGCGCGTGACGGTCCGCTTCCGGCTCGTCGATCAGCGGACCGGCGCAGAAATGCGTCACTTCACGCTCAACGACTCGGCGCCGTTCCTCGCTGCGACCGGGCAGACGAATCGCACCGCAACGAATCGCACGTTTTCGGATCTCGCGGAACACGTCGTCTACCAGCTCGAGAGGGGCTTCTGATGGAATCGATCGACGACGCGTTCGTGCGCCACTCGCCGCGCGTCGTTGGGTGGCCCGGCGGCGACGCGACAGCAGATCTCGCCTTCGCCGTGAGAATCGACGCGGTGTCCGACGCCGAGGCGGCCGAGATGGCTTCGTCGTGCCGCGCTTCGGGGGTATTTCTCGCGCGCGTCGGCGACGGTCTTCGCGTGACCGCAACGGCGGAGGCATTCGAGCGGCTCGCCGGAGCCTCACCCCGATGCGCCACGGGCGCGCTGCCCGCGGAGACGCTGGCTCGATTCCGTCGCCGCTCGTTCCGCGTCGCAACGGCACGCGGCGACGTCGTGCTCGGGTCGAAGCCGACGATCATGGGCGTCCTCAACGTGACCCCCGATTCGTTCTCCGACGGCGGGCGCTTCGCTACCGTCGACGCCGCCGTCGAGGAGGGAATTCGACTCGTGGCGGCGGGTGCGGACGTCCTCGACGTCGGCGGCGAATCGACGCGACCCGGCGCGGAGGACGTGCCCGAGGAAGAAGAGATCCGTCGCGTCGTGCCCGTGATCCGCGAACTGTCCCGCAAGGTCCCCACGCCGATCTCCATCGATACTCGGAAGCGCCGCGTCGCCGAAGCGGCGATCGAAGCGGGCGCCTCGATCGTCAACGACGTGTCCGGGCTCGACCACGACCCGGGGCTGGCCGACGTCGTCCGGGACGCCGGCGCCGCGCTCGTCATCGGTCACGTGAAGGGAACGCCACGGACGATGACGTCGCTCGCTCGGTACGACGATCTCCTCGGAGAGGTGATCCTCTCCCTTCGCGCGCGAGTTCAGCACGCCCGAGCGGCGGGCGTCGCCGAGCACGCCCTGCTCGTCGATCCGGGCATCGGGTTCGCGAAGACGCCCGACCAAAGCCTCGAACTCCTTCGCAGGCTACCCGAGCTTCGCAGTATTGGGTTGCCGATCGTCGTCGGCCCATCGCGAAAGTCGTTCGTGGGCGTGGTCACGGGGCAGCCGCCCGCGGAGCGAGCGTTCGGCACTGCGGCCGCCGTGGCGGCAATCGTGCTGTCGGGCGCCTCGATCATCCGCGTTCACGACGTCGCCGAGATGCGCGACGTGGCGGCGGTCGCGGCCGCAATTCGGGGGGAGGCGCTCGCGTGAACGTCTACACGCAAGCCGCAGTCGAAATCGCCATCCTGTTCGTCGTGACGTACAGCCTCTTGAAGCTCATGCGCGGAACGCGCGGCGAGGGACTCCTGCGCGGACTCGCGACCGTGGTGTTTCTCGGTCTCGTCGCACTCGCGCTGGTCGCGAAAGTCATCGACCTCCCGCGCATCAGCGCTCTCCTCCAACAATTCCTCCCCGTGTCCGTGATCGGAGTGCTCATCATCTTCCAGCCGGAGATCCGATGGGGACTCATCCGCCTGGGCCAGACGCCGTTCCTGAAACGATTCCTGCGATCCGAGTCGCGCGTGATCGAGGAGATCGTGAAAGCAACGCGCCGCATGAGCGAGGCAAAGATCGGCGGGTTGATCGCGCTGGAGCAAGCCGTCGGCATCGAGAGCTACATCGAGAAGGGCGAGCCGATCGATGCCGAGGTGAACGCCTCCCTCATCGAGACCATCTTCTATCCAGGCTCGCTGTTGCACGACGGCGCGCTCATCATTCGAAACGGCCGAATCGTCGCTGCCGGCTGCCTCTTCCCTCTCACCGACAATCCCGAGCTGAGCCGCCGATTCGGAACGCGCCATCGAGCAGGGATCGGCGTGACCGAAGAGTCCGACGCGATCGCCGTGATCGTGTCCGAGGAAACCGGCGCGATCTCGGTGGCCCATCGTGGCCGCTTGCTTCCGGACGTCGGCCCGATGGGCCTCGAGCGATTCCTGCGTGAGAACCTCGCGACGGGCGAGGCGAAGCCCGAGGCCCCGGTCGTCGGCCGCGAAGCGGGAGCGGGCAAGTGAACCTGAACCGGATCGTCGAACGCATCACGCGCGACATCTACGGCAAGATCGCCGCCCTCGCCATTGCAATCGTGCTCTACCTCTACCTTGGCGCCATCGCCACGGGAGTCGCACGAAAGGAGCTGGTCGTCGTTCGAAAGGAACTCGCGGACTCCGTTCGAGAGGAGAATCACATCGAAATCGAGGAGCCGACCGACATCATGGTGCTCATCGAGCGCGGCAAGATCGTCGAAGCGACCATCGAGGGGCCGCAAAGCAAGATCGACCAGCTCAGCTTGAGGCCGCTCGTCGGCCGCGTCCATGCCGAATTCTTCAGGCCGTGGATCAAAGAGCCCGGACAACCTCGCGTGACCGTCAACATTCCATCGGACAAGATCGAGATCCTCCCGCCGTGGGCCGGAAACCTGGTGCGACTTCGAGAGCCCTCGATTCCCGTCGTCCTCGTTGCGAAGGAACGCCGCTTCGTCACCGTCGAGCCGGTCCTCGTCGGCAAGCCGGCGGCCGGGAATCGCGTACGCTCGTCGTTCGCGACGCCGTCGCGCGTCGAGGTCGAAGGGCCGGAGGAAGAGTTGCGATCTGGAAAGGTTCGTCTCGCGCCGGTCTCGGTGCAGGACCAGAGTTCGAGCTTCACGATTCACGGACACCTCCATGACTCGCTACAGCAGCGCTACGTCAAGCTCTTGGAAGACGTGACCGTCGTCGTACAGATCGAGCCGACCGCCGGCCGCGTCGAAAGAGAGCTTCCCCTCTCGCTGCTCATGCCTCCGGTGGTCGCCGGCGAAGCCGCTTCGACCGGAGCGGGCGCGGATGGCGACCGCTTCGAGCAGAAAGGCGGAGGTACGAGCATTCACGTCACGTTCGAGGGGCCGCCGGAAGCGCTCGAGCACATCGGACCGACGACGGTTCGCGCGTTCGTGGACCTCACTGGCTGGGGCACGGAGCACACCGAAGAGGCGTCGTTGCCGCTCCAGGTACTCGGAGTCCCGGAGGGTTGCACGTTCCTGCCCCAGCGCATCGCGATTCGACGCATCCAGGGCCGATCGGTGCCGAAGCCACGATCGGAGGCTCCCAGCGACGGCAGCAAGGGAGGCGGCCGATGACCGGCCAACGCTACTTCGGGACGGATGGCATTCGAGACGTCGCAAACCACGGCCTCCTGTCGCCCGAGAACGTGCTCGCGATCGCGCGTAGTCTCGCGCGAGAGTTGACGGTCGAAACGACGAGCCCGACGCGGGCGCCAAGAGTTCTCATCGGGCGCGATCCTCGTCGAAGCTCACCTCTCATCTCGGCCCAGCTCGCGGCAGGCCTCTTGTCCTCTGGCGTCGACGTCGTCGATGGCGGCATCTTGCCGACCCCCGCCGTTGCGCTCCTCGTTCGGGAGACCCGTTGCGATGCCGGAATCGTCGTGAGCGCATCGCACAACCCGGCGTCCGACAACGGCATCAAGATCTTCGGCCCCACCGGCGAGAAGCTAGCAGACATACTCGAGGACCGGATCGAGGCCGGGGCTCGCGCCGGGCTCGCGCCCGCCGGTGACTTCACCGGAGTGCGAATGGGACGTCATGACGTCATCGCCGGTGCGCGCCTCTATGCCGCTGCTCTCGCTGAGCGCTTTCGCGGCCTGTCGCTCGCGGGAAGGCGCGTCGCGGTCGACTGCGCAAACGGAGCGCTCGCCCGCATTGCCCCCGCGTTCTTGCGCGGGCTCGGTGCCGACGTCGTCGCGCGTGGAGTGCGACCGGACGGAATCAACATCAACGCCCGAGTCGGCGCCCTGCATCCCGAGTGCGTGCAGAGCCTACTCGTGGCGAAGGCAGCGAGCTTCGGCGTCGCGTTCGACGGCGACGGCGATCGAGCGGTGTTCGTCGACGAACGGGGAACCATCCGCGACGGTGACGACCTGCTGTTCGTCGCAAGCTCCTACCTCGCGGCGCGCGGGCGGCTCCCGGGCGGAGCGGTCGTCGGCACCGTGATGAGCAACGCGGGCCTCGAATCCGCGCTTCGAGATCTCGGCATCGCCCTGCGGCGTGCGCCCGTCGGCGATCGATACGTGGCGGAGGCGATTCGGCACGAGAACCTGGCGCTCGGCGCCGAGCCGTCCGGGCATGCGCTTTTCAACTCCGGCGACGGACTCATCGGTGATGGACTTCGCGCCGCCCTCGAGTTGCTTCGCATTGTCGCCGACACGGGCGCTCCGCTGTCGGAGCTGGCGCGCGGATTCGAGCGCTTTCCCCAAGTGCAGCTCAACGTGCCCGTCCGATCCAAGCCGCCCCTCGACGACGTTCCGGAAGTGAAGGACGCGATGTCGCGCGCCGCGCGCGCTCTCGCCGGAAGCGGCCGCATCGTCCTCCGTTACTCCGGCACCGAGCCGCTCGCACGCGTCATGATCGAGGGTCGCGACCAAGACGCCATTCACGAGCTCGCCGAGTCCATCGCCGCAGCGATTCGTTCGCGGCTCGGGGCATGAGCGGACCGATCCACGTCGCAATCGAAACGTCCGGCAGCACGGGGTCGCTCGCCGTGTCGCGCGACGGCGCATTCCTCGCGGAAGTCTCGTTCCCCGAAGGCGCCGTTCACGCGCGCGAGATCCTGCCGAACCTGAAAGAGCTGGCTCGCGTGCACGGATTCGCCGCGAGGGACGTCGCCCTGGTCGTCGCGGACGTGGGACCCGGATCCCTCACCGGCATTCGCGTCGGGCTCGCAACGGCCAAGGCATTCGCATTTGCCACGAGCTGCGCCATCGTGGGGATCGTGTCCTGCGATGCCCTCGCGCGGCGCATTCGACCGGCGCCGTCGAGACTCGCGTGCGCGATCGATGCGCGACGCGGCGAAGTCTTCGTCGCGACCTACGAGGCGACCGGTGACGGAACTCTCGGACGGCGAGGCGAAGTGGAAGCCTGCGCGCCCGAAGCGCTCGCTGCGCGACTCCCGCAGGGCACGCTCGTCGTCGGCAATGCACTCGAACGATTCGGCGAACTTTTTCGCGCGGCCGGGCTCGTGCTCGGCACTCCCGAGCTCTCGATTCCGCGCGCGTCCGATCTCCTTCGCCTCGGCGAAGACGCCTTCGCGGCGGGCCGGGCCGGCGATCTCCACACCATACAACCGCTTTACCTTCGCCCTAGCGTTTGACCCTACGTCTTTGATGTTCGATCGGTGATCGGTGATCGGTGATCGGTAGTGGGTCGTGGTATGATCCGCGTCCGGCGGTTTCAGATCACTCGTACTTCGACACACTCCGGAGTCTTCCTATGCGTGGGTGCCGCGCCTGGGCGGAAATCGATCTCGATGCCGTGTCCCATAACTTCGCCACGGTCCGCGAACGAGTCGGACCGAAAACGAAGATCCTCGTCGTCGTGAAAGCCGATGCCTACGGGCATGGCGCGCTTCCGATCGCACGCCGCGTCGTCGAGGACGGCGCCGACTGTCTCGGCGTCGGCGACTCGACCGAAGCGCTCGAGCTTCGCGAATCGGGAATCCGCGCTCCGATCCTCATTCTCGGCGCAATCGTCGACGGCGAGATGGAGCAAGTCGTTGCGAACGACGTCATGACGTGCATTCACGCAAGTCAGCGCGTCTCGCTCCTGGATCGCGAGGCTCGCTCGCAGCGGAAAAAAGCGCGCGTCCACTTGATGATCGACACCGGGCTGGGACGCCTCGGAGTTCTGCCGGGCCACGCCGTGAGACTCGCGCGCGAGATCGCACTCTCCAGCCACCTGGAGCTCGCGGGCGTTTGTACGCACCTGTCCTCCGTGTATCTCGGCGACGAGGCGTTCACGCGCCAACAGATCGGGCTCTTCGAGAAGCTGGTCGCCGACATTCGTTCGGAGGGCATCCCCGTCCCCGTTACGCATGCCGCAAACTCCGGAGCCGTCTTCTCCGGGTGGGGCGGCTCGTCGGGCATGGTTCGACCCGGCGTCGCGCTCTACGGCCTCAACCCGAACGGATTCTTCGCCGGTCGCGCGACGCTGCGTCCGATTCTGTCGTTGCGCACGCAGATCATCTTCATGAAGGACGTGCCGAAGGGAACTCCCATCGGCTACAACCGCACGCACGTGACGGGTCGCGCGACTCGAACCGCCGTCATCCCCGTCGGGTACTACGACGGCCTCGGCTATCGCCTGGCGAATCAGTCGACGGTGCTCGTTCGCGGGAAGGAAGCACCGGTGATCGGCAACGTCTCGATGGACTACACGACGATCGACGTCGGTCGCATTCGAGGGGTCGAGGTCGGAGACGTGGTCACGATCGTCGGGCGCGACGGCGATCTCGAAGCTCGAGTCGAAACGCTGGCAAAAGCGGTGGGGACGATCCCATACGAAATCACTTGCCACCTGGGAAAGCGCATCCGTCGCGTTTACACCGCCCGCCCGCAGGCCTCGCCAGCGGATCGACGGTTCGCTCCGATCGAGACTAGCGCGCCGCGAGGCTGACGCGGTCTTCGACTGCGACCGACGCTCCGCCGAACGCGCTTTGCAGGCGAGCCGTGAAGAGCATCGGAATCGTGTCCTCGGCAGTCGGTCGGCGGCCGAGAAGATGGCGAGCGGCGACAGCTACCTCGTGCGAGTCGAAGCAGAGGAGCAAGTCGGCGAAGCCGTCGGAAGATTGCTGCGACCGGACGGCTCCATTCACCGCGGGCATCGGCGTCGCCATGTCCCGCACGCGCCAAGCGGTCGCGGGAACACCCAGCAGGCGCACCGAACTCGAGTCGACTTGGCGTACGTCGAAGTCCGCACCGCCGAGAACCACGGCAGCAACCACCGATCGACCGGCGTGCGCGACCACCGGCGGCGCCCACGAAGGAACGGCGTCGAAGACCACGTGAGGCCCTGGGGGCGCGCTGCTCTCGATCTCGATCCAGGCCGCGAACCGCGACCCCGCGTCGCCAGCCGCGTCTCGCTCCTCGCTCACCGCCTCGTCCGCGAGCTGAACGCGGAAGCCGAGATTTCCATTCGCGAAGTCGGCAACGAGCGGAGAGACGTCGATGCGAAACGTCAGGAGGCTCTCGTTCGCGTCGGTCTCGATCGCTTCGAGCACGATCGACGGCCGATCGAAGTCCGCGACGCCGACGGAGAGGTCCGCCGCATAGAACGAAACGAAGTGCGTCTCCGCGGGCCGCGGCGCCACGACGACTTCGCGCGTCTCCCACAGAAAGAGCGTCGCGCGAGAGTAGTCCGCCGGAAGAGCCGGTAGTTGGAACTCGGCGACACCCCGAACGAGCTGATGTTCGTGCGACGCCGTCACGCGATACTCGGAGTCTTCCTCGCAGATCGGCGAGATGCTGCGCGCTCCCGTCTCGAGATCGAGGGCGATCGAGCCGTGCTCGTAAGGCCCGATCGCGGTCGTGGTCGCGCGTGCCGCCGAAGGGGCGCTCGCGATCGCCGACGCTGCGACGACGAGTGCAAACGCGCTTCGCGGTCGGATCATCTCGGACGATTCCTCTCAGCCAGCCCTTCAGAAGTGGGCAAGTCACCCCGCTCAGCCGATCGACGTCGGGCACTCAGTCTATCGGGACGGCGCGGGGACGCGCAAGGCGGTGCCCGCCCCGGCGGCCGCCGTTTGACGGCGAGCCCGATCGGCGGGAGGATGCACGGGCGATGATGACCGATGACGACATTCGACGCACGATGGTGGACGTTGCGGCACTGTTCGACGAGGCGCGGATCGACTGGTTCGTCGTCGGCGGCGCCGCCCTTTCGTTCTTCGGCGCGGCGCGGCCCACGCGCGGAGTCGACATCGTTGCCGATCTTCCGCCTTGGCGGCTGGACGGAGTCGTGGCGACCTTCGCACGGGGTCCGATCCGAGCGGACGCCACAGCGATCCGCGAATCGATCCCCCACCGCCGTCCCTTTCGAGCAAGGCACGTTGCGACGAACATCGCCTTGACCGTGATTCCGCGGAAGTTGGGCTATTTCGACGACGGGCGCTTCGCGCGCGTGCGCGAGTTCGAAGGAGACGGCGCGCGAATCGTGCGGGTCGCGTCGCCCGAAGACGTCGTCTTGAAGAAGCTCGAGTCCTATCGCTTCGAACGCGAGGCGAAGCACCTCGCTGACGTGCGCGCGTTGCTCACGGCGATCGGTTCGACATTGGATCTCGAGTATCTCGAGGGATGGCTCGACGGCCTCGGCGTCCGCGAGGTGTGGGACGAATGCCGGTGCATCCGTTGATCCCGACTCGGCCCGCGTTCCTTGCGGCCGGCGAAAGGGCTTCATAGACTTCCCGCCAATGGTGCGCTCGAGACGCCGCGTCTTTCTCTTCATCGTCCTCACGGTGATCGTCATCGGCATTTTCCTCGTTCGCGCCTCGCTCTCACCCGAACGCCTGCGTGCGCAAGTCGTCGCCGCGCTGCAAACCGCCATCGGGGCGCCGATCGACGTGGAATCCGTATCCCTCTCGCTGTTCAAAGGAGTCGTCTCCGTCACCGGAATCAACGTCCACTCGATGGAGAAGAGCAGCGTGATCGCGCACACCGATGCGCGCATCGAATTCCGAACGCTCTCGCTCTTGAGCCACACGCCCGATATCCGCCGCGTGACCCTGACGAACTCGCGCATTCGACTCGAACGCCACCCGGACGGCACCTGGAACTTCGGGTCACTTGCGGCCCAGCGCAGCCGGTCCGGCGACGTTGCCGTGCCGGCACTCTCGATCGAGGACGCCGTTCTCGAGGTCCGCAGCGACGTCGTCTTTGCGGCCGGTACTCC
This sequence comes from Planctomycetota bacterium, assembly GCA_016178505.1. Lineage (GTDB taxonomy): Bacteria > Planctomycetota > JACOTG01 > JACOTG01 > JACOTG01 > JACOTG01. The sequence continues at coordinate 39,266 of JACOTG010000010.1, forward strand.
GCAGATTTTCCGCGGCATCCACATATCGCTCGAACCGACGGAAGGCGGCCCCTTCGTCATCGAGGGCCGCATGAACGATCCCAGTTGGGGAACCTTCACGATCGACGGGACGGTGTCACGATCGTTCGACGACGTGCAGGTTTCCGTCGTCCGTCGCGGCCTCGTTCTCGGGCCCGGTTTGCGAGCGCGCTTTTCGCGCACCGTACAGTCGACGTGGGACGAGGTCGAACCGAGTGGCAGCGTCGATCTCGAGGGCGGCCTACGCATCGGATCGGAAGGGATCACCTATCGACTGGGCGTCGACTGCAAGGGGCTCGGACTCATGTTCCGCGAATTTCCCTACCCGGTGCAGGAGATCTACGGCCGGATCGACCTCGACAACCGCTCGATCACCATTCGCGACGTGCGAGCCTCTGCCGGATCCGCGATTCTCCGGATCGCGGGCTCGATCGTCGGATATGCGACCGAGAATCCGGAGATGGAGGTCTCGCTCAACGCGCGGGGATTGGCGTTCGACGCAGCCCTGAAGAAGGCGCTCGAGAAGAGCTACCTCAAGTATTGGAACGCGTTCCAACCCGCCGGTACCGCCGACATCGATCTCTCGTTGAAACGAACGCCCGGTGCGCCCGATCTCGACGTTGGCGTGAAAGTGAAGCTCAATGACGCCGAGCTCACGTACGTCGGCCTGTTCGACGAGGACGCCGGGCGTCCGCTCGGCTTTCCCTACACGCTCGAAAAGATCCGCGGAGAACTCGTGGCCGAACCCGGTGACGCCCATTTCGATCTCCAAGGACGGACCGGCCGAGAGGGCGTGATCCAGATCCACGGCTACGCCAAGGGACCGGGCAAGTACCCCGAAATCCGAGTCGACGTCGACGGCAAGGACGTCGCGCTCGACGACAAGCTTCGATCCGCCCTCGATCCCAAGGCCCGCGCGACCTTCGATCGCTTCCGCTTGTCGGGCAAGGCCGACGTGAAGGCCACGATCACGCAGCCGGCCGGACCGAACCAACACACGCAAACCGAGGTTGATGCCATCCTCAAGGACGCGGCGCTCACCTTCGACGGCTTTCCGTATCCGCTCGAGAAGGTGTCTGGGTCCGTACACATCCTCGGCGACGACGCCACCATCACCGGGGTCGTTGCCCACAATGGGCCGGCCGAGTTTCACGTCGACGCGCACGTCGTGGGCCCCGGCGACGACGCGGCGCGCGACATCCGGGTCGATGCGACGAACGTGCCGTTGAACCTCGCGTTCAAGAACGCCATCGCCGTCGTCCAGAAATCCGTCGCGGATCTTTGGGACGAGCTGGCAGCGCAAGGCACCGCGGACTTCCACTACGAGGAGACGCGGGCGGTCGGCCCGAACGAACGCGTCCGAAGCCGCGGCACCGGGCGATTCGTCCACGGCTCCGCACGCTACGCGCCGTTTCCATTTCCTGTTTCCGAAATCGAAGGCACGATTCGATTCGACGGCGATCACGTCGAGATCCTCGACGCTCACGGCGTGCCGCAGACGGGTGGCCGCGTGCGAATGGACGGCGACATCCGTGGCAAAGGCGATTCCATCCGGATATTGATCGACCTCGCCGCCACTGGTCTCGTCATCGACTCCACGTTCGAGGAGGCCGTGCGATCGGGAAAGATGTCCTCGTTCGGGCGCGTCCTCGACGAACTCCATCCGGCGGGCACGACGGGCATGCGATATCGGTACGTCGAAGAGCCGGGGAGTGAGCCGCGCACGCTGCTTCACGTCGATCCGGAGGGGCTGCGAGTGGAGTCGAAGCTGCTCCCCTACCCGGCGACCGACATTCGACTCGCCGGCGAAGCGCCCTCGCTCGACCTCGAGTCGATCGGCGACGGATCGGGCACGCCCGACCCGGGAAAACTGCCGGCGTGGGCAGCGGAGACGTCACCCGGCATCACTCTCATCGGCGATCACCTCGTCGTGAACGCGCTGGAAGGAAAGATGGGCATGGGCACCTTCCAACTGCACGAAGGAACGGCGGAGCTGTCGAGCGACGGAATCGACCGACTCCAGGTGACCGTGGACGCTTCCGAGCTGCCGGTCGACGACCGCGTCTACGCGATCTTCGCGCCGAACGTCGCGGAGGCACTGGCCAAGGTCAAAGCCGCGGGCAAGATCGCGCTGTCCGGCCTCCACGCCGGTGCGTGGCACGACGACGGCCGGTGGCACGTCGAGCTCGAAGGCGACGTCGGACTCGACGACTTCCGAGTGTCGACCGGCGTCGACATCGAGAAGATGAACGGAACGATCAAGGTCTCGGAGGCGGATCTTTTCGGATCGACGCTGCGTATCGACGCGGACGTCTCGAACATGGATCTCCAAGTCCTCGGTCGAAAGGTCAGCAAAGTGTCGGCACGGCTGATGGGGCGGCCCAGCACGTTCTTGGCATATCGCATCAGCGGGGACTTCTATGGAGGCCAGATCGTCCAGCGCGACTCGAAAGTTCTGATCCGCCTCGGCAAGCCGACGCAATACGAAGGACATCTCGGGATCGTCGAGGTCGATGCCGAGCAGCTCGCCGCCGATCTCTTCCCCGGTCAATCCGACGTCAAGGGAACGGCGCGCACGAACATCGACTTTCACGGATCGGGCTCGAGCATCGTGGATCTCGAGGCGTCGGGTGCATTGCGGGTGCGCGACGGGCGCTTGTTGCGCCTTCCGCTCATCGATTCCCTACTGCGGCTCCTGTCGATCAAGAGCCGACCTGCATTTCGCGACATGGACGTCGAGTTCGCCGTGCGCGACGGCGTGGTCGATTTTCAGAGATTCGATTTCTCGAGCCTCGCGATGTCGCTCGAGGGAACCGGTACCCTCGACATGGACGGCACTCTCGACCTGATCTTCAAGACGACGATCGCTCCCGACCTGAAGCTCTGGGTGATCGACTGGGTGCTCGACTGGTTGAAGGGAACGTTCTTCGCCGTGCACGTCTACGGGCCGATCGAGAATCCGCGTTCGGCGCTGACCAACTTCATCCTGCGAGCGACGGGCGATCGGACCGCGCTCCCGAAGGAGCCAAAGGAGCCGCCGCTCCGCCTGCGCCCGATCCCGACGCGGTTCTAGGCCGCGTTCGATTCTCCTTCGACGCTCGGGATCACTTCCCGGCGAGCGCGCGAGCCTTCTCGCGAAGCGGATTGTCGGCAAGCCAATCGAAGAACATTTCGTCCGGTGATCCGGCGAACACGTAGAAGGGCTGAATCTTGTTGCTCGAATCTTCCTTGAGGAAGAAGACGTAGCTGCGTTCCTTCTCGAATGCGGCGATCGGAATCGGCTTCTCGCCCGGGTTCGTCGTGCACGAGTAGTGCACCATGACGAAGGCACCCTGTTCGATCGGCTTCGGCGACTTGAACACCTCTTGGGCCGACAGTTGGAGTTGGCGGTAAGGCGGAGGCGTCGCGATCGGTGGATCCGTGTGCGCGATTTCAAACGTCGAATCCGAGGTCACCTTGGCGACGAGCACCACGGGCGCTTCCCGGAAGAGCTTTTCGAAGAGCCAATTGCGACCCGGAGTCAGGCTCGACGCTGCGGGCTTTTCGGTCGACGGCGCGTCCGGGGGCGGAAGCGGCGGACCGAAAACGTCGGGCAGCTCGCGCAGGCCGTCGATCCGCTTCGGCAGATTCTCGATGAGACCGGAGTTGCCGAGGAACACGAACTCGCTCCCCGCCTTCTTGAGATAGACCTTTCCGTCCTTCGTCTTCGCGCCGGCGAACAGTTCGTGCTTCGCGCCGTCGGCGAGCGTCACGAGCGCGTGGAGCATCGGCTTGTCGAAGCCGGCTTCGGACGCGTCGGGCTTCACGACGTCCTCGAATCGAATCGTCGTGATCGCGCGCACGAATCCCTCCGCGAGGTTCCACTTCGCCTTGTAGCTCTCGGGCGCCGTCACCTCCCAGTCCTTGTCCCCTTTCCGCGCGAGCGTCACGCCGCCGGTCGTCGGCGCGGTCCCCGCCGCCGCGTCGGCCGCGGGGGGAATCGCCCAGCTCACTTCGCAGGTCGCAACGTTTTTCGGATCGATCGCCGGCAGGATCGCGTTGTCGAACCAGTTGTTCTTGAACGTGGCGTAGGTCGTGCTGAGCGGCTCATCGACGAGGAGCACGTCTTTGGAGTCCGCCGCGCGAATGAAGGTCGAATGCAGGCCGTGGCCGGCCTTGCCGACGAAGAAATCGGCCACGAGCTTGTTGCCGGGACCAAACGCCTTCACACGCTTGCCCTTTTCGTCGACGCCGAATTTCGCGTGGCTGCCGGGATTCGAGGAGTAGCTCTCGCCGCGACGAAACGATTGGATCTTCGAGAGCGCGTCCTTCACTTTGTCGGGCTTTGCCGGGTAGTCGCCACTCGTCGCCACGACCCACTGGTCCCCGGCCTTCTTCAGCGTCAGCGTCACGAGCTTGTCCTCGGGCTCGGTCTTCGCGGGCTTGGCGGCGTCCGGGGTCGTGGGCTGCGCAGGGTACACTTTTTGGATTTCGCTGATCTCGACGCGCTCGGCCGTGTTCGGGTCGTACTCCGGGAACAAGGTCAGCGTCACGGTCGGGGCGGCCCCGGACACCGAGCCAGCACGCTCGAACGCGAAGTAGTATCCGGCGAGAGCCAGGAGAACGACGAGGAGGACGACGTTCGATCGAGTCATGGCCTCAGCCCCTCGCTGCCGACAGGTACGTCGCGCCGGCTCGCCCGCGGAAGAACCGGCGAATGGCCCAGAAAATCAGGAGAAGTACCGGCAGGCCGAGGACGTTCGACCAACGCGCAATCCCCTTCTTCGAATCGCTCACTTCCTCGATTCCTTCGTTCTGAATGGCGCGCGTCCGAATCCCGATCAACTGATCTCCGACCGTGCACCAGTCCACGGCGTTCAGGAGCAACGACTGAGAGAAAAGTCCGGTTTGGGGGCTCGTGAGGAACGAATCGTTGATCACGGTTCCGGAGCCGAAGAGGATGACGCGCGTGTCGGGGCTCGTAGCGACGACTTGCCGAGCAGCGTCCGCCTTTTCGATCTCTTCCGACGAGTCGGGCATGTCGGGTTCACCGGGCTTCTTCGGTTTGTCCGCGTTGGACGGCTTCGGGATCGGCTTCCCGGCGAACGACGACTGGAACTTGCCGCTCACTGCCGCCGCGAGGATCCGTGATCCGGTCTGCGCTCCCGACGGAGGCTCCACCCTGGCCAGCTCGACGAACGTCCCGTCCGTGGCAGTCCACGAGTTCGCCGAAGACCGAATCAGCTTGTCGACTTTGTTGCCTTGCGTTTTGTCGGCGACGATGTCGACGGGGCTCACCCACGGAAGCTGAACGCCTTTCAAGTGGGAGACGATTGGATTGGCCGTGTCGAACCCCTCGGGTCCGACGATCACGAAAAACGGATACGCGAACTGCTGCGTCAGGATCGCGTTCAGCCGGCGCATCACGGCTCCGCACATCACGTCCGCGACCATTTCTCCGCCGAGCTTCAGACCGTAGCCTTCGAGAAGTGCATCGATGCCCGTCGTGATCGGCTTCGTCTTGATTCCCTGACCGACGTCCGCGTCGTAGTGGTCGGCGAAGACGATGAGCTTGCCGCCCCGCATGACGAACTGGTCGATCTCGAACGCCTCGCGCTCGGAGAGGTTCTTCGGCTTTGCGACGATCAGCGTGTCGATGTCGTCGGGGACCAGTTGACCTCGCTTCACGTCGACGTCCCGCACTCGGTATTGCTTCTCGAGCAAATCGTTGATGTGACGGTAACCCGTGCCCGGATCCTGATCCGGCTGCTTAGGCGGTGGCGTCGATTTGTCGGCGATGACGCCGACCCCTTTGAGCTCTTCCTGCGACACTTTCACGATGCATCGCGTGAGGGCATATTCGAACCCGAGCAGCGTGCCGCTCGGGTCGAGCAACGGCTCTTTCTCGTCGAACAGGTCGATGCGTTCGTGCTTGTCGCCATAGACGAGAACGATCGACAAATAGCACTTGAGCGCAACGGCGCTGTCCTTCTCCATCTCCCGCAGCTCGATGGGTCGAACGCCATAGCCCTTCTCGACGTTGTCCTTTTCGGCCGGGCTGAAGTCGGGCGCGCCGGGATCCACGAACTCGACCTTCACGTTGCCATGACCGAACGCCTTGTACTCACTGAGCAAGTCGCGGATCCAATCGATTCGTGGCTTGATCGTCTTCGGGAGACGCTCGGAAAAGTACGCCGTGATCTTCAACGGGTACTTGTCCAGCGAAGCCACGACTTGCTTGGTGGCGTCGGTCAACGTGAAGACTTGGTCGGCCGTGAGATCGGTTCGCGCGAAGTGCCGCAACGAATCGAGTCCGGCGAACGCCAACACTCCGGCCAGCAATATCGATCCGATGATGGCATTCAGGACCGCAGTGGCGCGATTCAGCTTCATGCTCGCTCGCTCATCCCCAGCGCTTCAAGTCGACCGCCTTCACGTTCAGCGTGAGGAAGAAGACTGCGAAGGCCGCGTAGTAGAGAAGGTCGCGCGAGTCGATCACTCCTCGTGCGATGCTCTCGAAGTGATACGAGACCGAGAGGTTCATCGCCCACGGCGCGAGCCAGTACGGAACGTGGTCGACCACGACGTCGGTGCCGAGAAGATAGAAGCCCAATCCCGAGAGTGCCCCGAGGAGATAGGCGATCACCTGGTTCTCGGTCAAACCGGAGACGAACATGCCAAGGGCGAGATACGCGCTCCCCATGAGAAGTGCGGCGACATAGCCTCCCACCACCGGCCCCCAGTCGAGCTTGCCGAAGATCGACACGGTGATCGGCAACGACACCGACAGCACCAGCGCGAGAAGGATGATCCCCATCCCGCCGAGGAATTTTCCGATGGCTGCTTCCGTCGGCCGAATCGGCAGCGTGAGCAATAGCTCGAGCGTCCCGAGCTTCTTTTCCTCCGACCAGAGCCTCATCGACAACGCCGGAATGAAGAACAGGAAAAGGAGCGGGAGTTGTCCGAAGAACGGATCGAGCGTTGCCGTCCTCTCGGCGAAGAAGTTCGAGAAGAACAGCCACGCGCTGATGCCGAGGAACAGAATCAGCACGACGTATCCGATGGGCGAATTGAAGTACGAAGCAAACTCCCGCTTCGTGATCGCGACGATGTTTCTCACGACGATCCCTCTTTCGTGGTGAGCTGCGCGAAAACGTCCTCGAGCGAGGCTTGCTCGGCGCGCAATTCGGAAAGCGTCCAGCCGCGCGCGACCGCGAGGCGGAAGAGGTCTTCGGTGATGCTCCGGTCGACACCCGTCGTCACCTCGAACTGGAGGATGTCACCGTTGGATCCGGACACGAGCTTCACGCTCGCGACCTCGGGTGTCGCGAGCAGCTCTTTCTCGACGTCGCGACCGTTGCCCCGCACGCAAAGCCGCACGATGTCGCCCTTGCGAACCTGTCGCTGCAGGGTCTCGGGGGTGCCGTCCGCCACGATCTTCCCGAGGTGGATGATCAGCACGCGGCTGCACACCGCCTCGACCTCGGGAAGGATGTGGGTCGACAGCATGACGGTCCTCTCCTTGCCGAGGTCGCGGATGAGCTGACGAATCTCGAGGATCTGATTCGGGTCGAGGCCGGTCGTCGGCTCGTCGAGGATGAGAACGGCGGGCTTGTGGAGGAGCGCCTGAGCCAGGCAGGTTCGCTGGCGAAAGCCCTTGGAGAGCGTCCCGATCACCTTGCCGATGACCGGCTCGACGCCGCACGACGCCGCGACTTCGGCAATCGCGGAACGGCGAGCGTTGCGCGGGATCTGCCTCACGTCGGCGACGAAGCGCAGATACTCGAGCACCGTCATGTCCGTGTAGAGCGGCGCGTTTTCCGGCAGGTACCCGATTCGGCACTTGACCTCGAGCGGCGATTCGACCACGTCGATGCCGTCGACGCGCGCGGACCCGGACGAGGGGAAGAGATAGCCCGTCAGCATCTTCATGGTGGTCGTCTTCCCCGCTCCGTTCGGGCCGAGGAACCCGACGACTTCACCCTTCTCGATGCGAAACGAGATCTGATCTACGGCGACGGTTCCGCCGTACAGGCGCGACAGTTTGTCGACTTCGATCATTGACGCCGTCCCTTGCGGGTCGGACACGCTGGACTCAACGGGCTCGGAAACATATCGAAAGGGCTTTCTCCCTGTCAATCCCCACGATTCCGCCTGCGGCTTGTCGAGAGGGAGCCGATCTCGTAAATTGAGCGGTCTACGAAGAGCCAAGGAACGGCGCTCGAGACCGACTCGTTTGCGAGAAGAGTGGGAGGTGCGAGCGTCCACGGAGGGCTAGATGCCGATCCATCCGACCGCCGTCATCCACCCGGAATCCGACATCGATGCTTCGGTCGACGTCGGCCCGAACGTCTTCATCGAGAAAAACGTCCGAATCGGCGCAGGGACGCGTCTTTACCCCGGTGTGTTCATCGGAGCAAACACGACGATCGGCCGCGAATGCGTGATCCACCCGAGCGCGGTCGTCGGCCACGTCAGCCAGGATCGAAAGTTCAAGGGCGAACAGACCTTCCTGATCATGGGAGATCGAAACATCGTTCGCGAGTTCGCCAACCTGCATCGTGGGTCGGTCCCAGGCGGATCGACGGTCATCGGCAGCGACAATCTCTTCATGGCGTGCTCGCACGTCGCTCACGACTGCGTCATCGGGAACCACGTGACGACGTCTAATTGCTCACTCATCGCAGGGCACGTACACGTCGAGGATCACGTGATCCTGTCTGGCGGTGCTGCGGTCCATCAGTTCTGCCGGATCGGGACGCTGGCAATGATCGGCGGGCTCGCGCGGGTCACCATGGACGTGCCGCCGTACATGCTGCTCGAAGGCAACTCGACCATTCGTGCGATCAACCGCGTCGGGATCCAACGCTCGGGCATGTCCACGGAAGCCCAATCCGCGATCAAGCAGACCTACAAGACGTTCTATCGCTCGGGTTTCCCGATGACTCACGCCATCGAGCTGATCGACAAGGAAACGAGCGTTCCGGAAGTGCGCCGCTTCGTCGAGTTCGTGAAGGGACCGAGCAAGCGCGGGATCTGCAAGCACGCGCGGGTGCGTCGAGCCGAGGCGGAAGCCAACGGCGAGGCGTGATCGTCACGCCCGCGTGGCGCGACGCCAACGAACGCGCGAGCCAAGCGCCTGCAACAGCCGATCGAGGATCCCGAGGAGGATCAGCGCTCCGGCCGCGCATCCGAGGATCCGAAGCACGCGCGTGCCAGTGCCGTTCTCTTCGCGCACACGAACGCGAAGCACGGCGTCGCCGCCGAGCTTCTTCAGCGTGACGACGGAGCCCATTTCCGGGAGACGGATGGCGAGCGGCAACAGCCCCGCTTCGAACCCGGCGAGTCGCCACTGACCGGCTCGAATCTCGCCCGTCGTTCTGCCAACGTCCTCTGCGACGGCGTGCTTCAGCCGGTAACGTCCCGTGGGCGACGTCGGAGACGGTGAAGTTGCCGCGGCGAATTCGTCGGGAACCACGAGGTTGTTCAACTCCGGAATCGCGTCGCTTCTGCTTCCGTCTCGAGTGACGGCGTCGACGACTTTCTTGTCGGCATCGAACCGATCGACCAGGGCCCGGTTCTTTTTGCGCTCGTCGTTCTCCGCGTCCGATTTCGCCGCGACGTCATCGAGCTTTTTCTCCGCCTTGCCGAGGAGAAAGTCCACAGAGCCGTCTGGAGTCTGCCGGGCGACGTCCTTCGCAAAGTCGAGTTCGTCGCCGCCGAGACGCTTGGCGAGATCCTCGGTGACGACGGACTTTCCGGCGATCGACTGTCTCGGCTCCTTTGCGTTTTCGGCGCGTTGCACTGGCGCTGTTTGTTTCCTCGCCTCCTCGGCGAGGCGAAGAACGCGAACCTCGTTCGACGCGACTTGCGACTGGGCCACCTGAGCCTTCTTGCCACCACCACCGGCCATGCGCCGGACCTCGGACTCGGCGAGCTGTTGCGCCGCCTCGGCTTCCTTGACGGCGGTCTCGACCTGGCTCTGGTTGAGGGCGAAGTTCTCGAGCGCCACTTCCCGTTCCTTTTCGCCGCCGCGCGCGATCACGGTTTGGAGGCGCTGTCGCTCGCCGAGCAACGTCTCCAGGGTGTCCGCTGCGGCGATGGCGGCGACGATCTCCTCGAGGTTCCCGTCGACGTCGAGCGTGGAGCCCCGCGGGCCGATGACCTTCACGTGAGTTGCCGAAACCGGAATGTCGCGCGGCCTCGGGAATGCGATCGCGAAGTCCCGCGTCTCGCTCGTCGACATCGAGATCACGACCTCCGCGGTCGTCGCCACCTCACCGGGGGATGATTGGCGAAGCGGCAGGAGGATCGATTCGCCCCCGGTCTTCTCGGTCCGTCGCACCGCCTTGACCGGACGGCCGCCCACGAACGCCGACAAGAGCCGCGAGCCATCCGGTAGGGTCAGCTCGAGATACTGGCGCGTGCGATTCTGAAGTCGGAACGAGGCTCGCTCGCGGATTTCGGAACCCGGCAGCACGAGCACCGTGAGCGAGTAGTCGTCGATGATCGCGTCGAGGAGTTTCTCCTCGGCGTGCCTGACGACGCGAAAGCGAAGCGACCCGTCGTCCGCGCGAACGCGATACGCGCGCTCCGCCCCGGAGAGGTCGACTTGCCACCGACTCGAGACTTCGGCCACGGGCATCTCCTCGACGCTTCGCGACTCGTCGATGAGCAGCTCGCCGGCGCTTCCGCCGTGTGTCCCCGGCATGAACCCACGGAAGATCACGACGAATCGCGCGACGACTTCCGCGCCTTCGGTCTCGGCTCGAAGGGGCGCCGACGGCGAGTCCGCCTCGCGAGCTTCTTCCAGGAAAGCCGAAACGGCGATGCGCCCGAGACGCGGCGCCTGAAGCACGACGTGATACCGGCGTTTTCCGTCGATCTCCCCACCGACGTCGACGCGACGAAGCCCCGCGGCCGTGATCTCCGGTTGTGGCCCCGAAAGCGCTGGCAACTGAAACGTCACCTCCGACACGGGAGCGCCGGTAGCGTCGTATCGCAGCTCGATTCGAGAAAACGTGCGGTGAGGCTCGACCGTCACCAGGGTCAACGTTTCCACCGTCAGTCTCGCGACGGCTCGATCGACGACGAGGCTCGCCTCGGCTCCGGCGGCCGATTCGAATCGGAAGCCGAGTCGCGGCTCCAGTCCGGGACCGGGCGCAGGCTCGGCAAGTTCGGCGATCGGCACCGCCGTGACGCCCGTCGCCGCCTCAAGGCGAGTGGCTAGGCCCTCTCCCGCGTCGATGCGAATCGTCCCGCGCAGCGAGCGCGATTCCACGACCGCGAGCGGACGCACGATGAGCGACTCGGGCAGCGCGCCCGCGTCGGCCGTCCACACGGCGGCGATGCGGGCGCCGGGCGGAAGACGCTTCTGGAAGCGAAGCACGAGCGTGGGAGAAGCGATGTCGCCTCCCGCGATCCAATCGACGAGATCCGG